>CANEWU010000101.1 GCA_947442825.1 Synechococcaceae cyanobacterium
CGAGAGGACCGGGAGGAACGCACCTCTGGTGTACCAGTTATCGTGCCAACGGTAAACGCTGGGTAGCCATGTGCGGAGCGGATAACCGCTGAAAGCATCTAAGTGGGAAGCCCACCTCAAGATGAGTGTTCCCATGGCATAAGCCAGTAAGGTCACGGGAAGAACACCCGTTGATAGGCTCTACGTGGAAGCGCAGTAATGTGTGAAGCGGAGGAGTACTAATAGACCGAGGGCTTGACCAACCATCGAGCGCTCTACGCGATTCAATCCAGAGCCAGCTACTGCCCAAGATCATTTGGTTTTCCAAATGATAGTAAGCAATAATTTGGTTAACCTATGCAGTTCTCAGGGTTCTCCTGGGGAAAGATCTATCCTGGTGTCCATGGCGTTGTGGTCCCACCCCGATCCATCTCGAACTCGGGCGTGAAACGCAGCAGCGGCGACGATAGTTGGGGGGTAGCCCCCTGCGAAAATAGCTCGATGCCAGGTAAAACTTTTTAACATCAGCACAGGAGTATTCAGCACAGGAGTATATTGCTCCTTGTCTCCAACGAAAGCCACCGCATGGTGGCTTTTTTTGTGTCTGCTTCCTGGAGGGGCTGAAACCGTCAGAGGAGCCTAGCCTAGTGTTGCCGCATCCTGAACCTCACGACAAAAAGGCGCTAAGGCAAGGGCAAGGACATTTAGGACTGGCTGGAGCGCAAGCGGAGTGCAGCTGTCAAAAACGGCAAGGACCGAGGAACTGGTGATCACAGAGGAACTGATGGGGTCACAGAGGAATTGGTCCTCAGAGTGGAATTGGTGCTCAGAGTGGCCAGCGGGGAGGGCGGCTCTTGGCAGATGCGGCTATCGTCGACCTAGGGCCACCACGCGTATGTCCCATTGGACTCCTTGCTGTGCCTACCTGAATCACTGATAAAACTTTGAGTGCTTAGGTGCAGACTGATTAGGCGTTTGTCGAGCCCGTTCTGGGAGGCATATTCACTTTGGCTGCGGGCTGATTGCATTGATTTGAGTGCCGCGTTTGCGTACCATACATTGCAGTCGTTTTTTCCTGCACTCCTCATCGCGTTGGCAATAGCTTCGCGTGTTTTGGGAAATGATCGGGAGTTGGTTCAGAGACTCCTTGACCTTGTTGGTCGAGTCCTGTCAGTCTCTGAGGTGGAACTGTTCGCGGCGACGCTGCAGCGTTTTACTAGCCAGGGATCCGGGGCGGGACTCTTGGGGCTTCTTCTCCTTTGTCTCAGTGCCAGTAATATCTATCTCACCCTGCAGCGAGGAGCCGATCGTATCTGGTGGAATCGTCCCTTCGGCTTTGAGAATCTCCCTTGGCAGCAACTGGTACGGCGCTATCTACTTCTGCGTTTGAAAAGTCTGGTGTTGCTTTTGTTGTTGGTTCTGGTTATTGGTCTGGATCAGTTGATCAGCAATCTTCGTCTTTTTGGCTCCAGCCATCTCCGTACCTGGGTTGTCGCAACTCTCCCCCGAGGTCTGCAAGGCATAGGCAACGTTTCCGCAGGCGTAGATCTCAGCTTGTCCCTCCTGCTCGGCTTTGCAGCCAGTCTCGTCTTTCTCTGGATGCTCCCTTCACGGCGCATCCCCTGGCGTCCTCTGATTCCGGGTGCGCTGCTACTCAGCGTTTCCCTCACCCTCCTGAACCTCCTGCTCGCACGCTCCCTGCTCCTGCTTGGCGTACGTTTCCAGGCCTATGGAGTGGTGGGTGGCGTTCTGGTTTTGACCCTCTGGATCTGGCTCGTGGGTGTTCTCCTCTACTACGGCCAATGCCTGAGCCTGGTGCTGGCCCGTCGTCCCCTGGGGGGGCGATCCACACCCCCTCTTGTCGAGGCTCAACCCAGCAAAGGGTGAGGATGGTCTTCCCCCAGTGTGTGTGTTCGTGGCTCCCCTCACCCCCTCGGTGCGATCCCTCCCCGGTGCCCTGACCCTTGCCTGCACCGCCATCGGTGCCCTGGTACTGGCCGGTGTTGTCGTCCTGGCCCTGGCTCCGGTGCTGATCGGGGTTCTCGCGGTGGGGGTGTGGCTCGGGGCCAGCCTTCTGTTGGCATGGCTCGGCATTGAGGCAATGGCGGCGTTGGAGCGTTGGTTCGAAAACGATCGCCGTTTCCAGCGCTGATGAATCGCTCCATCCCCTGGCCCTGGCTGCTGCTGGCCTTGCTGCTGCTTGTGCCAGGCCCAGCTGGCCGGTTCCTCCTCAACCTTTTGGGCGGGCTGACCCTCACCCTGCTGCTGCTTCCGCTCCTCGCGGGTTTGGTCGGTTGGGTTGGCTGGCGGATCCTTCGCCAACGCCTCCACACCTGCACCAGCTGCGGGGCCGTCAGCTTTGGATCGTCGGCCTGTCCGGCCTGCGGTGCACCCGTGGCGGAAGGGGAAGGGGTGTCTGCCTGGCGCGATGCTCCCTTGGAAATTGATCCACGCAACGCGACGATCACCATTGAGGCTGTGGATGTACCTGCCCGCCAAGCTCATACCGGTGCAACGTCTGGCCCCGCAGGGGAGGGATCCGAGGACCCGGGCCCGCCATGAACGTCAGCCCCGGTAAGGGGTCTTCAGGCATTTACGGACAAGATCGGTGGGTGAGCGTCATCCATCCAAACGGAGATAACGCAGCCTCAGGACGGAGTCTGTTGCCTGTTGGTTTCCCCGCTGTCGCCATCGACGCTGGTGTTCTCCAGTTCCCGCAGTCGCCGCTCTCGCAGGTGCAGAAACAGCGGCGCCCCAAAGGCGAAGGCGACAGTCACGCAGCTCAGCAGCACCCACGGTAGGCCCCTCATCTTGAGGCGGCGGCTCTCACTCACCATCCAGATCGTTACCGCGCTGGCTCCTATCGCCAGGTCGCGGGATAGGGATTGGGCCGCCGGATTGTCGTTGGCCAGTCCCACGAAGAGCCCAAGATCAAAGCTGGGACCGTATTGCTTCAGAAAAGCCAGATTGGCCAACCAGGGCAGAACGCCTCCCGCCACGGACAAGGCCAGATAGAGCCATGCGATCGCTCCCAGCGGCCTCTGTTCGGGTCTGTTGGGGGAGGGGAGAACTGGGACTGGGATTGGTTGGGGATCGGTCATGGCTGCAGCGATCGGGGGGGCTGATCCGGGAGTTGGGGATCCCATTGCATCACCTCCTGTTCCACCTGGTTCAGCAGGGCCTCGCAGCGTTCGGCGTAGGCCTGGGCGCGCTGGTACAGCGACGCCATCGCTTCCACATCGAGATCGCTGGTCTGCAGTTCCGCCAACGTGAGATCCAGAGCTGTCTGGGCCTGTCGGTATGAAAGCTCAGACGCCCCCCCGTCCGTGGGGGTGTCTGAGCCTGGATCTTGAGGACGGGCGCGGCTTGTGCGTGGCATCAGGAGGAGTGGGGCAAGGGAGGGGGAAGGGGGGCGGTGGAGGCCGGCAGCAGCTCCGCCACAAGGGCGCGCACGCGGCCATCCACCACCTGCACCTCGATTGCCTCCCCTGGCTGCAGCTGGCCGAGGGAGCGCACCGGTAGCCCCCTTCCATCGAGCAGCAGGCTGAACCCCCGCGCCAGCAGGTGCTGGGGGGAAAGGGCTTGCAGCAGGAGCCTCTGCTGGGCAAGCCAGCGCCGTTGTTGCTCCAGTAGACGGATCGGATGCAGGGAGGCCAGCTGGGAGCGCTGTTGGCCAAGCCGATGCCGGGCCGCCTCCAGGCGCAGCGTCAGCGAGCGTTGCAGGTGGGCACGGCTGCGGCCGATCTCCTGGAGGGCCGCCTGTCGATCGGGGAGCAGGGCCACGATGGCGGCCGTGGGGGTCGCCGCCCGGTGATCCGCCACCAGATCGGCGATGGTCGTGTCGTCCTCGTGGCCGAGTCCGCAGACCACCGGCACCGGACTGTGAGCCAGGCAGCGGGCCAGGGCCACCCCATCAAACACCGCCAGATCTTCGCGGCTGCCGCCCCCGCGGGCCAGCACCAGGGCATCGATTCCCAGGGCCTCTGCTCGGGTGGAGATCTCGGAGAGCGCGCGAACGATCTTTTCCTCCACCGCCCCCTGTACCGGGATCGGCACCACCAGAAGCCCCGTGGCGGGCCAGCGCTCTCGCGCCGTGCGCAGCATGTCGGCCAGTGCCGAGCTGGGCACGCTGGTGAGTAGGGCGATGCGCCGCGGGAGCCGTGGCAAGGGCCGCTTCCGCTCTACGGCGAAGAGTCCCTCCGGTTCCAGCAGGGCGCGCACCCTCTCGAACTGGCGCAGCACCGCGGTGAGCCCCGGGCGCAGGTCGAGCACCTGCACCGTGAGGTTGGCCCGGGCTGCCCAGAAATTCAGCTTGCCCACCACCACCACCCCGTCCCCCTCCTCGGGTACGAAGCTCAGGCGCTCCAGGGTGGACGCCCACACCACCGCCGAAATGGAGGCCTCGCCGTCGGTGAGCGTGAGCCAGAGGTGTCCCTTCTTGCGCTGCGGCCGGCTGACGGTGGCCTCCACCAGAAAGCGCGGCGCGAAGCCCCGCTCAAGCAGCGCGCCGATCGACTCATTGAGCTCGCGGACGCTGTAGCGGGGGACGCCCTCGCTGGGGGGGCGCATGGCGGTGGCCGGTGAGGGGGAACGCACGGGGCACTCAGACGGTCAGGCGGCGGTACTGGCGCCACCAGAACAGGCTCACCAGACCCGCCACAAGGAACACCAGCTGGCCCACCGGGTGGTCGAGGCGCACCAGGCCCACTCCGCAGACCATCAGGGCACTGCTGAGCAGGCGCGACCCATCGCGGCGATTGCTGGGGAACCAGCGGGAGGGGCGACCCGGTGCCGAAGGGGGGTGAGAGGGTGCCATGGCGCGCCGATAGGCCGGTGGGCAGCCTAGTCGCGGTGAGGTGGGGCCAGAATGCCGCCCTATCGGCCGTTGCCAGCCTCCATGGCGGTTTCGCCACTTCCCCGGGAGCGCCTGCAGCAGCAGATCCGCGTTCTCTTGCCCCGTCAGCCCGAGCTGGTGCTGGTCACCGACCTCGATGGCACGCTGCTCGATGGGCCGCCCCGCTGGCGGCGGCGGCTTTACTCCTGGCTGGCCAGCGAGCGGGAGCGGGTGCTGCATGTGTACAGCACGGGACGGGATCTGCGGTCGGTGCGGGGGCTGCTGGCGGCGGAGCAGGAGATGGGGCTGCATCCGCCCCATCTGGTGATCGGGGATGTGGGCAGCACGCTCGCCTGCGGCGCCAGCCTCCAGCCCGTACCCTTGGCGGTCGATCCGATCGAGGCGCGCTGGCGGGGCAAGCCGGAGCGGCTGTTGCCGCTGCTGGCCTCCATGCCGGGTCTCTCCGCCCAGCCTGTGACTGCGGATCGGCGCCTGGCCTATCTCATCGATGTCGCGGCCATCGATCGTCAGCGGTTGGTTGAACTCGAGCCGCATGGCGTCGACTGGCTGATCTCGGGGGATCGGTACCTCGATGTGCTGCCCGCCGGCGTCAATAAGGGGACCACGCTGCAGATCCTGCTGGGGTGGTTGGAGATCGGAGCGGAGCGGGTGGTCACCGCCGGCGATTCCCTCAATGATCTGGCGATGTTCGAGACCGGCCTGCCCGGGGTGATGGTGGGGAACGCCGAGCCCGACCTGGTGGCCGCGCTGCCGCGCCTTCCCGCCACCTATCGCGCCCGTGGGGAAGGCTGCGAGGGCATCCTCGAGGGGCTGCTCCACTTCGGCTTCGCAGAGCTCTTGGGCGATCTGGCCGCGGACGTGGCCGCCCCCTCCCTCATGGTGGCGGGGCGTTCCCCCGCTCCTGGCGGTTGCGGGTGAGCGCGGTGGCCACGGCGGTGCGAGGGTCTTCGGGCCAGGGGTGCTTCGGGTAGCGGCCCCGCAACTCTCGGCGGACCTGGCCGTACCCCTCCCGCCAGAACCCCTCCAGATCACGGGTGATCGCCACCGGCCGCCCCGCTGGCGAGAGCAGATGGACCGTGACCGGCAGGCGCCCCTCCAGCACGGAGGGGGTTGTGTTGGCGCCGAACATCTCCTGCAGCTTCACCGCCAGCACCACATCCTCCTCGCCATAGGCGAGGGGCACCTGCCTGCCCGAGGGCACCGGCAGGGAGGGAGGCAGCCATCGCTCCAGCTCCCGACGTCTGTCCCAGCTGAGATCGCCCCAGAGCGCCTCGATCAGCTCGATCCGCTGCAGATCCTGGCGGCAACGCACGGTTGTGACCCAGTCCTCCAGCCAGGTGATCGGGTTGTGGGCCAGGGTGGACCAGCGGCGGTCGGGCCAGGGCGGGCCGAGATGGCGATGCGCCAGGGCCAGCCGTTGTTGCAGCTGGCGGGAGAGTGGGGTCCAGGGCAGGGCCTCCAGTCCAAGCTCCCGCAGGCCCTCCGCCAGGGCCTCCCGCAGGCAGGCCTCGCTGGGGCCACCTTCGCCCGCTTCGGGTTCCCACGGACGGCGCTCCAGCACCAGGGCCCCGAGACGGCGCACCTGTTCGCAACGCAGCCGCTCCGTCGCCCCGTCCCAGAAGGCCCGTTTCTCGCTCTCGCCCTCCGCGCGGGCCAGCGCCTCCAGCAAGGGCCGTGGCAGGGGCGCGGCGAGCAGCACCCGGGCGTCGCGGCCCTGGCCATCCAGGCTGGCGATCGCCAGGGCTTCCACCGCCGCGAGCGGATCGTCCGGCGGCAGCCAGGCGCCGCGTCCGCCACGCAGCAGAAAACGGCCGTCGCCCGGGGTGCGCGCCAGGGCCAGGCGCTCCGGGTAGGCCCAGGCCAGGAGTTGCGCGACCTGCCAGGTCTCCCCTGCGTCTTTGTCGTGCGGTGCGCCCGCCTCCACCTGCAGGAGCAGCTGCTCCACCTGCCGTCGCAGCTGCTCCTGCAGCCGTCGCATCGGCGCCCGGGCCCCACCGACTTGCGTGCGCAGCCAATCGAGCCGTCGCAGCAGGTCGGCCCCCGCCTCCTGGCGCCCCAGGGGATCCCGTTCGCTGATCAGCACCGCCAGGGCGGTCGCTGTCTCCAGCCAGCCGCATTCCTGGCCCCGCAACAGCATGTGGGCCAGCCGGGGGTGCAGACCGAGGCCGGCCATGGCGCGGCCGTGGGGGGTGAGGCGGCCGTCAGCTGCGAGGGCGCCGAGCTGCCCCAGCAGCTGACGGGCCTCCCGCAGGGGACCGGGCGCGGGGGGCTCCAGCCAGGGCAGGCCCTCCCCCAAAGGATTGCCCCAGGCGGCCAGCTGCAGAGCGATCGGCAGCGGATCAATCCCCCGCAGTTCCGGCGCATCGAAGGCTGGCCGGCGTTGCTGCTCCGCCGGCGACCAGAGCCGCAGCACCCGTCCGGGCCCGAGCCGTCCGGCCCGTCCGCGTCGCTGCTCGGCGCTGGCCTGACTGGCCGGCAGGGTCACCAGGCCATCCATCCCTGTGCCGGGATCGAAGCGGCTGACCCGGCTCAGGCCGCTGTCGATCACCAGCCTTACCCCTTCGATCGTGAGTGAGCTTTCCGCGATCGAGGTGGTGAGCACCACCTTGCCGGCGGCGCCCTGGGCCGGGCGGATGGCCCGCCGCTGGGCCTCCAGCGGCAGCTGGCCGTGCAGGGGGCAGCAGTCCAGCCCGCTGGCCCAGGACTGCTCGAGGATCAGGCGCAGGCAGGCCTGGATCTCCCGCTGCCCCGGCAGAAAGACCAGTACGGTTTCGGCCCCATCCCGCTCGCCCAGCCAGTGCTGCTCAAGGGCCCGCAGCACCTGTCGGGGCAGGGGCTCCTCGGGCCGGGGGGGCTGGTGCGCCACTGCGACCGGATGGCTGCGGCCTTCGCTGCGGATCACCTGGGCCCCGTCGAGCCGCTCCGCCAGGGGCTCCAGATCGAGGGTGGCGGACATCAGCAGCAGCCGCAGGTCGGGCCGCACCAGGCTGCGGGCCTCGCGGGTGAGGGCCAGGGCCAGATCCGCCTCCGCCGGCCGCTCGTGGAACTCATCGAAGATCACGCAGGCCACGCCCTCGAGGGCGGGATCGGCCTGGAGCCGCCGCAGGAACAGGCCGTAGGTGACCACCTCCAGGCGGGTGGCGGCGGAGGTGCGGCGTTCCAGGCGTACGGAGTAGCCCACCTGGGCGCCCACCGGTTCGGCCAGGCCCTGGGCGAGCCGCTCGGCGGCGCCCCGGGCTGCGAGCCGCCGCGGCTCGAGCAGCAAGATGCGCTCCCCGGGCTGCAGGGCCTGCAGCAGGGCCAGGGGAACGCGGGTGGTCTTGCCCGCTCCGGGGGCTGCCTGCAGCAGCACAGTGGAGCCCGCAACGAGGGTCTCCACGATCGCCGGCAGATGGCGATCGATCGGCAGGGACAGGCCGGCGATGGCGGGATCGCTGGGACTCAGCGCACGTGCCGGACGCCATCCACGGGATGGTATGCCTCGCCGGTGGTCTCCTCGTAGACGATCGCCGGCAGGCCGGTTTCGAACATCGTCTGCAGGGCTTCCTTCAGGTAGGGGTTCCAGCCGCCGGTGCTGACCTTGCCGTGGCGCACGGTCCAGTCCCAGGTGCCCTGGAGATCGCGCGGGATGCGGCCTTCCCGGTCGCGCCGAGCGACCAGATCCTGGGATTCCACGATCCCAACCAGGATCGGCTGCTTGCCGTAGGCGGGGGTGATGCTGAGCTCGAGACGTATCGGGTCTTCCTTCACCATCCGCAGGCGAAAGCGGGGCGGGAGTTTCAAGCCGTTCAGCACCGCGGCGACGATTCGGGTTCTCGGGTCGGACATCGGCGAGGCTGGGGTTGCGGAATCACGCAGGGAAACCGTAGGGCGGACCCCACCGGCTCAGGAGGCCTCAGGGGCATCTCCCGGGATGGCCGGCTGTTCGTTGTCCCCACTGAAGCGCACGGTCAGCAGATCTTCGCGTGTGATCTGGCCGTCGGCGTCGAGCAGTTCTGGGTGAACCGTGACCCGCCCGGTGCGGTCGGTGGGGCGGTCCGCGATGCGGTTGGCGGGGCGGTCAGCGGGGCGGTTGCTGGGGATGTCGCCAGGGCGGGGAACGGCTCGGAACCCCTGGGCCATCACCCGGAATGCCTGCCAGAGGAGCACCAAAAAGCAAATGCCGTAGAGAACGGGGAAGAGA
>CANEWU010000102.1 GCA_947442825.1 Synechococcaceae cyanobacterium
ACCCTGATCGCTGGGAATTCCGTTTCCCCTCCCCTTCCGTCCATGCTTGAGCGGCTGGTGCTTCCCCCCTGGCTGCGGTTCAGCCTGGCCCTCCCCTTCTGGTGCTCAACCTGTGGGTGCTGCGCCAGTTGCTGCTGCCCCTGGCGCCCTTCCCGGCGTTGTTTGTCACGGCGGCGCTGATCGCCTTCCTGCTCGACATCCCCTGCCGCTGGCTGGTGGATCGGGGCCTGCCGCGTTCGCTGGCGCTGGCCCTGGTGCTGGGGGTTGGCTTCGGCGGTGTGGCCCTGGTGACGGTGTGGCTGCTGCCGCGGCTGGTGCAGCAGCTCGATGAACTGATCACGACGCTGCCGGGCTGGTTGGCGGAGGGGGAGGTGCTGCTGGGGCGGCTGCAGGAGTGGGCGGTGGAGCGGGGCCTGCCGAGCGATTTCGGCGACCTGAGCAGCGAGCTGATCACCCGCACCAGCAAGATCGCCACCCAGCTGAGCCAGCGATTGCTGGGCCTGCTCGGGGCCACGCTGGGCCTCACGGTGAATGTGGTGATCGTGCTGGTGTTGTCGGTGTTCCTGCTGGTGGGCGGCGAGCGGATCGCGGCGGGGCTGGCGGCCTGGCTGCCGCCGGGGGTGCGCACCGTGGTAACTAGCACCTTGGATCGCACTTTCCGCGGCTACTTCGGCGGCCAGGTGCTGCTGGCGTTGATCCTCAGCGGCCTGCAGATGGTGGTGTTCACGCTGCTGGGCATTCCCTACGGCGTGCTGTTTGCGGTGGCGATCGGCTTCACCACCCTGGTGCCCTATGCCAGTGCGGTCACGATCGTGCTGGTGAGCCTGCTGCTGGCTCTGGAGGATCCGCGCCAGGGCCTGGAGGTGCTGGCCGCCGCGATCACGGTGGGCCAGGTGGTGGATCAGGTGATCCAGCCGCGCCTGATGGGCAGCATCGTGGGCCTGCAGCCGGCCTGGCTACTGATCAGCCTGCCGATCGGCGCCCGCCTCGGCAGCCTGCTGGGCCTGGGCGAACTGCTCGGCCTGCTGCTGGCCGTGCCGCTGGCGAGTTGTGGCAAAACCTTCCTCGACTTTTGGGCGGTGCGGCTCCGGGCTGGCGAACCGATGGTGACGGAGGGTGGCGTCAGGCACTCACTGCCCGGGCGATGAGAACGGTGAGCATCATGATCGCCAAGATCACCTGCAGGGACATGAACAGCTTGGCTGGCCGTGACATCACGGTTTCGCTGGTTGGGCCGTAGGTGGAATTCACGTTGAGGGAGATAAAGAGATAGTCGATTACATGGGGTGTTGGCGGTGGCTCGCCATCGCGCGAGGGCCACACAAACGCGCCGCCAGGGGTTGAGACATCGAGAAAGATATAGATAAACATGAAAACAATCACGCTCTGCATGTAGACGCCTGCCACATCCCATAGGCCGGCAAGGCCGCCGCCCTCCAAGGCACTGGCGGTCGCCACCATCGACACCACATTGGCTACCACCTGCGCCATGGAAACCACCAGGTAGGCCAGCGCCCAGCGAAAGAGCTGCGCTTGGCGTGAGCGAAACAGGGCCTGGGCAAGGCCAATGGTCACGATCACAAAGGTGATGGTGCTGGCCTGTTCGATGCGGTGCAGGGTTTCGTTGTAGGTGTTGGCGACGATGTGGTGCGCTTTGATGTGATTGAACAGACTCACGTCCATCACCCAAACCAAAGTGGTGGCCAGGAGTACCCACAGGCGAGCGCTGCCCTGGGTCAGCCGCTCGCGCAGGGCCTCCGCCGGGGAGAGATCGCTTTGGGGCGGCCTGTGGTCGTTTGGGTTGGTCATCGGTGTGGGGCTGCCGGCTTCGGGTCTCGAGGTTCAGTGCTGGGTGTGGTGGCTATGGCGCTGAAACAGCACGAGGCCGCCCGTAACGGCGAGGAAGCCCAAGCCGGCGTAGAGCAGGGCGATCGGGTTGGAGGATGTTGTGCTTTCCAGGGAGCGCAAGGAGGCCAGGCTTTCGAGGTAGATGATCGCCATCGCCAGAATCAGGAAGCTGGCAAAGGTGCTTTTGAGTTGATGGAGATCTCTGAATTGCAGGCTCTTGGGCACCGGTACGCTGCGGATCATCATGTTCACAATGCCTGCCGTAATCACCAGGATGCCGGTGCCCAGGAGAAAGAGATCCACGGTGCCGATGAGCGAGAGCTCGAGCTCCAGGGAATGCTTGCCATCGATCACATCGAGCAGGATGCTCCATAGTCGGCTGATGCCGATGGTCAGGGCAAGCAAGCCGCAGGCTGTCATGCCAAGTGCGCTAATTCCAATGCCGATTCGAAAGAGTCGGAGCATGTATCTGGGCCTAATCAACAAGAATGCTAGGTGTTCTTCGGGGTAGGGTTGCAGTGGCGGTGCTATGTCTTAATGATTCGGATCGATGGGTCGGAATGCGCGGTTTTTAGTGTTGATTTGGCGAGAGAATCACCCCGGCGCTCTCGAGGTGGGTAAGCACCTCCGCTACGCAGGTCTCCAGCGCGCGGTTGCCGGTGTCGATGCGGAGCTCGGGGGCTTCGGGGGCTTCGTAGGGGCTGGAGATGCCTGTGAATTCCGGGATCTGGCCGGCGCGGGCTTTGGCGTAGAGGCCCTTGGTGTCGCGTTCTTCGCACACCGCCAGGTCGGCGGCGCAGTGAATCTCGATGAAGTCGCCCGGCTCCACCAGGCCGCGGGCGCGGGCGCGGTCGGCGCGGAACGGTGACACAAAAGCCGTGAGCACCACCACGCCGGCATCGAGGAACAGCTTGGCCACCTCGCCGATGCGGCGGATGTTCTCCTCTCGGTCGGCGTCGGAGAAGCCCAGGTCTTTGCAGAGGCCGTGGCGGATGTTGTCGCCGTCGAGTACGTAGCAGCTCAGGCCCTTCTCAAACAAGGCCGCATTCACGGCGTTTGCCAGCGTGCTCTTGCCCGCGCCGCTCAGTCCCGTGAACCAGAGGATGGCGCTGCGGTGGCCGCGCTGCTGAGCCCGGTCGGCCCGGCTCACCGTGGCCTGGTGCCACACGATGTTGGCGGAAGCCGGGGGCGCCGCGCCTTCGCCGGCGGCTTGCGGGTGGGCGGGGCTGCTGGCGGCGGTCATCGATCGCTCAGGGGGAAGGGCGAGGGTGCGCTCAGGGGGAGAGGGCGAGCGGACCTGGTGTGGCGCCATTCTCCCCGTTGGCGGGGGCCGGGGCGCTCGTGGCTCCGGCGCTGGGGGCCGCGGGCGGAGGCGGCAGGGTCACCACCACGGTGCGACGCCGGCCGGCGCGCTCCACGGTGAGGCGCAAGGGCTGGCCCTGCGGCTGGTTCGCCACCCGCAGGATCACCTGGCCCGCCCGCTGCACCACCTCGCCGTTTACAGCCACGATCCGATCGCCGGGGCGCAGATCGGCCGCCGCCGCCGCTGATCCCGGCGCCACCCGCCGCACCCACACCGCCCCTTCGCTGCTCTCCAGGTAGGCCCCCAGCCGGGCGCCGCGCGGGGCCGGGGCACAGGCCGGTGGCGTCTGCGGCCGCAGCAGCGCGGCGCTCGGCCCCATCCCCAGGGCCCGCAGCTGGGCGGGCACGCCGTCGTCGTCCTCCAGGTGCCCCCGGCCGATCAGGGCCACCACCAGCCGCCGCGGATCGGCCCGGCGCGCGGCCGCCAGCCGTTCGGCCATCGCCCGGTCGCGCAGGCGCTGGCTGTCGAGGAAGCGCTCCAGGTCGGCCCGCTCGGCGGCGCTGGTGCCGCTGCCGCTGCCCCCTGGGCCGCTGCCGCCGTGGCCCAGCCAGGCCTTTCGCAGTCGCTCCCGGTAGGCCGCCCCCAGCGGCGCCGGCTCGCCGATCCCCTGCCGCTCCGCGGACGGCACCGCCGCCAGCCCCTGCCGCCGTACCCGCCGCACCAGCGCCGGTTCGGCGTTCAGCGCCAACAGCGGCACGCCCCGCTGGCGGGCCCAGCGCAGCAGCGGCAGGTACAGCGCCTGATCGTGGCCCCACACCTCGGCCCAGCCCACCTCCTTCAGGAACGTGTTCTCATCGGTGGCGCCGGCGGCGTAGCGATCGAGCGCCGCCTGGCGTGGCGCCGGCACCATCTCTAGCCCCAGCTGCAGCGGCACCCCCGCCCCGTGCAGCGTTTCCAGGCTCTCGAGCTGCCAGGCGTGGTCGGCCACGCTCGTGTGGATCTCCCCCAGGAGCAGAACCGCCAGCGTCGGGCCCCGCCGGGCGAGATCGAGCTGCTGCTGGCGGGCGGTCCGTAGGGGCTCGCGGCAGTCGATCGCTGCTGGCGCCGGTGCGGGCTGGGCCAGCAGCGGTGCGCCCGCCCCCAGCAGCACGACGAGCAGCACCAGCAGAGACGAGGCGGGCACCATTTGGCCGATCAGGCCGCCGCGTCGCGGCGCTGCTGCCAGGCGAACAGCACGGCACCACCGGCCCCCAGCACCAGCAGCCCGGAGCTGGCCAGGAACAGCAGGGTGAGGAACAGTCCGAGGGCGGTGCCCAACAGCGACATCTTGATCCGCAACACCTTGCTCTTCACCAGCAGGATCAGCAGCAGCACCACCGTGGCCCGCAGGCCCGCCAGCCGGGCGGCGCTCAGCGGACAGGGCACGGGCAGGAGCAGCGGCACCGGCACAGGAATCACGGGCGGGATCGGCGGATCGAGCCATCAGTCTGGCTCTGCACGCCCCGTTCTGCGCCGCTCGGCTGGCGGCCCTGGTGCAGGAAGCGGCAGCTCCCGGCTGACGGTTTCGCCCCGAAGGAGCCAGCTCCCGAGCCAGACTGCCCCCACCTTCTTCCCCCCCCATGGGCCACTGGCTGATCACCGGCGCCAACCGAGGCATCGGTTTGGAGCTCTGCCGCCAGCTGCAGGGGCGCGGCGAGACGGTGATTGCCGTCTGCCGCCAGGCCTCGCCGGAGCTGGAGACCCTCGGGGTGCGGATCGAATCCGGGGTGGAGCTCAGCAACGAATCGGCGATCGCGGCGCTCGGCGGGCGGTTGGGCGATCTGCCGCTTGATGGGGCGATCCTCAACGCCGGCATCCTGGAGGCCGACGACCTGCCGAGCCTCCAGGCCGAGAGCGTGCTGCGCCAGTTCGAGGTGAATGCCCTGGCGCCTTTGCTGCTAGCCCGCGCCCTGCTGCCGCACCTGGGCGAAGGCTCCAAGCTGGCGCTGATCACCAGCCGCATGGGCTCGATCGACGACAACGGCTCCGGCGGCTACTACGGCTACCGGATGTCGAAGGTGGCGCTGAACATGGCCGGCCGCTCCCTGGCGATCGACCTGCGGCCGCGCGGCATCGCGGTGGCGATCCTCCATCCCGGCATGGTGGCCACCCGCATGGTGGGCTTCTCCGGCATTCCGCCGCAGGAGGCGGCCCGCGGCCTGGTGGCCCGCATCGATGCGTTGAGCCCCGCCACCAGCGGCGACTTCTTCCACGCCAACGGCGAGCCGCTGCCATGGTGACGAACCCCGACTCCGCCCCCACAGCGGCGTCCGCCCGGCCCCTGCCGCGCACCAACGCCGCCACCGGCGTTCTGGAGGCGCTGGCCTTCTTCCGCGACGCCGATTTCGCCGCCCGTCGCTTCGCGCAATTCGGCAATCTGTTTGAAACGCGCCTGCTCGGGCAGGAGCTGGTGTTCGTGCGCGGCGGCCCGGCGATCAGCGATCTGCTCGCCCAGGCCGATGCCACCGAAGGATGGTGGCCCGAAAGTGTGCGACAGCTCCTGGGCAGCCGCTCTCTGGCCAACCGCAACGGCGCCGACCACCGAGCCCGCCGGCGGGTCGTGGGGCAATTGTTTTCGGCGGCGGCACTGCGCCGCTACAGCCCGGAGATCGTGGCGCTGGTGGAGGAGTTGGCGGCCGAGCTGCAGGCGGCCACCACGCCGGTGCCGCTGGTGGAGCGCATGCGCCGCTTCGCCTTCAGCGTGATCGCCACGGTGGTGCTGGGCTTGGAGGGCGACGACCGCGACGCCCTGTTCGCCGATTTCGAGATCTGGACCCGCGCGTTGTTCTCGGTGCCGATCGCGTTCCCCGGTACCCCCTTCGCCCGGGCGCTGCAGGCCCGCGCCCGCTTGCTGATGCGCTTGCAGCAGGTGTTGGAGCACGCTCGCGCCGCCGCCGCTGCCGGCCAGCCCCTCCCTGGCGGCCTTGATCTGCTCAGCGGTGGCCTCGATGAGACCGGCCTGCCCCTGGCCGACGACGACCTGGTGGAACAGCTGCTGCTGCTCCTGTTCGCCGGCTACGAAACCACCGCCTCCTCCCTCAGCTGTTTGATGGCGGCGGTGCTGCAACATCCCGAGGTGCTGCCCTGGCTGCGGCCGGAGCTGGAGGATCTGCCCTGGCCGCCGCCCGCCGCCCAGGCGGTGTCGGCCTACGACGAGCCCACGGCGCCGCGATTGGCGGCCTTGGTGCAGGAGGTGATGCGCCTCAACCCGCCGGTGGGCGGCTTCTTCCGCCGCACCACCCGCCCGCTTGTGCTCGATGGCGTGGCGGTGCCCGCCGGCAAGGTGGTGCAGGTGGCGCTGGCGGCCTCCAATCGCTTCCGCCCGGATGACACTCCCGAGTGCCCCGCTTCTGTCCCCTCCGACGACCTGGACCAGTTCCGCCCCGAGCGCCATCTGCAGCCCGGCGGCAGCGGCCTCACCCTGCTGCCCTTCGGCGGCGGCGAAAGGGTGTGCCTCGGCAAGGCCCTGGCGGAGCTGGAGATCCGCCTGATGGCCGTGGGCCTGCTGCGCCAGCTCGACCTGCAGCTCGATCCCCCCGATCAAGACATCAGCCTGCAGCTGGTGCCCAGCCCCAGCCCGCGGGGCGGGTTGCGGGTGCGGGTGGGGTAGGGGGCAGGCATGGTTACCCCAGCCATTCCTGGTTGATCAGCGAGTACGCCGCGCAGGGCGAGCTAGGCGGAGATGTCGAGTAACCAACGGGCGGACATCAGCCCCGTCTGGGGCGAGTGCAAAAGAAGCATCGCATACGATTCGCCTTCGTACTACTGCGTCTGTCGTTGTAGGGAGATGGGTCAGTTATGATTCCGAAGTCGCCAAAGAATGCGGCGAAGGCGAGGTCGCTGAAATGGAGTACATAGCCACCTCTCATCCATGGAAAACCTTCCAAGATATTCCGCTCTATAAGCCTCAGCATTCATCATAAGATAAGCCAAGTCAGCTTGCCGTATGGGCAGAAGCCTCTCTCAGCCTGGTATTTGAAGAGAGGCTCGGTACGCCCCCGTCGTCTTATGTGAATCCGCGTAAGCTCCGGCCCTGCGAATCCAAGGAGGATCTGAGCAACTCACAAGGCGGAGATCGCCATCCGGACAGGGGCCTCAGTCTCAGGCAGTTTCTTGATCGTTGCCCTGGGCTGTCCAGTCCCTCCCTAATCCTTTGCCCCTCTCTCTCCCTCAAAAACTCTTCACCAACAACGCCCCCCCCATCACCAACGCCAACACCTCAAACGCCCGCTTCACCACCCGACTACCCCGGGCGATTGCAAGATGGGCTCCGAGGTACCCCCCGGCGACCGAACCGGCCAGCAGCATCGGCACCCAGGCCCAGGCGATCTGGCCCTGGCTGCCCAGGCTGATGGCGCCAGCGCCGTTCCAGAACAAGCCCACCAGGATGAGGGTGTAGGCCACGGCGCGGCCGTAATCGAGGCCGAACCAGCGCACCAGCCACAACGTTACGAACAGGCCGGTGCCGGAGGTGAGTGAGCCGTTGAGGAAGCCGATGGCGAATAGGCCCAGGCCGCCAATCGCTAAGCGCCGGCTATCGAGCAGCGGCGTCGTGGCGGCCACCCCCATCTGCGGCCTTGCCACTGAATAGAGGCCCAGGCCGATCGTCAGCAATCCAAGCAGCAACGTGCACAGCTTCGGCGGCAGGCTCAGCACCGTGCGTGCCCCCAGCACCACCCCCGGCAGGCCGCACACCAGCACGAACGCCGCCAGGCGTGGGTTGAGCGATCGCTCGCGCGCATGCCGCAGCGTGGCCCCCACCCCCAGGGCCACGCTGGCCAGCTTGTGGGTGGCCAGCGCCAGCGGGAAGCTCAACCCCAGCAGGATCAGCACCGGCAACTGCACCAGCCCCGCCCCGCCGCCGGCCAGGGCCGAGAGCAGGTTCGCCACCAGCGAGGCGGCGAACAGGGCCAGCTGCAGCAGCAGGTCGGCGGCGCTCATCGACGCTTCAACCCCCCGCCTGCTTCGGCCGGAAGCCCTGTTTCTCCAGCGCCGCCAGGGCCGCCGCCACCTGGTCGCCCTGCAGTTCGATCACGCCGTCCTTCACCGTGCCGCCGGTGCCGCAGGAGGCCTTGAGCGCCTTGAGGAGTTCGCGCGCCTCCGGCTCTGGCAGCTCCAATCCCGTGATCGCCGTCACCAACTTGCCGCCCTTGCCCGCCTTTGTGCGCTGCACCCGCACCCGCCGTTGCGCCTTCGGGGTGGCCGGCGCCGCCCCCCGGGCCAGCCCTGGCGCCGTGGCCTCCTCCCGGCTGAACTCCTGCCAGCCGCCCTTGTTGGCCATCGGATCGCCTCCACCGCTGGCGGTGATTCTGGGGCGCCGCCCCTAGCCTGCGCGCCCAACGCAAGACGTTCGCGCGTCCCCGCCTTGCCCGATGCAGGTGCCCCCCCGCAGAGCGCTGCTTCTCCCCCTTCCGCGACACCCTCGCCCCCACCCTGCGCGTCAGCGGCCTCGGCCCCGGCCGCTGCGACGCCGACAGCTTCTGCCCCAACAACCTGGTCCGTCTCGACAAGCTCTACTACCAGCGCTCGCTCGGCCCGAATGGGCAGATCACCGCGGGCAGCCGAGTCAACCAAAAGGACATGATCGGCCTCTGGCCCTCCCTGTTCGACGACAACGAGTTGACGCTCTCGGTCTTCGGGA
>CANEWU010000103.1 GCA_947442825.1 Synechococcaceae cyanobacterium
CCGCTCGAGGCCGAGGGAGCCCTCCTGGATCAGGTCCAACAGCTCCATACCCTTGCCCTGATATTTCTTGGCAACGCTGACCACCAGGCGCAGATTGGCCTTCATCATGCGTTCCTTCGAGCGCCGCCCCACCTTCATGAGCTTGAGCTCATGGGGGGTGTAATCCTCACGCTTTTGTTCCAAAAGCGCCATCATTGCCTGAACCTGATTGCCGAGTTCGATCTCTTCGGCAGGCGTCAGCAGTGGTTCCCGCCCGATCGAGGCGAGATACCAGGTCATGGAATCACTGCCCCTGCGGCTGAGGCCGTCACTCGCGCGGACCTGGGAGGCGGTCATGGGATCTGGCGGGATGAGTAACTATCCCGTCGGCGTCAAGCTTCAAGCCTGATTTTTAGTAACCTTTTAGCTTTCTTTGCGCAGCTGCGTCTCAGCTCTGCTCGTTGCCCACCCTTCCCCCTGTCGTCAGCAGTCTTTTCCTCGAAGTCATCGATCTCTGACTGGGAATGTGTTGGACCGGCCATCGCCGCCCCACCCGAGGCTTAGGGCGGCCGCCACCCCTAGGGGTGTGGTGTCTCCCCGCCGGGAGCGCCCGGGGCCTTCCAGGTCGCTGCACGCCAGCCCTGCACTGGCGTGATCCAGGGCCGCTGCCGCCAGCAGGCTGGCATCGAGATTTTCGCCTCTCCCCAGACCCGCCACCGCCCTCGCCCCCAGGGCGGCGCAGTAGCCGGCCAGCACGTCGCCCAGGCCAGCGCGGGCCACGGCCGGCGACGCCATCCGCAGCTGCCAGCGCCGCCCATCCGGGGCCGCCACCACACTTCTTGCCCCCTTGAGCAAGACCCCCGCGCCGCAGCTCTGGGCCGCCCTTGCCGCCGCCTCCAGTGGCGGGAGCTCCGCCCAGGCCGGGAAGAGACGGGCGAACTCCCCCGCATGGGGTGTGATCCAGCTGGGGCCTGCGCGTTCGGCCAGCCAGGAGCCAGGGTCCAGCCCCATGGCCGATCCCTGCGCCAGACGGTTCAGGCCGTCGGCATCGAGAACCAGCAATCCCGGGAAGTCCCGCAGCTCCTGCCATCGCTCGGCTTCGCCCTCCTCCGTGCGGCTGCCAAGCGGGGTGCCGAGTCCTGGTCCCAGCAGCACGGCATCGAGGCGTTCCAGCCAGGTCTGTGGCAGTGAGGCCAGGGCGAGGCTGCCGCAGGGTGTGGTTGCCGGTGAGCCCTCCAGAACCACGTGGGGGTGCACGCTCCAGAGCGCCTCGCCGATCGGCGCGGGCACAGCCGCCCGCAGGCTGCCGCAACCCGCGGCGCTGGCGCCGCTGAGGGCCAGGTGGGCCGCTCCGGGGAATCGCAGGCTGCCGGCCACCACCAGCAGCCGACCCCGGCCGTACTTGGAGGCCGCCGGATCCTCCTGGGGCCAGGGCGCCGTGTGCCGGTCTTCGGGGCCCAGGCTGAGCGGGGTGTCGGTCGGCAGGACCTCCAGCAGCTTGGGCGGCAGTCCCAGGTCGATGGCTGTCAGCTCGCCCACCCAGCGCAGGGCCCCGTCCTGCAGAAGCCCTCGCTTGCGCAGCCCCAGGCACCAGGTGCGCCGAGCGCACGCGGCCGAACGGCCCAGGAGCCTGCCGGTGTCGGCGCAGAGGCCCGTGGGCACATCGATCGCTGCGAGCCGGCCCGGACGGGCCTCCTGCCGCCGCTCCAGCAGGCTTTCCAGCGCCTCCCCCGGCGGGCGCCTCTGGCCGATTCCGAACAGGGCATCGATCCACAGCGCCCCATCCTGCGGCTCTGGTGGCTCCCCCAGTTGGGGTATGCCGAGCCAGAGGGCATGGCGCAGGTGGGCTTCGGTGAGCGGTTTGGGCCGTGGGAATGGGGCCCAGATCCGCACCGGGATCCCCGCCAGGTGCAGTTCGCGCGCCACCACCAACCCATCGCCGCCGTTATGGCCCGGACCCACGAGCACCAGGGCGGCCTCCGGTGGGTGCTCCAGCAGCTGCCGGCTCACCGCCAGGGCCGCCTTCTCCATCAGCGAGGCCACCGGCAGGCCGCTGGCGAACAGTTGTTCCTCGAGGGCCGCCATCGTGGCGGAGTCCAGCAGCAGGTGATCGGCGTCGCGGCGGGGCCAGCCGGGGCTGTGGGGCATCGGGAGAGGGGCGGGGAAGGGGCCAGGTGGGGCCTGGCCGTCTCCCTTATAGTGAGAGATTGGCGCTTGAATCTGCTTTATCCGCTCCGGCTCGATTTATTCCAGCTCGACTATTTTCAGCATGGTGCATCGTTCGTCCGCTATCTCGGCCACCGTTGCCGGCGAGGCCGCTCTCGAGCGGCTGCGCGCCTGGCCGGGCGAGCACCGGGTGGTCGCCGGCCTCTCGGGCGGGGTTGACAGCTCCCTCACCGCCGCCCTGCTCCAGGCGGCCGGCTGGGAGGTGGAGGGCCTCACCCTCTGGCTGATGAGCGGCAAGGGCGCCTGTTGCGCTGAAGGGCTGGTGGATGCGGCCGGCCTGTGTGAGGAGCTCGGCATTCCCCACCATGTCGTTGATTCGCGGGAGCGCTTCCGCGAACAGATCGTCGACTTCCTGGTGGAGGGCTACGGCCAGGGCATCACCCCCCTGCCCTGCTCCCGCTGCAACCGCGCCGTGAAGTTCACGCCGATGCTCGAGTGGGCCCGCCAGGAGCGGGGCATCTCCCGCGTCGCCACCGGCCACTACGCACGGGTGCGCCATGCGGAAGCGTGTGATCCGGCCCCCGTGCCGGGCGACGCCAGCGGCCGCCATCAACTGCTGCGAGGGCTCGATCCCCTCAAGGACCAGAGCTACTTCCTCTACGACCTTTCCCAGGAGGTGCTGGCCTCCCTGGTGTTTCCCCTCGGCGAGCTCAGCAAGCGCGATACCCGCGCCGAAGCCGCCCGCCTGGGCCTGCGCACCGCCGAGAAGCCCGAAAGTCAGGACCTCTGCCTGGCCGACCACCACGGTTCGATGCGCGCCTTCCTCGATGCCTACCTGCCCCCCAGGCCGGGCGAGATCGTGCTTGCCGATGGATCTGTGGTGGGCCGGCACGATGGCATTGAGCATTTCACCATTGGCCAGCGCAAAGGTCTTGGGGTGGCCTGGAGCGAGCCGCTGCATGTGGTGCGCCTTGATGGGGCGATGAACCGCGTGGTGGTGGCCCCCCGTGCTGACGCCGCCCGCGATGGCTGTGGGGTCGGTGCGGTGAACTGGGTGTCGATGGCTCCCCCCCAGGCTCCCCTGGAGCTGAGCGTGCAGGTGCGGTATCGCAGCGAACCGGTCCAGGCTCTTCTTGTTCCCCTCGACCCCACCGACGCCGACCGGAATGCCGCCAGGCCCCATCGTTGCCGGCTGGCCTTCCACGAACCCCAGTTCTCGATCACACCGGGGCAGGCGGCCGTGTTCTATTCCGGCCCTGTGCTTCTGGGGGGCGGCCTCATCCAGGACGAGCCCTGAGTTCTCCCCTCTGGTCGCGATCTCTCACCAGGCGGGGTCCTCGGCCAGGCCCACCGTGAGCGTCCCCTGCCGGCTGGCCGGCACCCGGGCCACGCAGGCGCGCACGATTCGCCCGTTCACCTCGATCTCACAGGCGCCGCAGCTGCCCCCCAGGCAGCCGGTGGGAATGGGCACGCCGGCATCCCTCGCCGCCACGAGCCAGTCGCGACCGACCGGCTCCTCGGTGATGCGCCCATCGGGCCAACGCACGGTGACGGCGGCCATCGGCAGGGGTGAAGGCCTGCCGAGTCTCCCACCGTTCCACGGGGCCGGGGAATGCCCCTCAGCGCAGCAGGGGCTCGAGATCCACGTGGCGCTCGAAGGCCTCGGCCAGGCGATCGAGCAGTTCCTGTCGCTGACGGTGATGGTGCGGCTGCGCTTCGCTCAGGGCCGGCAGTCCGCGTCGACGCCGCAGACCGTTCAGCCAGCGGCGCCGCCAGGCACCGTTTTCGAACACCCCGTGTAGGTACGTGCCGGCCACCATGCCGCCCCGCTCCCCCATCGCCTGCCACCACCCCAGCCCCTCCTCCTGGCAGAGGGGGGCGGCCTCGCACTCGCTGCGACCGTGGTGGAGCTCAAAGCCCTCCAATTCCAGCGGCTCTCCGGCGGGCCAAAGGCAGGGGCTGCGCCGTCTCCGCAGGGTCTTCTCCGCGGCGAAGACCGTCTGGAGGGGCAGCAGCCCCAGGCCCCGCTCCACCCGTGCGCCGCCGCCCTCCAGTCCGTCGGGGTCCCTCAGGCTCTGGCCAAGCATCTGCAGGCCTCCGCAGAGACCGAACACCTGGCCCCCCTCCTCCACGTAGCGCGCTAAATCCTGCGCCAGGGTGCTCGTGCGCAGGGCCGCCAGATCCCGCAGGGTCTGCTTGCTGCCGGGCAGGATCACGGCGTCGGGATGGCCGAGCTGCTCCCCCGGCCGGATCCAGCGCAGCTGCACACTCCCCTCGGCCTCGAGCGGATCGAGATCGGAGAAGTTGCTCAGCGAGGGCAGCCGCAGCACGGCCACCGTGATTGCGGCGCCAGCCTTGCGGCCCCGGCGTTCCAGCAGATCGAGCGAATCCTCCGGTGGAAAGAGTTCGTCCAGCCAGGGCATCACCCCGAGCACCGGCACGCCGGTGCGTTGCTCCAGCCAGGTGCGACCCTCGTCGAAAAGCTCCCGGCGCCCGCGGAAGCGGTTGATCAGGATGCCGCGGATCAGGGGACGCTCCACCGGACGCAGCAGGGACAGGGTGCCGACCACCTGGGCGAACACCCCACCCCGTTCGATGTCGGCCACCAGCAGGCAGCGGGCGCGCAGGTACTGGGCCAGGCGCAGGTTGGTGAGATCGCGGGGCTGCAGATTCATCTCCACCGGGCTGCCCGCCCCCTCCAGCACCAGCCGCCCGCCGGGGTGGCTGTGCCGCAAGGTGTCCAGCCCCTGGCGGATGGCAGCCCAGCCGGGGCGGAACCAGTCGCGGTAGTAATGCTCCGCCTGGGCCGTGCCGACGGAGCGACCCAGGTGGATCACCTCGCTGGTGTGGTCGCCGCGGGGCTTGAGCAGCACGGGATTCATGGCCGCCACCGGTTCGAGCTCCGCCGCCCAGGCCTGCAGCGCCTGGGAGTAGGCCATCTCGCCGCCCGCCTCGTCCACCCAGGCGTTGAGGCTCATGTTCTGACCCTTGAAGGGCACGGCGGTCTCACCGCGACGGTGGAGCACCCGGCAGAGGGCAGCGGTCATCAGCGATTTGCCCGCGCCGCTGCTGGTGCCCAACACCATGCAGGCGGGTGGATGGCCCGAAGGCGGCGGGGAACTCCCCATCACAAGCGGGGCCGGTGTCGGTGGAAGTTCTCCTGGATGCGCTCGCGCAGGCCGGCCCGCGGCACCTCCCCACTCCAGGAGGACAGGAGGCTGCGCCCCATGGGCGTGAGCCGCACCCGCTCCGTGAGCCCCTGGCCGTCCACCTCGCGGCGCAGCACGCCGAGGCGGATCAGCCAGCGAAAGTGGGCCTCGGCCCGCTCCACCCCGAAGGGGGCGAACACCAGCCGTGCCCAGTCGGCTCGGGCACACAGCTCGCTGGCGGCCATGGCCTGCCCATCCACCTCGCCGTAGAAAGCCCGGCGAAATGGGAGGCAGCGCAGCGACCGGGCCGCCCGCCGCAGGGCCCGCTCCTCCGCCGCGGAGGCGCCGGAAGCGGCCGATGCGGAGGGGCGGGAGCCGGGCGGTGCGGGGACAACCATGGCGATCATGCTGCCATCCCCCTTTCCTGGCCGGAGGGCCTGGGCCTGTGATTGGCTGGGGAGGAACGGATCAGCCCCATGCTCGTTCTGGCTTCCGCCTCTGCGGCCCGGCGCCGCCTGCTCGAGCAGGCCGCAATTCCCCACCGCGTCGCCGTCAGCGGCGTCGATGAGGGCGCTATCGCCCACGCCGATCCCCACGAGCTCGTGCGGCAGCTGGCGCGGGCCAAGGCGGTTGCGGTGGCGGAGGGGGCAGTGGCGGGGCGCCATCCCGATCGGGCGGTGCTCGGCTGCGATTCGCTGCTGCTGTTCGAGGGGGAGGTGTTCGGCAAGCCAGCGGATGCCGATCAGGCGTTGGAGCGTTGGCGGCGGATGGCCGGTGGCTCTGCCTCCCTGCTCACCGGCCACTGCCTCATCGGCGTCGATTCCCCCGGCGCCGGGGAGAGACTTGCCACGGTCACCACCCGCCTCTGGTTCGCGTCATTGAGCGATGCGGAGATCCGCGCCTACGTGGCCACCGGCGAGCCGCTCCACTGTGCCGGCGGCTTCGCCCTGGAGGGGCGCGGCGGGGCGCTGGTGGAGCGGCTCGAGGGGTGCTTCAGCAACGTGATCGGCCTGAGCCTGCCGCTCTTGCGCCGCTGGCTGGCCGAGGCGGCGTCTCCCCAGGCTCTCAGTTGAACAGCTGCTGCAGCAGGCCCTCCAGGTCGCGATTGCGATCGGGGCCGGAACCTCGGTAGGAGCCCTGCCGGGCCTCCAGGCTCATGTCCGCCCAGCGGAACACTGCGGCTTTGCCGTAATCGCGGTGTTGCACGGGCCAGCTGCCGCCGCTCGAGTCGCTGATCCATACCGAACCGCGCTCCTTGCGGAACACGTAGCGGGGCCCGTTGCGCATCGTGGCGGTGAACCGCTGCTCGCGGCCCGTGCCCTGCTCCCGCAACTCGCAGTTCCCCTGGAAGACGGTGCGGCCGGCGCGTCGCAGCAGGCACTCGCCGCTGTAGCCGCTGCCGTTCCCCGACCATTCGTCGTTCCAGGCGCCATTGCTGCCGCTGTTGAAGAGATGGCGGGTCATGCTCTTGGCCACGTTGCGGCGTTTCCAGCCGTCTTCCCAGCAGGTGCGCACGTTGATATCGCAGGCCACACCATTGCTCAGCTGGAAGGTGCGGCCGCGCTCGCCCTTGGCGATCAGGCGGCGTGCTTTGTCTTCGCCGTAGCGGCCGAAGCTGCGGCGGGTGGCCTCAAGGGACAGACCGCGGGCGTCGTAGCAGAGCTGCTCGGCGCTATCGCAGACGAGGCCTGGCTCGCGGGTGTCGATGCGGTCGGCGGCGATGAGGGGAGACAGGGGCAGAGCCGCGCTGAGAGCAAAACCCGCCAGCAGCGCGGGCAGGGCGGACAGCAAACGGACCATGGCGAAGGATCAGACCGCCTCACCCTATCGCCGCTTTTCCTGGCCCATCTTCTGTCTGGCCGGGAAGCCGCCATGAAAAAAGCCCCCGCCACAGGGCGGAGGCAGGGGGATGCCGAAGGCGAGACCTCAGTCGAGGTCGGGCATGGCAAGGGAGGGTTCGGCCTGACGGTCGATGCCCTTTTCGAAGCCGGCAGCGGCGGCGCGGGCGCGGCCGGCATGCCAGAGGTGACCCACCAGGAAGAAGAAGGCCAGCACGAATTGTGTGGAGGCCAGCCACTGGCGGATGTTTACAAAGTTCACCGAGTTGGGCTCGGTGATGATGCCGCCCACGGAGTTGAGGGAGGCATTGGGGGCGTGGGTCATGTACTCGGCCGCACGACGCACCTGCCAGGGCTGGATGTCGTTCTGCAGCTTGTCGAGGGACAGACCATTGGGACCGCGCAGCGGCTCCAGCCAGGGACCACGGAAGTCCCAGAAGCGCATGGTTTCACCACCGAAGATGATCTCGCCGGAAGGGGAGCGCATCAGGTACTTACCCAGACCGGTGGGACCCATGGCAGAGCCGATGTTGGCGCCGAGGCGCTGGTCACGCACCAGGAAGGTGAAGCTCTGGGCCTGGGAGGATTCGGCGTTGGTGGGGCCGTAAAACTCAGAGGGGTAGGCGGTGTTGTTGAACCAGATGTAGGCCGAGGCAATGAAGCTCATAAGGCTGAGCGCGCCCAGGCTGTAGCTCAGGTAGGCCTCACCGTTCCAGATGAAGGCGCGTCGCACCCAGCCGAAAGGCTTGGTGATCACGTGCCAGATGCCACCGAAGATACAGATCAGACCAACCCAGATGTGGCCGCCGATGATGTCTTCCATCGAATCGACACCTATGATCCAGCCTTCGCCACCAAATGGTGCTCTGGTGAGATAGCCGAAGATCACACCTGGAGACAGGGTGGGGTTAGTGATCAGGCGTACATCGCCACCACCTGGAGCCCAGGTGTCGTAGACGCCGCCGAAGAACATGGCCTTGAACACCAGCAGCAGCGCGCCGACCCCAAGAAGAATCAGGTGGTAGCCAATGATGTTGGTCATCTGGTTCTTATCCCGCCAATCCTGGGAGAAGAAAGACGAGTAGTTCTCCAGAATCTCCGGACCGCGCAGGGCGTGGTACAGACCGCCGAGACCAAGGACCGCGGAGCTGATCAGGTGCAGCACCCCCACGACGAAGAAGGGGTATAGATCGGTGACCTCACCGCCAGGACCCACGCCGTAGCCGAGGGTGGCGACGTGGGGGAACAGGATCAGCCCCTGTTCGTACATGGGCTTGTCGAAGGTGAAATGGCTCACCTCAAACAGCATCATGGCGCCGGCCCAGAAGACCATCAGGCCAGCGTGGGCAACGTGGGCGCCAAGCAGGCGCCCGGAGAGGTTGATCAGCCGGGCGTTGCCGGCCCACCAGGCGTACCCGGTGGAGTCGAGGTCCTTGCCCCCGACCGAGATAAGACCGGAATTAAAGGGCGTTTCCACGGGGCAGAACCTCTTCAGGGAAGACGAAGTTTTCGTGCGGTTGGTCGGCCGGAGCCATCCAGGCGCGCAGGCCTTCGTTGAGCAGGATGTTTTTGGTGTAGAAGGTCTCGAATTCGGGATCTTCCGCAGCCCGGATCTCCTGGCTCACGAAGTCGTAGGC
>CANEWU010000104.1 GCA_947442825.1 Synechococcaceae cyanobacterium
GACCCCTTCCCAGCTGTCGCCGCCGATGTCCGTGCTGCTCTCCGCCCTGGTCGCCGCGGCCCCGAAGGCCGCGCATGGGGCGGCGGAAGCGGCACCCCAAGGGGGCGCCCTGCTCGGCGGCGGCCTGCCGTTCCCCCTGCTGATCAGCCTCACCGCCCTGGCTTTCCTGGGCACCCTCGTGTGCAGCCGCATCGCCATCCACCTGCGCCTGCCCGCCGTGGTCGGGGTGCTGGTGCTGGGGCTGCTGCTCCACCCAGGCCAGAGCGTGCTGTCGCTGACGCAGGTGGAGAACCTGCATGTGGTGAGCCTCTCGATGCTGCTGTTCTGCGCCGGCCTCAACGCCGAGCTGCACCACCTGCGGGGCTTCCTGCGCTACGGGGTGCTTCTGGCGGTGGGGGGAGTGCTGCTGACCACCCTGGTGTTCGCGCCCCTGCTGTGGGGCATCCACGCGGCGATAGAAGCCCTCTGGCCCGCGCTCGGGGTGGTGGCGTTGCCCGTGCCCGTGGCCCTGATGGCGGCCGCCTGCGTCTCCTGCACCGACGCCATGGCGACCCTGGAGGTACTGCGGCGCGCGGGGCTGCGCCTGCCCCAGCGGCTGCAGTCGCTGGTGGAGATGGAGGCCTCCCTCAACGACCCGCTGGCGATCGTGTTCCTGTTGCTGGTGGTGAGCCTGGCCAGCGCCGGCTGGCTGCACCCCCATGGCGGCGGCGATCCCGCCGCCCTGCTGCCAGCCCTGCAGAGCTTCCTCAAGAGCATCGGCAGCGGCGTGATGGTGGGGCTGATCCTCAGCTTTGTGGCCCAGTTCATCCTGCGCCGCTTCGTGAGCAGCCCCAGCCAGATCCTGCTGCTCGGCATCGCCGTGGCCCTCTCGTCCTACGGGTTGGCCCAGCTGCTGCAGGGCTCGGGCTTCATCTCCGCCTACGTCACCGGCCTGTTCCTGGCGAACGACATCTACGCCAACCGCTGGATCACGCCCAAACGGCTGGAGCAAGGCCTGGAGCCGTTCAACACGCTCACCGAGTTCAGCGTGTTCCTGCTGTTCGGCTCCCTGATCGATCCCTCCAGCATCGGCCCCGCCCTGATTCCCGGGGTGCTGAGCGCCCTGGCCCTGATCCTGATCGCCCGGCCCCTGAGTGTGCTGGCGCTCCAGCCTTTCTCGCCCTTCGGCCGGCGGGAGGGGGTGCTGCTGGCCTGGTGTGGGCTGCGGGGGGCCGTACCGCTGGCCCTCGCCAACACCGCCATCCACGCCATCCCGGCGCTGCCGGGCCTGGGGGAGGAGCAGGTGGCGGCGCTGGAGCACCAGCTGCAGGGCCTGATCTTCCTCGTGGTGGTGCTCAACCTCTGCCTGCAGGGGCTGACCCTGCCGTCGATCTGCCGCCGGCTGGGGCTGGCGGAGGCGGCCTGAGGGGGAATGGGAATGGGGCGACCGGTGCTGGTGCTGGGGGGCGGCCTGATGGGGCTGGCGGTGGCCCATTCCCTGGCCCGCCGCGGGCGAACGGTGCGTGTGCTGAGCCGGCGCCGCAGCGAGGCGGCGGGCTTCGTGGCGGCCGGGATGCTGGCCCCCCACGCCGAGGGACTGCAGGGATCGCTGCTGCACCTGGGCCAGGCCGCCCTGGCGCGCATCCCCGAGTGGGTGGCAGCGGTGGAGGCCGACAGCGGCCTCTCCTGCGGGCTGCGGCCCTGCGGCATCGTGGTGCCCTTCAGCGACGCCGCCGAACGGGACGCCTTCCCCACCGCCGCCTGGGGGGAGCCCCTGGAGCGCGACGCCCTGGAGCGGGAGGTGCCGGGGCTGGCACCCCGCTGGCGTTCGGGGCTGCTGTTCCACACCGACGGCCAGATCGACAACCGCCGCCGGCTGATGCGCGCCCTGGAGCGGGCCTGCGTGCAGCGGGGCGTGGCGTTTGAGGAGGGGGCCGAGGTGCGGGAGCTGCTGCAGCGCGGTGGCCGGCTGGAGGCGGTGCGGCTGCGGGGCGCCGACGGCGAGGAGCGGGAGCTCGCGGCCGACCAGGCGGTGCTCTGCAGCGGTGCCTGGAGCGGCCGCCTGCTGCCGGCCCTGCCGGTGTTTCCGGTGAAGGGGCAGATGCTCTCCCTGCAGGCGCCGCGTCAGGCGCTCGCCCGGGTGCTGTTCGGGCCGGGCACGTATCTGGTGCCCCGGCAGGACGGGCTGGTGGTGGTGGGGGCGACCAGCGAACCGGGGGCGGGCTTTGCGGAGGGGCTGACGCCAGCGGGCCAGCGGCAGCTGGAGGCGGGGCTGGCGGACCTGCTACCGGAGGCGGCCCAATGGCCACCGATGGAGCGCTGGTGGGGCTTCCGCCCGTGCACGCCGGATGAGGGGCCGCTGTTGGGGAAAGGCCCGCTGGAGGGGCTGTGGCTGTGCACCGGCCACCACCGCAACGGGGTGCTGCTGGCGGCGATCAGCGCGGCGCTGGTGGCGGCGGACCTGGATGGGGCGACCGGTGGCGGCGGGGCCGAGGCGGAGCGCGGTGACGCCAGCGAGGCGGCGGCGTTGCTGGCAGCCTTCGCCTGGACGCGGTTCGGATCTCCCTGAGCGCCCGCGGGAGGGGCGACGCAGGGCATGGGTTTAGGCGGAGCTGCCCATGGACCACAAGGCGCACTTCATCGCAAACCCTCAGGCGAACTGGGCCGCAATCACCCACACGGGTGACAAGTTCGCCATCCCTTCAGCACGATCCCCTGTAGCCCGCACGCCGCCAACCAGAGCGCCAGCAATGTTTCAGCCTTTCTTCGCAAAGCTCTGCCCAGTTTCTGGGAGGCGGCCGGCCGGTTTGCGATCAGGGCCGCAGGTGTCGACGGCCCTGGCCCTCGCCCTGAGCGTGCCGGCCCTGCTGGGAATCCCCCCACAGGCGCTCGCCCGCGGGGACTGGGCCGCACTGGTGTCCGGCTTTCAGGCGCGCGGGATCGCGGTGCGCAGCGACCATCCGCGCTGCGCCGAACGGGATCTGGAGGGCCTCTACCTACGGGGCCGGCGCGAGGTGGTGGTGTGCCCACGGGGGGACCGGAGCATCACCCTGCGGCATGAGGGCTGGCATCTGGTGCAGACCCTCTGCCTGGCGGGACGTCCCTGGGTGGCGCCAGAAACGGTGGCCCGTCTGCTGGGCCGCCGCGACCGGCGTGAGGTGGAGATGTTGGTGCCCCCGGCCCAGTGGCACCGGGAGGCGGAGGCACGGGTGATGGCCCGGCTGGCGCCGGAGCGCTATTTCGAGCAGTGGGACCGGGCCTGTGCGGGCCGGCTCAGCCCTCCACCCGCCAGCCCTGATCCGCCGGTGTCCAGTCGCTGAGCTCGGAGGGCTGGAACCACAGGCCGATCTCGAAGACAGCGGTTTCGGGAGCGTCGGAACCGTGGATCACGTTGCGGCCGATGTTCACCGCCAGGTCGCCGCGGATGGTGCCGGGGGCGGCCTCCAGGGGCTTGGTGGCGCCGATCATCAGGCGGGCTGCCGCGATGACGCCGTCGCCTTCCCACACCATCGCCACCACCGGGCCACTGGTGATGAACGACACCAGACCGGCAAAGAAGGGGCGCTCGCTGTGCACGCCGTAATGCTGCTCTGCCAGCTCACGGGTGGGGGTGAGCTGCTTGAGGCCCACGAGCTTGAAGCCCTTGCGCTCGAAGCGACCGATGATCTCGCCCACCAGGCCCCGCTGCACCCCGTCGGGCTTGATGGCGAGGAAAGTGCGTTCGGTGGCCATGGGAGGGGAGCGGGGTCGACGGCCATCGTCTGTGGCAGCCCTGCCCATTGGCAAGCCATGGTTCAGGGCGGGAGCGGCACGGCGCCAGCGGTAACCGACGGGGGCAGACCGGATCTAGGCGCCGCGCCCAGGGAGGAGATTGCGGCTCAGCAGGGCGCTGATCAACTGCAGGCGGGTCTTGACCTTATATTTATCGCGGATGCTTTTGCCGTATTCCTTGACGGTATAAACAGAGATCTGCAATTTATCAGAGATGTCACGATCCGTGAAGCCCTTGAGCATGAGCGACAGAATCTCCCCTTCCCTCGACGTGAGCGACCGCGGGGATTCAACAATCACCGACGGCCGCATCATGCGCGCCTTCGCGCGACTGGAAACATAAGTTTTACTGTTCGCGGCCGCCAGCAACGACTGCATAACTTCCAGTTCTGGAGACATAAAATCCTCCTCACAAACCACGGCCATGGCACCACATTCAAGGGCAAGGGCCACGTCCGCCGGATCGGACATCATAAGCATCAGGATCCTCAAATCGCCTACGGCCTGCAGCGCCCGCTTGCAGAGGGAGAAACCATTGCCTTCCGCCAGCTGATCCGAACAGATCAACAACCCAGGCCTGCTTTCGCGGATACGGCGGAGCGCCTCCTCTTCCGTAGAGGCGACTGCCGTGATGCGATTCTTGACCTTGATCGATTGAGCAATCGCAAAAATACCAAGGTGGCTTTTCATCGCGATTGCATACTGCAAACGCATACCACTGGAGACGATCCAGCTTGCCATCATTCGGTAGTTTGGCTCTATCTCATTCACGCGATCAGTAAAGTCCAAATTCAGTATTCCGGGCCCATAGATGAAACTGTCGCGACAGATACCTGCGCGACAGCCAAACCCTATGGGCCGGTGGCTGCCCTGTCAATCACGGGGGCTGAGGCTACGGACCCGCAAAGATCTCCCCTTTCCTCCGCCAGCGGGGCCCCCTACAGCGCCAACTCCGTCAGGCACTCCCGGGCCAACAGCGGTTCCAACGCCTCCAGGGCAAGCGGCGGCCACTGGCGGCTCTCAAGCAGCCACTGGCGCTGGCAGCAGCGCGGATCCAGCCGGTCCGCCTGACGCCAGCAGGCTCTGGCCTTCTCGATCGCACCACGGCGGCACAGCACGGCCGCCAGGGCGGCGTGCGCCTCCGCAAAACGGGGGTAGCGGCGGATCAGGGCCCGGAGGTCCAACTCGGCCAGCTCGGCCTGGCCCTTCTGGAACGCCGCCAGCGCGGCCTGGAGGCGGACCGGAGCCGGGGGCACAGCCCCCTTGGGGAGAAGCAGCGAAGGGGTCAACAGGCTCAAGGCAGGAGCTCCACGTCAGAGAAATCCTCCCGGGCTGTCCCCGGCTTGCACGGCACCTCGGGCCAAATACCCCCCTTAAGAGGGGGGGAAATCATTCCGCCCGCTGGCGCCGCTCCAGCGGGCACGGCACGGCACGGGCGGATGGTCGCCGCCGCCGCTGACTAGATTCCCTGCCAAGCAATCCGCCAAGATCCAGGTCCGATGGTGCTCGCCAACCCCACCGGCACCTGGAGCGCCAGCGACGGAGCCGCCCTCTACGGCCTCGATCGCTGGGGTGATCCCTACTTCTCGGTGAGCGCCCGCGGCCACGTGATGGTGCAGCCCCGGGGCGAACGGGGCGGCAGCCTCGATCTGGTGGAGCTGGTGCGCGAACTGCAGGGCCGCGACCTCTCCCTGCCCCTGCTGATCCGCTTCGACGACATCCTCGAGGACCGGCTGGAGCGCCTGCACGCCGCCTTCGAGCGGGCGATCGCCCAGTACGGCTACGCCGGCCGCTACCAGGGCGTGTTCCCGGTGAAGTGCAACCAGCAGCGGCACGTGGTGGAGGAGCTGGTGGCCAGCGGCCGCCGCTGGCATTTCGGGCTGGAGGCCGGCAGCAAGGCGGAGCTGCTGATCGCCCTCTCGTTGCTCGACGACCCCGAGGCCCTGCTGATCTGCAACGGCTACAAGGACCGCCGCTACATCGAGACCGCGATCCTGGCCCGGCGCCTCGGGCGGCGGCCGGTGGTGGTGATCGAGCAGGCCGATGAGGTGGAGCGGATCATCGCCGCCAGCCGCGAGCTCGGGGCGGCGCCCTACATCGGCATCCGCGCCAAGCTCTCGGCCCGCAGCACCGGCCGCTGGGGCAGCTCGGTGGGGGACCGGGCCAAGTTCGGCCTGGCGATTCCCGAAGTGCTGGCCACGGTGGAGGCCCTGCGCCAGGCGAACCTGCTGGCGGATCTGCGGCTGCTGCACTTCCACATCGGCAGCCAGATCAACGACATCGCCGTGCTCAAGGACGCCCTGCAGGAGGCCGGCCAGATCTACGTGGAACTCACCCGCCAGGGGGCGGCGATGGGCTTCCTCGATGTGGGCGGCGGCCTGGGCATCGATTACGACGGCAGCCGCACCGCCAGCGCCGCCTCCACCAACTACTCCCTGCAGAACTACGCCAACGACGTGGTGGCCACGGTGCGCGAATGCTGCGAACCCAACGGCGTGGCGGTGCCCACGTTGGTGAGCGAGAGCGGCCGGGCGATCGCCAGCCATTTCTCGGTGTTGGTGTTCGATGTGCTCGGTGCCGGCCAGCCCCCGGCCGCCGTGCCACCGCCCCAGGGGGACGAGCCCCTGATCGTGCGCAACCTGCGCGACACCGTGGAGGCGGTGGAGCGCGCGGGCGCCTGCGATCCGGACGATCCGGTGACGTGTGAACCGCTGCAGGAGGCCTGGAACGACGCCATCAAGTTCAAGGATGACGCCCTGGCCGCCTTCCGGTTGGGCTACCTGGGCCTGCCGGAGCGGGCCCTGGCCGAACAGCTCTACTGGGCCTGCTGCCACCGCATCGGCGAGCGGCTGGCGGAGGTGCCCGGCGGCCAGTCGATCCCGGATGATCTGCGCGGCCTGCGGGCGGCCCTGGCCAGCACCTACTACGCCAACCTCTCGATCTTCCGCTCCGCCCCCGACACCTGGGCGATCGACCAGCTGTTCCCCGTGCTGCCCATCCACCGCCTCGATGAGCGCCCCACGGCCCTGGGCACCTTCGCCGACCTCACCTGCGACTCCGACGGCAAGCTGGCCCGCTTCATCGACCGGGGCCAACCCAAATCGCTGTTGGAACTCCACACGCTGCGGCCCGGCGAGCCCTACTGGATCGGCCTGTTTCTGGGGGGCGCCTACCAGGAGGTGATGGGCAATCTGCACAACCTGTTCGGCAGCACCAACGCCGTACACATCCGCCTGCACGACGGCGGCGGCTACCGCCTCGACCATGTGGTGCGCGGCGACACCAACGCCGAGGTGCTGGGGGTGATGGAGCACGATCCGAAGCTGCTGCTGGAGCGGCTGCGGGTGGCCAGCGAGGCCGCCATCGCCGGCGGCCAGCTGGACATCAGCGACGCCCGCCGCCTGATGGCCCACCTCGAAGCCAGCCTCGGCCAGAGCACCTACCTGCAGGGGTAAACAGGGGCGTCACCCGCGGCTTCACCCGTAGACGAAATCGGCGGCGGTCATCGCCGTGGCAGCCCCTATGGAGACCCGCGCCAGCAGACGGCTGTCGTTAGCGGTGAGGGTGGTGGGGTTGTACCAGAGATCGCCGCTTGCGGTGTCGACGTAGATGCCGGAGAGGCTGCCCGCCGCCATGCCGTTGAACGGGGCCACGGTTCCTGCTGCCTTGAACAACCAGCCTGCGGCAAGGCTGTTCCCAGCAACGGAACCACCATTGAAAGCCAGGCCCGTGATGCCGCCGGCTGTTGGGCCCATGGGCGCGGGCAGGCCGGCATCGAGGGCATCGAGGAGCACAATGCTGTCATCCACCACCGAAAAGTCGGTGATCAGATCACGGTTGGCGCCACCCCATTCCCCGTAACGGAATTGATCGCTGCCCGCACCACCGGTCAGGATGTCCGCGCCAAGGCCACCGGTGAGGCGATCGTTACCGCCGCCGCCGTTGATGCTATTGGCTCCGAAGGTGCCCGTGACGGAATCGTCGCCATTTCCCATCAGGGCATTCTCAAAATTACGGAACTGCTCACCAATCAACGCCGTAAAATTGGTGATGCCGGTGGCCATATTGTAGTCATAGTTACCGTTGAAAGCCCGGTGGTCGATGGTGTCAGTGCCGACACCGCCATCCATATACTCATTGCCAAGGCCAGACTTCATCAGATCATTGCCGGCTTCACCGTAGTAACTACCGCCATCGCCATCGGAGGTGATGATGTCGTTGCCGAAGCCGCCGTAGATGGTGTCGACGCCAGCACCGCCGGTGAGGGTGTCATTACCATCGCCGCCGAAGATGCGGTCGTTGCCAGCGCCGCCATCGATCGTGTCGTTGCCAGCGCCGCCATCGATCGTGTCGTTGCCAGCGCCGCCATCGATGACGTCGTCACCAGCATTGCCGAAGATCTGATCAGCGAGATTGGTGGAGCGATAGGGCAGCGGAGCAAGCGGGCTGATCACATCGCCCAGGGCACTGCCATTGATGATTGCTATGGTTTTTGTCTCCAGAGTGGGAAGAATGGAGATCGGTGGATCTCTTGCCTTCAGCAAAACCCCGGCGCCAGGCCAATAGCGTGAGCGCGCTCCCACAACCCTGTGAGATGGCTCACAGAGCTGGGTGATCGTTCAGGCCTCCCCCCGCTGGAGCCTCTTTTCCAACACGCCGCGCAGCTGACGGATCAGGGCAAGCAGTCGTTCACGGCTTGCCGGCAGGGGGGTGTCTTCCGGTGAATAGCGGGCCTTGACGGCGAAGTCCTGCAGCTCCAGGAGCTCCTCCGGTAGCCGCGCTCCCGCCAGAACGATCAGCCCATCGAGGCTGGCCGCCAACGAGTGCTCATGGCGCAGGGCCAGCCGCAGGATGGCGCGGGCGTCTTCCTCAGGGGGCATCCAGGCGCACCCCCTCGCGGTGGATGTGGCCGAGCACATGCCAGCGGGATCCCGCCCAGTGGGCCGCAGTGGCGGCATCGCTGATCAGCAGGTCGAGATCCACCGGCAGCAAGGGAAGCAGCAGGGCACGCA
>CANEWU010000105.1 GCA_947442825.1 Synechococcaceae cyanobacterium
CCCCCAGTCGCTCGGCCCTGGCGAGATAGCCAATGAGGCTCGCATCTCCCCCCCCGGAGAGCATCACCGGGAATCGATGACCCCTTAAGCGTGCCCCCACCCCCAGCCCTAATCCCCCCCATGCCCCTCCCCCCCGGCAGCCTGCTGGAGCTCACCCCCGAGGGCCTCTACTGCCGGGCGGCGGAGGCCTGGATCGACCCCTGGCGGCCGGTCCCCCGGGCGCTGATCACCCACGCCCACGCCGACCACGCCCGGCCGGGCTGCGGGGAGTACTGGGCCACGGGGGTGAGTGAGGGGATCCTGCGGCAGCGGCTCGGCGCCGGCATCTCGCTCATCCCCGTGGACTATGGCTCGCTGCACCGCATCGGCGGGGCGCGGGTGTCGTTCCACAGTGCCGGCCATGTGCTTGGCAGCGCCCAGATCCGGCTGGAGGCGGGCGGCGAGAGCTGGCTGGTGAGTGGCGACTACAAGCGTTGCGCCGACCCAAGCTGCGCCCCGTTTGAGCCGGTGGGGGCGGATGTGGTCATCACCGAGGCCACCTTCGGGCTGCCGATCTACCGCTGGCGGCCGGGGGCGGAGGTGGCGGCCGAGATCCTGGCGTGGTGGCAGGCGGCTCCGGAACGTCCGTCGTTGCTGTTTGCCTATGCGTTCGGCAAGGCGCAGCGGTTGCTGGCGGAGCTGGCGGCGCTGGGGGTGGGATCGGCTGGTGGCGGGGCGGGCGAGGCAGGCGGCGAGATCCTGCTGCACGGCGCGGTGGAGGCCCTTATGGAGCCCTACCGGGAGGCCGGCGTGCGGTTGCCGCCCACCCTGCCGCTGAGCGCGGTGCCGCGGGGCGAGTCGCTGGCCGGGCGGCTGGTGATCGCGCCGCCCTCGGCCCACCGTTCGCCCTGGATGAAGCGGCTGAAGCTGCCGCAAACCGCGTTTGTGAGCGGCTGGATGGCGGTGCGCGGCGCCCGGCGGCGGCGCGGCTACGAGCGCGGCTTCGTGCTTAGCGACCACGCCGACTGGCCCGGCCTGCTGCGCACCGTGCGCGAGAGCGGCGCACGGCAGGTGTACGTGACCCACGGCAACAGCGACGGCCTGGCGCGCTACCTGCGGGAGGTGGAAGGCATCGCCGCCGAACCGCTGGCGGGCGCGTTCGTGGCGGAACGGGACGGGGAGGAGACGGGCTGATGCGCGCCTTCTGCCAGCTGTACGAACAGCTCGACCGCACCAGCGCCACCGGCGCACGGGTGCAGGCGCTGATCGACCATTTCGCGGCCGCCGCTCCCGCCGATGCCGCCTGGGCCGTGCATGTGCTGCTGGGCCGCCAGGGGAAACGGCTGATCACCGGGCGTCGATTGCGCCAGATCTGCCTGGCCGGCTCGCCCCTGCCCGAGTGGCTGTTCGACGACTGCTACGCCCAGGTGGGCGATTCGGCGGAAACCATCGCCTTGCTGTGGCAGCAAGTGGCGCCGGACGCGGAGCGGGGGCCAGAGGGGGAGAGTGCTGCGGCGGCGCCCCTGCACCGCTGGATGGAGGAGCTGTTGCCGCAGGCGGCGTTGCTGGAGGGTGAGGATCAGGAGATGGCGGTGCGTCGTCTGTGGCGGGATCTGGGGGCCAACGAACTGTTGGTGGCCAACAAATTGCTCACCGGCGGCCTGCGGGTGGGCGTGGGCCAGGGGTTGGTGCTGCGGGCCCTGGCGCAGCTGAGCGGCGTGGAGGAGGCGCGGCTGCAGCACCGGCTGATGGGGGGCTTTGCCCCAAGCGCGGAAGCGTTCGTGGCCCTGCTGGCCCCGGCCGACCACGCCGAAGCCGTGCCCAGTCGGCCCTATCCCTTTTTTCTGGCGTCGCCGTTGGAGCAGGCCCTCCCCGGAGGGGTGCACGACTGGCTGGTGGAGTGGAAGTACGACGGCATCCGCGGCCAGCTGATCCGCCGGGACGGGCAGTGTTTTCTATGGAGCCGCGGCGAGGAGCTGATCCACGCCTCGTTTCCCGAACTGGTGGAGGCCGCCCAGGCGCTGCCCGAGGGAACGGTGCTCGATGGCGAGGTGCTGGTGTGGGCGGAGGGAGCCGAACGCCCCGCGTCCTTCGCCCAGCTGCAGCGGCGCCTGGGCCGGAAAACGGCGGGAAAGGCCCTGCGGGCCGACTGCCCGGCGGCCTTCGTGGCCTACGACCTGCTGGAGCACGGCGGCATTGACATTCGCCCCCAGCCGTTGCGAGAGCGCCGGGTTGCCCTGGAGGCCGTGATCAGCGCGGTGCCAGGGCCGACCCCCCTGCGGCTCTCCCCCCTGCTGCCGCTGGCCAAGTGGGACCAACTGGAAACCCTCCGCGCCGAAGCAGCCCAGGCCGGCGCCGAAGGCGTGATGCTCAAGGCCGCCGATTCCCCCTACCAAGCGGGCCGCCGCCGCGGCAGCTGGTGGAAGCACAAACGCGAACCGCTGCGCCTCGATGCGGTGCTCCTCTACGCCCAGGCCGGTAGCGGCCGCCGCGCCAATCTGTTCACCGATTACACCTTTGGCCTCTGGAATGGAGCCGGCGAACTGGTGAGCTTCGCCAAGGCCTACTCCGGCCTCAACGACGAGGAAATCGTGGAACTCGACCGCTGGATTCGGCGCCACACGACCGAGCGCTTCGGACCGGTGCGGGCGGTGGAGGCGTTGCAGGTGTTTGAGCTGGCCTTTGAGGGATTGCAGCCATCAAGCCGGCATAAAAGCGGCATCGCGGTGCGCTTTCCGCGCATTGCCCGGTGGCGCAAGGACAAGCTGGCCAAGGAGGCCGACAGCCTGGCCACGGCGCTGGCGTTGGTGGAGGGGATAGGGAGCCAGGATCAAGGCCGATAGACCGACACCCCGTCCCCCGGCTGCAAGGTAAGCAGCCCAGGATCCAGCCGCTCCCCCACCGCCATCTCGACCGTTACCCCCACCGCCACTCCGATCATTCTCCCCAGCTCCCCAGCCGGATGTCCGCCGCCGCCCCACCACTCCAGCGAAATGAGCCCGTCGGGCCCATCTCCCCCATCCACAGCCTCGTAATCGGCGAAGGTGCACACCCCCACCCGGCGGTTCAGCACACGGGCCTCGGCGCGCAGGCTGGCCGACCCGCGCTCGATTTTGCGGTAGCAGCGGCCGGCCCACTCCAATCCCTCGGGCACCGCGTCAAGCAGGGATGCCGCCGAGGCCGGCTCGGCCAGTTCGGCCGGGTCGGCTTTGCGGTGCCAGGCCACCTCCAGCTCGTCGTCTTCACACACACTCAGCCAGCGGCTCTCGGCCCCATCCTGCAGGCGATACTCCAGCCACTGGAATCCTCCGGATTGCTCATAAAGCAGCCGGTCTTCCACCACCCAGTCCTGCCCGCAGGCCTGCACGATGTCGCCGATGCGCAGGTTGAACAGGTGGCGCGTGGGCAGGGGCGGGGGCTCGGCCCGCTGGAGCCGGCGCCAATGGCGGCGCAGCAGCAGCACCGACAGGGCTGCGAGCAGCACCAACAACAGGACGACGACGGGAGTGATCACCTTTTCCTGGCCACGAGGATCATGCACTTCCAGAGGAAGGGCAGCCGGCCAACACCCGAGAATTTCACCACCTCGAAGCCATTCTGAGCCAGCAACGTGGTGAGAGAGCGGCGACTCCAGAACTTGATGTGGCCGCCATGCCAGAGGGCCGTGTGGTGAAAATCCCAGGCCCCAAACAAGGACAGGGCGAGATTTTTGAGATAGCCGTGGTACGGGGTTGAAATAATGAGATAGCCATCAGCGGGCAAAACAGCCGCCGCAAAACCGGGCAAAAGATGGGGGGAATACAGATGCTCGATCACCTCGGTGGAGATCACCGCATCAAAGGGCTTCTCCTGACGCAACAGCTCCTGGGGATCATCCTGAACGCCAAAGCAATAAAAAGGGATGCAGGGATAGGTTTTCTTGGACAGCTCGACCCCTTTCGCATCGTATTCAACACCAACAACTTCGTAGCCAGAGGCCGACAGACTGGCACACAATGCCCCATTGCCACAGCCCAAGTCCATCACCCGTCGTACCGGCAGGTTCTTCAGAATCTGCAGGATTTCCGGGGCCAGAAAGTCACAGGTATGTGGACCTTCCGTTGAGCTCCATCCATAATCCTGGACAACATTCTCCGCCATGGACGTATGTGGGTAGTTGGCATGAGCCTATCTGGCTCAGTCGCCCCGCCACAGGGATTCACGCTGATAGCCCAAGATCACCGGCCGGCTTAGGCGGTTGGGCTGCACCACGCTGCCGGCGGCGGGCCGCAGGTCCCGGGGCAGGGCAAACAGGCGTCCCAGTTGCTCGCCATCCACCCAGCGGCCACGGAACGGCAGGGCCGGCGTTGCCAGCTCGCGGCCGGAGCGGTGCGCTAGCACGAAGCCCCAGGGGCCGAAACTCGGCACATCCACGCTGTAGGGGCGGCTCTGCAGGCCCGCCGCCGCCACACTCGCCCCGATCGAGGCCATCACCTTCGGGCTGAAGAACGGGGTGGAGGCCTGGGTCACCAGCAGTCCATCCGGTGCCAGGCGGGAGCGCAGCAACCGGTAGAAGCTCACGCTGTAGAGGCGCGCCAGGGCGGGGGTGTCGGGGTCGGGGAAGTCGGCGATCACCACGTCGTATGGGCCCCCCTCCAGGCCCACCCGCCGCACCCACTCGAAGGCATCGCCCACATGCACCCGCAGGCGCGGATCGGCCAGGCTGCCGCCATTCAGCCGCTGCAGGAAGGGGTGCCGGCTGGCCAGGCGCAGCAGGGCTGGATCGAGCTCCACCAGATCAATCCGCTCCACCCCCGGCCAACGCAGCAGCTCCCGCACCGCCAGGCCATCGCCCGCGCCGAGCAGCAGCACCCGCCGGGCCTGGCCGTGGAACGCCATCGCCGGATGCACCAGGGCCTCGTGGTAGCGGTATTCATCCAGGCTCGAAAACTGCAGATTGCCGTCGAGGTAAAGGCGCAGGTCATCGCGGCGGCGGGTGAGCACGATCCGCTGGTGGCGGGTCTGCAGGCGGCCCACCACCGGGTCGTCGTAGAGCCGGTCTTCGATGCGGTGGCCCAGGGGCACCACCAGCCAGGCCACCACGGCGGTGAGGGGCACGCTGGCGGCCAGGATCGTCCGCCAGCGGATCAGGCTCGGGAACGACCAGGCCAACGCCAGGGAGCAGCCCAGGGGCACCAGCGACAGCAGCGCGGCGGTGGGCAGCAGCCCCAGCCAGGGCAGCAGCACCAGCGGAAACAACAGCGCACCGGCCAGGGATCCCGCGTAATCGAGGGCCAGGGCGCGGGCCAGAACGGTGCGCAGCTCCTGGCGCGTCTCCAGCAAGCGCGTGAGCAGCGGCAGCTCCATGCCCCCCAACGCGCCCACTGCCACCGTGAGCAACACCAGCGCCAGCCACAGCGGACCCTCCGCCGCGAACAGGGCAAACAGCAGCAGCGGTCCGAACAGGCACAGGGGCACCAGGGCCAGCTCTACCCGCACGAACGCCCGCAGGAGCGGCGGCCCCGGATCAGGCCCGCCACCCACGTACTGGCTCAACCACGCCCCCAGACCCATCGCCGCCAGGAAGGTGCCAACCACCACCCCCGTGGCCAAGGCGGTCTGCCCCACCAGGTAGCTGGCCTGGGTGGCGAGCAGTAGCTCCAGCACCAGCCCCACGCACGACGAAACCGCCGCCGTGGCCAGCAGCAGCCGCACCTGCGAAGCCGTCAGCGGCGCCACCCCTACTTCGCGCCGGCCGGGCCCCGGCCGGCGAAGCGCGACACATCCTGCGCCCGGCGCACGCCGGACCAGGACCTCACCGTCCCCCCCGACCCAAGCGATGGCGGCGGCATGGTGCCCACCGGCGCCAACCCCGGCCGCAGCACCGCCACCCCGCACCCCAGGCCCACCACCACCACCGCCACAGCCACGATCAGCGCTCGCTCCATGGCTCCAGCACCTCCCTCCGCCTGGGCACACGCACCCCATCCTCCAGCGTCAGCCGCACGCTCTCCAGCGCATCCGGCGAGGGGCCGAGGCTGTTCGGCACCTCCAGCAGCAGCTGGTACGACGTTCGCTCCGGCACTCGCACCAGCAGAGTCTGGTGGCCCCTGAGCAGCGGCTTCTCCTTCCGCGTAGCGTCCTGCAGAGCGATCGGGCGGCTCTCCTGCAGCCGGAGGCGTCCCCAGCCATCGCGCAGCCGCAGCCGCAACCGCGGCTGCGGCGGGACCTTCCGGGGCTGGCCCTCCATGGCCCAATAGCCCACCTGCAGCGACAGGCGCACCAGACCTGGACCCAGGTCGGTACGCAGGGACAGGCGCGGCTCCCGCGAGCGCACCACCACACGACGGCGGCACGGGCTGTACATCACCAACCAGGCACAGGTGCTCGCCACCAGGGCCGCTGCGCTGGTGAGCCACAGCAGGGGCGCGTTCACCCGGTGGCGCGCCAGGCTGACCGCAAACGCCACCGATTCGCCGCTCGGCCGGCCATCCGAGCCGCTGAGCGCCTCCTGCCGCAGCCGCAGCCGATGAACTCCCTGGCGCGGCGGTCGCAGGGCCAGGGGAAGGTCGCTGTCGCTTTCGTCGTAGGTGCCGCTCTCGCCCTCCTCGTTCCACACGCCGGTTTCGCGCCAACCCTCCCGACTCAGGGAAAACACCACCTGCCCCGCCGGATCCAGCAGCTCGACCCCATAGGTGATCTGAGTGTTGCGGGGGAGCTGGGCCCGCACCATCAGGAAAGGACTGCCAAGGGGGCCCGCCTCCAGAAAGAAGGGCTCGCTCACCCAGGTGGAGGGCCCGGCTGGCTGGAGCTCCAGGAGGCGCTGGGGCACCAGGGAGGACACCAGCAGGATCGCCAGGGGAACGATCGGGAATAGCCACAGCCCCCAGGGCCAGCGCAACAGCTCACCATCGGGGGCCGGACGGGGGTGGCGGATCATCCCAGGCGGATAAGACGCAATAACCCTAGGTTGGCAATAGCTGCGCGCCCTACGCTGAAGCCAGACAACAGCTAGCTGCGATGACCACAAAGACCCTGCTCCAGGTGGTGCTCACCTTCGGCTGGACCGCCTTTGGCGTGGTACTACTCTACCTCGGCACCTGGCTGTTTGATCAGCTGTCGCCGATCGATTTCCGCCATGAGATCCGCTCTGGCAATACGGCGGCCGCCATTGTGCTCGGGGCTGTTGTGCTGGCAATCGCCGCCCTGATCGTCACCATTCTCCTGAGCTGAGAAAGGGAAACGGCCAAGACCTCCAAGGCAGACACTACTGGCTCCCTTGAGCTTTGCGTCGGCTTGAAGGCGAAGTGGCGAGCGGTTTGTTGGTTATCACCAAAACCAATTGTGGCACCGTTCCGTTCTAGACAATACGCCTTCAGGGTTCACTCCATGCAGGTGATCAGGCGACGTGAGCATGTGCGGCAGGCCTCTGCTGAAGGTGGCAATGCCGGCGCGATCTCCGCCTATTGCCATACCTTATTTTGATTCCTCGATTCGGGGAAACCCAACCCCTTGGCCATCCTGGATCCCATCGAGGCCTGGTTTCGCCACAAGGGGTGGCGGCCGCTGCCCTTCCAGCGCCAGGCCTGGCGCGCCGATCTCGCCGGCCAGAGCGGCCTGATCCAGGTGGCCACCGGCGCCGGCAAGACCTACGCCGCCGTGCTCGGCCCGATCGCCCGCCTGCTGGCCGAAGCCGGTGGCCCCCAGCCAGGCCTGCGCCTGCTCGTCCTCACCCCCCTGCGGGCCCTCAGCCGCGATCTGGTGGCGGCCCTCCAGGAGCCGATCGACGCCATGGGCTGGCCGCTACGCGTCGGCCTGCGCAACGGCGACACCAGCCCCAGCGAACGGGGCAAGCAGCTGCGCAACCCGCCCCACATCCTGATCACCACCCCCGAATCCCTCTCCCTGTTGCTCGCCAACAAGTCCGCCCCCCAGCTCTTCGCCCACCTGGAGACGGTGGTGCTCGATGAATGGCATGAGCTGATCGGCAGCAAGCGGGGGGTGCAGAGCGAGCTGTGCCTCAGCTGGCTGCGGGGCCTGCGGCCCGGTCTGCGCACCTGGGCCGTGAGCGCCACCATCGGCAACCCTGAGGAGGCCGCCCGTGCCGCCGTGGGCACCGCCGCGCCCGAGCCCACCCTGATCACCGCCAAGCTCCGGCGCGACACCGAGCTGCGCAGCCTCCTGCCCGAAACCATCGACGGCTTTCCCTGGGCCGGCCACCTCGGCCTGCGCATGCACGAAAGCCTGGTGGCCGCCCTCGATCCCGGGGTCTCCACCCTGCTGTTCACCAATACCCGCAACCAGGCCGAACGCTGGCTGCAGTGCCTCCGCTACGTCTGCCCGGAGATGGAGGGGGCCCTGGCCCTGCACCACAGCGCCATCGACCGCCAGCAGCGCGAGGCGATCGAGGCCGGCGTCAAGGAGGGATCGATCCGCTGGGTGGTGTGCACCGCCTCCCTCGATCTGGGGGTGGACTTCCAGCCGGTGGAGCGGGTGGTACAGATCGGCTCCGCCAAAAACGTGGCCCGTCTGCTGCAACGGGCCGGCCGCTCCGCCCACCGGCCCGGCGGCACCGCCCAGGTGCTGTTCCTGCCCACCAACGCCCTGGAGCTGCTGGAGCTCAGCGC
>CANEWU010000106.1 GCA_947442825.1 Synechococcaceae cyanobacterium
GTCCGCCGACACCGCCGGCGGCGGGGGCGACCGGGGCGACGCCCGCCGGGTTGACCACTCCGGGGCCGGCCTGGCCGAAGCCGGCGCCCGGCAGAACGCCAGCGCCGGAGGCGGGTCCGCCGACACCGCCGGCGGCGGGGGCGACCGGGGCGACGCCCGCCGGGTTGACCACTCCGGGGCCGGCCTGGCCGAAGCCGGCGCCCGGCAGCACACCGGCGCCGGAGGCGGGTCCGCCCGCTCCGCCGCGGATCCGCTGGGCGTGGGCGGCGCCGATCGCGCCGGGGCCGATCAGGGCGAGGGCCAGGAGGAGCGGGGCCGAGGCCCGGGCAGGCAGGGAACGGCGCATGGCGGCAGGGCAGGGGAAGACCCTCCCATCATGGGAACGGCGGCGCGGCGATGCGGCGATGGCCGAAGCGCAGGGCGATCGCCGTGCCGCCGTAGAGCACGCAGCCCTGATCGGCGCCGCCATCGGTCGGAGCAGCGCATCCACCTCGCCCGGGGAGGGGGGAGCGGGCGGTTCGGGCATCGGGGTTCCCAGGCTCGCTGGGCGAGCGCCGCGCCTCAGCCGATCCGCGGCAACTGCGGCCCCCGTGGCGTAGCAGGGGCGGAGCCGGGGGGCGCGTAGCGCTCGGCGATGGCGTTCGCTGGCGGCAGCAGCGCCTCGCCTTCGCCATCGAACAGCCGCCAGCCCGAGGGATCCACCTCCACATGTACGGCTTCCCCAGCGGTTACCGCCACCTCCGGATCAGCCCGCACCAATACCAGCTGGCTCCCCTCCCGCAGCCGGCAGGTGACCAGCTGCTCGTTGCCCAGCGCCTCCACGTGGCACACCTCGGCCGCCAGGTTGCGGTTTGTGGCGGGTGCCAGGCGCAGGTGCTCCGGCCGCAGGCCGGCGGTGAGGCTCTGGCCCGTGAGGGGCCCCAGCAGCGGCTCCAAGGGCCCCTCCACCGGGAAGCGGCGCCCTGCCACCAGCACCTGGCCTGGCCCGGCCACCTCCGCCGCCAGCAGGTTCATCGGCGGGCTGCCGATGAACTGGGCCACGAAGAGATTGGATGGCCAGCGGTAGAGCTCCATCGGCGTGCCCAGTTGCTGCAGGCGTCCGCCGTTGAGCACGGCGATGCGGTGCCCCATCGTCATCGCCTCCACCTGGTCGTGGGTGACATAGAGGGTGGTGGTGCCCAGCTGGCGTTGCAGCGCCGTGATCTGGGCGCGGGTGCCGGTGCGCAACTTGGCGTCGAGGTTGCTGAGGGGTTCATCCATCAGAAACACCGCCGGCTCTCGGGCGATCGCCCGCCCCAGTGCCACCCGCTGCTTCTGGCCCCCGGAGAGCTCCTTCGGCAGCCGGGCCAGCAGGGGCTCGAGCTCCAGCATGCGCGCCACTTCGTTCACCCGTCGCTCGATCGCGGCCTCCCGCGGCGAGGGCAGCCGCAGGGGGGCAGGCCAGCGCCTGCCGAGGCGATGCAGGGCATCCTGCAGCTGGTGGGGGGCGCTGCGGGGGCGGCTGCGGCGCAGGCCGAAGCTCAGGTTGTCGGCCACCGTGAGGTGGGGATAGAGCGCATAGCTCTGGAACACCATCGCCACGTCGCGGCGCGAGGGGCGCAGGCCGGTGACATCTCGCCCGCCCACGTGGATCGAGCCGCTGCTGGGGGTGTCGAGCCCCGCCAGCAGGCGCAGCAAGGTGCTCTTGCCGCAGCCCGATGGACCCACCAACACCAGAAACTCGCCATCGGCGATCGCCAGATCCAGGGCGCGCAGCACCGGAACCGGCGCCCCGTCGGCGCTGCCGCGGCGGGGTGGGTAGGTCTTGCTGACCTGCTGGAAGCGGACCTCGGCCAAACGGGCGCAGCAACCGCAGGATCCTAGGGTTGGGGACCCGACGGCCCCGGCGGCCGCTTCCACGTGCAGTTCATCGACCAGGCCCGCATCACCGCGCGCGCGGGCCGCGGCGGCGATGGCATCGTTGCCTTCCGACGCGAGAAATACGTGCCCGCCGGCGGCCCCTCCGGCGGCGATGGCGGCCGTGGCGGCGACGTGGTGCTGGTGGCCGATGCCAACCTGCAGACCCTGCTTGATTTCAAGTACAAGCGGATCTTTGCCGCCGAAGACGGCGTGCGCGGCGGCAATAACCGCTGCAGTGGGGCCAGGGGCCGCTCCCTGGTCATCCGCGTGCCCTGCGGCACCGAGGTGCGCGATGCCCGCACCGCCATCCAGCTGGGGGATCTGGTAGAGCCTGGCCAGGAGCTGGTGGTGGCCCATGGCGGCCGCGGTGGGCTTGGCAATGCCCACTACCTCAGCAACCGCAACCGGGCGCCGGAGAAGTGCACCGAGGGGCGGGACGGCGAGGAGTGGAAGCTGCAGCTGGAGCTCAAGCTGCTGGCGGAGGTGGGCATCATCGGCCTGCCCAACGCCGGCAAGAGCACCCTGATCGCCGTGCTCTCCGCCGCCCGGCCCCGCATCGCCGACTATCCCTTCACCACCCTGGTGCCCAACCTGGGGGTGGTGCGCCGCCCCAGTGGTGATGGCACCGTGTTTGCTGACATCCCCGGCCTGATCGAGGGGGCCTCACGGGGCGCCGGTCTTGGCCACGACTTTCTGCGTCACATCGAGCGCACCCGCCTGCTGCTGCACTTGGTGGATGCCTCGGCCGAAAACGTGCTCGCCGATCTGCAGGTAGTGGAGGGAGAGCTGCTCGCCTACGGCCACGGCTTGCCCGAGCGGCCCCGCCTAGTGGTGCTTAACAAAATCGACGTGCTCGACGACGAGCAGCGCCGGGAGTTGGCGCAGCAGGTGAAGGCCCACACCGGTGTCGAGCCTCTGCTGATCTCGGCGGCGGCCTCCCTGGGGCTGGATGCACTCCTAGGCCGTGTCTGGAAAGCGCTGGAGGAGGAGCGGAGTGCGATCGCGGCGGCGGTATCCGCTCTTACAGAAACTGCCCCACTCACCAGCAAACGCTGGTAAGGGGGGCTGGGACGCCAGGGTCAGTCGTCGTAGACGAGGCACTCCGGTGCTTCGGGGTTCAGGTCGCAGTACACCTCGAGCGGGGAGGGGTCGTGGTTGTCTTCGGGGTGGTGGGACTTGTACTCCTCGAGACTTTTGAGCTCCTGCTCGAGATGGCGAACCTTGCCGTTGTCGCCAGCGGCCTTCGCCGCCTCGATCTCGGCTTTGTCCTTCTCGATGTGCTCGTCGATGTTTTTCATGCCAGATGCCGACCCCCTAGGACCGGAACGAACCGGGCTCACCATAAGGGGATCGGCATGGGGTCGGGAGCGTAATGTGCGGCCCTCCTGATCCATATTGACAATCGCTGTGCCGGAGGGGCGGCGGATCCAGCCCCATGCCCCGCATCCGCCAGCGGCAGTGGCGCCGCCCGCACCGTCGGCGCCGCTCAGGTGGCCATCTCGCTGAGCGCTAGCCAGCGCTCCTCGGCGGTGGCGATCCGCTCGATCAACGCGGCCAGTTCGTGGCTATGGGTCTCCAGGGCCCCGTGGTCGAGTCCGCCGGGGTCTGCTAGAGCTGCCTCCAGCTCCGCCCGGCGCCCTTCCCAGCTCGGCAGGTCCCGCTCGAGCCCCTCCAGTTCGCGGCTCTCCCGGTAGCTGCGGCGCCGCTGGGCTGGAGCTGGGGCATCGGGGGTCGCCGGCCCTGCGGTGGCCGCCTTGCCGTTGGTGGCCGCCGCATCCCGTGGGGCCGGCCGTGCCGCCTCCCGTTGGGCCTGGCGCTCCAGGTAGGCGCTGTAGTTGCCCTCAAAGCGCTCCAGCCGACCGCCCTCGAAGCAGAACAGGCGGTCCACGGTGCGATCGAGGAACCAGCGGTCGTGCGAGACCACCACCACGCAGCCTCGGAAGTCGTCGAGGAAGTCCTCCAGCACCGCCAGGGTGTGCACGTCCAGGTCGTTGGTGGGCTCATCGAGCAGCAGCACGTTGGGGGCTTCGATCAGAAGCCTGCAGAGATGGAGCCGCCGTCGCTCGCCGCCGGAGAGCTTCGCCACCGGCTGGTGCTGCTGGGCGGGGGGAAACAGAAAGCGCTCCAGCAGCTGGGAGGCGCTCAACTCCTGGCCGTCGACCGCCACCCGGCTGGCGGCCTCCTTCACCACATCGATCACCTTGCGCTCACCGGCCCGATCCGCCCCGCCCCCGAGCAGCACCTCGCTGTGCTGGTCGAAGTAGGCCAGCTTCACGGTGCCCCCGTGTTCCAGCGTCCCCTCCGCGGGGGCGCGCCGGCCGGCGAGCACCTCCAGCAGGCTCGACTTGCCGGAGCCGTTGGGGCCGATGATTCCCACCCGATCCTCCGGATCGAAGTCGTAGGAGAAGCCCTCCAGCAGACGCCGTTCGCCCACCGCCACCGCCAGTTTGTCGGCGCTGATCACCCGGCGGCCGAGCCGCTGGGCCGTGGCCGCCATCACCACCGTGCCGCGCCCCTGGCGGGCTGGCGTTTGCCGCAAGGCTTCGATTCGCTGCAGCCTGGCCTTCTGCTTGGTGCTGCGCGCCTTCGGGCCCTGCCGCAGCCAGGCCAGCTCCCGCCGCAGGGTGCCCCGCAGCCGCGCCGCCCCGGACTCCTCCGCGGCGTCCTCGGCGGCCCGCTGCTCCAGGTAGCGGCCGTAGCCCCCCTCGTAGGCCCGCGCCTCGCCCCGCTCCACCGCCACGATCCGCCGCGTGACCCGGTCGAGCAGGTAGCGGTCGTGGGTGACGAGCACCAGGGCACCGCTGAAGCGCTCCAGCCAGTGCTGCAGCCACTCCACCCCATCGGCATCGAGGTGGTTGGTGGGCTCATCGAGCAGCAGCACCTCCGGGTTGGCCACCAGCGCGGCGGCCAGGGCCACCCGCCGGCGGTTGCCGCCGGAGAGGTCCCCCAGCCGCATCTGCCCATCCCCCACCCCGAGCCGCTCCAGCACCTCCCGACACTGCTGCTCCAGCCCCCAGGCGTCCAGGTCGTCCATGCGGCGGTGCAGATCGCCGAGCCTCGCCAGCAGGGCCGGGTCGTCGCCGCCGCTCGCCAGCCGCTGGCTGAGGATTTCGTGTTCGCGCAGCAGCTCCAGCCGTTCGCCGCCCCCGGCGAACACCGTCTCCAGCACGGTGGCCTGCGGATCGGTGGCGGGCTCCTGCTCCATCCGTACCACCCGCAGCCGGGGGACGAGGCGCCGCTCGCCCCGATCCAGTGGTTCCTCGCCGGCCAGCACCTTGAGCAGGGTGCTCTTGCCGGCGCCGTTGGGGCCGATCAGGCCGAGGCGCTCCCGCTCGCCCACATGCAGGTCGAGGCCGTCGAAGAGGGGGCGCAGGCCGAAGTCGCGGCCGGCGCCCACCAGGCTGATCAGGCTCATCGCAGGGCCACCGGCCGCTGGCGCTGCTGCTCCAGCCAGTCGAAGACGCTCTTGTCGCCCACGTCGGCGGCGGCGGGCATCGGGAACTTGCGCAGGCAGAGCACCACCAGCAGGGCGGCCTGCACCGCGAGAAGCGCCAGGGTGGTGTCGGCTCCCAGAACGCCCACCAGCCGCCCGAGCAGGGCCACCGGCAGCAGCAGGGTGACGCCGATCGCCTCGGGGCGGCGGAAGCAGAAGAACTCCTTGAAGCCCACCCCGGCGAGGGCGGCGAAGAAGGGGCCGATCGCCAGGATCCACACCGGCTGCTGCGCCAGCGCCGGCAGCAGGTTGGCGGCCCCCACCCGCAGCGCCAGGGCCAGGCCCCCCAGGCAGCCCGCCAGCCAGAACAGCTGCAACAGCTGGTGCAGGGGCCGCAGATAGATGTGAATCCAGCGCAGGGCCAGCCCCAGGCCCGCCGCCATCACCAGCAGCCAGGGCCACAGCGCCCCGGGCCCCAGCAGCCGCCACTGGGCCAGCAGGGCCCCCTGGGCCACGGCCACGGCCGTGAGCGCCAGGCGGTAGCCCAGCACCTCGCGACGGTCGTGGGCGGTGATTGTGTAAGGCCCGTAGGCCCCCTCGAACACCGGATCGGCGGGCGGGGCGGCGGCGCTGTTGCTCATGGTCCGGGCGGGGGCTGGCTGGTTACCAGTGTGGCCAGGTCCGGACCCGCCGGGACGATGCCGGAGGGATGGAGGGGGAACAGGGCGCCGAAGTAGTCGGAGCGCCAGGCGTCGGGGGTGCAGGTGGTGGCCACGCCGGGCAGGGCGAAGAAGCGTCGGCGCCAGTTCCACAGGGCCGGCAGCTGCCACAACGGCCGCCGGCTCACCCCGAACAGCGGCGCGTAGACCAGCTCCAGGCGGATCAGGGTGGGGAAGAGCACCACGTCCGCCAGCGTCAGCCGTTCGCCGCACAGCCAGGGCCCCCGGGCCGCCAGCTCCGCCTCCACCGCCGCCAACGTGTCGAACAGTTCCCGCTCCGCCCCGTCGTAGGCCGCCTGGGTGCGGGCGAAACCGCAGCGGTAGACGCCATCGTTCACCGCCCCCTGCAGGCGCTCGCGCCAGCCGTCGATCGCCGGCCGCAGCGCCTCGGGGTTCAGCTGGGGGGATCCCTCGGGTGCCGGCCAGAGGTCGAGCAGCTCGATCAGCCGTGCGCTCTCGTTGAGAATCAATCGTTGCTGCCCCTGCGACCAGAGCGCCGGCACGGTGGCGGGGGCGTCGTCGGCCGCGCCGCTGCGGCGGTAGAGCTCGCGCAGGGTGTGGCAGCCGGCGAAGGGGGTGGTGAAGCGCCAGCGGCCGGCGGCGGGATCGGGCTCCACCATCACAGGCTCGATGCTGGCTTCCAGCCCCCGCAGGCGCCACACCAGCCAGGCCCGGTGGGCCCAGGGGCAGCTGCGCCCCACGATCAGCTGGTGGGCGCCGGCCGCGGCGGCGTCCCCGGGCAGCGGGGGAAGGGCGGCGAAGGCGGGGGCGGGGCGACGGTAGCGGCCCTCGGCATCGGCGGGGCCCAGCCCCCCCATCAACACCCGCCACTGCTGGCTCCAGAGGAAGCGGGCGGTTTGCACCAGGGCCGCGGGCGGGGGCATGGCGGCGGCGAACAACGGAATCCCCCGATCCTGCGTCAGGCTGGGGCAGCTTGTGCGCGATCGGCGATGGGCAGGGTGCTGGTGGTCGCGGCCACCCACGGCAACGAACGCAACGGTGGCTGGTTGCTTGAGGGATGGCGGCAGGATCCCGATTCCCTGCGCCGCGCGGGCCTGGCCCTGGAGCTCACGATCGGCAACCCCGCCGCCTGGGCGGAGTGCCGCCGCTACCTCGATCGCGACCTCAACCGCAGCTTCGATTCCAGCCTGCTTGCCGATCCGGCCCGGCTGGAGCGGGAGGTGCTGCGGGCCCGGGAGCTGTTGGAGCTTTACGGCCCCGAGGGCCGCAGCCCCTGCCCGGTGGCGCTCGACCTGCACAGCACCACCGCCGCCATGGGCAATTCGCTGGTGGTTTACGGGCGCCGTTCCACGGATCTGGCGCTGGCGGCGGGCCTGCAGCAGCAGCTGGGCCTGCCGATCTACCTGCATGAGGGCGATCCCGCGCAGACCGGCTACCTGGCGGAGCGTTGGCCGTGCGGGTTGGTGATCGAGGTGGGACCGGTGCCGCAGGGGGTGCTCACCGCCCCCCTGGTCCGCCAGACCCAGCTGGCCCTGGAGGCGGCGCTCGAGCAGCTGGCCCTCGCCCGCGCCGGCCGCCAGAGCCAGCCGCGCTCGCTGGTGGTGCATCGCCATCTGGCCAGCCTCGACCTGCCCCGCGACGCCGCCGGCAATCCGGCCGCCCTGGTGCATCCGCGGCGCCAGCACCGCGACTGGCAGCCGCTACGGCCGGGCGATCCCGTCTTTCTCTCTCGCAGCGGCGAAACCCTCTCCTACGAGCCGCCGGAGGCCCTGGGGGAGGAACCGGTGTGGCCGGTGTTCATCAACGAGGCCGCCTATGGCGAGAAGGGCATCGCCCTGGGGCTGACGCGGCGTGAGGTCTGGCCGGTGGACCCGGCCTGGACGAACGAGTTACGGGCGTTGTGCGCGTCGCTGGAGGCGGATTAGCCGCAGACGAGGGTGGCCTGCTCCTTGGTGCAGGGCAGATCGGTGGTGCTGCCATCGGCCCAGTAGATGCGCAGGCGGTCGTCGTCGGTGCCGCTGCGCAGGGTGAGGGATTTCACCACCCCGGCGGGGGCCTTGCCGGATTTGTCGGAGCCGTTGCTGCGCTCGCTGGAGACCTTGTTGAGGCGTTCCTCGAGTTGCTGGATCTTGAACTCCAGCTCATCGACGCGCTGGGCCTCGGGGCTGGGGCCGCGCTGGCAGCCGCCAAGCAGGAGGCCGGCGATCAGCACGAGGGCCAGGGGGCGGGGGGGAACAGCCAGGGGCATCGGGAACGAAGACCTTGTGTCCATCCATCTAGCAACGGTGGCCGGCGGGGACGGGAGGGCACCCCCACCGGTCTCAGCCTTTCTTCATGAACCCCCTTTACAAAACCCGCAACATCCCGTTACGTTGGTGTTGGCGGGATTCCGCCCTTCTCTTCCGCCCCAGCCCCCGGGCTGCGGCACACCCTCTCGAACTCATGACCGCCACAATCCAACAGCGCTCCGGCGCTTCGGCGTGGAACCAGTTCTGCGAGTGGATCACCTCCACCAACAACCGCCTCTA
>CANEWU010000107.1 GCA_947442825.1 Synechococcaceae cyanobacterium
AGACGCGGCGGATCTTGGATTCCGGCTCCACCCGGCCCAGGGCCGACACCTGGCGTGGTGCCACCACGGCCGGCTCCTTGGGCTTGGGCCGCTGACAACCCGCCAGGGGCGTGATCAGTAGGGCCGCCGCGAGCGCGGCGGCGAGGGGCCGAAGCCAACCTCGGCGGCCCGCCTGTGCTGGGACCTCCCCTGCCACCGCCACGGTTGTTCTGATCCGGAAACCGCCTTCACCCTAAGGGGACGCCCTGAGGCGTGAGCCCACTGGCACCGAATGACACCTTTGGCTAGCGCGGGCGATCGGCTTCCGCCTCGGCAAAGGCAGCTGCAGGATCGCCGCTGAGGTCTGCGTGGAGAAAGGCGGGTGTTTCCGGTAGCACGAGCTGCAGATGGTTCTCCACATGCAGCTCCACATGCAGGCGGGATGCCTTCAGCTCCAGCACATGGCCACCGTGTTGGCGGTCATCACTGAGCAGGTGCAGGTGATAGCCGGGCACGTTGATGGTGCGGGCATAGGAAGGCGTCCAAAACCCAACCAAAGTGCCTGAAATCTGCTGGAGGTCAAAGGTGGCCTGCGCTGCGGTGGCCTGCACCAGGCCCACACCGGTTTCGGTTTTGCAGGCCACCCGATAGCGGATGTGATCGAACACACCACGAATGCGAATGGCGACAAACAGATTGGCCGACTCTCGCAGCCCATCGAGCCGGGCCGTGAGATCAGCCCAGGAGCTGACGTCCTCCAGCTTCTCGCTGAGATCGCTGAGAAACTGCGTGACCACCCAGAAGGGCGTGAGGGCATCGGCGGGCGCCGGCAGCACGCGGCCATCGGAGCGGGCCTGCCAACAGCAGCCATCGAGCAATATGCCCTCACCATCGAGCCCCTCGAAGGTGCCGAGGCCAAAATCTCCATGCTGCAATAGATCAGCCAGCCGCACACAACCGCTGTACACCCCTTGCACCAGGGCCCCGGAGGTGGATACCTGATAGATGGTGTGATGGTCGAGATCCAATGCCTCGGCCAGGGCGGAGTTGATCACATGCTCCACACTTTCGCCGGTGCGCTGGCAGCGCTCCTGCAGGGCCCGCCAGACCCCACCCCCCAGGCGCAGCTGCAGGCGGTGACGGGCATCGGGATGGCTGACCATGGGCGGGCTCGGACCTCAGGAAGGGCGGAATTGACCATCCGAAGAGAGGCTAATCAGTGTAAGAAATCTTGCTGCACCGTTGCAGGCCCTGGCGGCATACAGCGCTGCAACGGAGCGGAGCGCAGTGCAGCCGGGGAAGCACAACGCCGGCGCGTGGTTGGTCATGGAGTGGAGGCGAACCGCTCAACCGCCGGCCGGTAGCGGAACCAGGCGGCGCAGGCCCCCTCGCTCGACACCATCGGCGCCCCCAGCGGCCGCTCCGGCGTGCAGGCGCTGCCGAAGGCGGGGCATTGGTCGGGGCGGGCGCGGCCCTGCAGCACCAGGGCAGCGATGCAGGGGTTGGGCGGCTCCTGGGCGGGATTCTGCGCCGCTGCAAGGCAGAAGCGGCGCTCCGCATCCAGCTCGGCCCAGGCGGGTGCCAACGCCAGCCCGCCGCCGGGGATCACCCCCAGCCCCCGCCAGGGCCGGTCGATCACGGTGAACACCTCCGCCAGCAGCGCCCGGGCCGCCGGGTTGCCCTGGGGGCGCACCACCTGCCCGTAGGCGTTCTCCAGCCCCGGTTGGCCCGCCTCGAGGCGCCGCACGCAGGCCAGCAGGCCGCGCAACAACTCCTGGGGCTCAAAACCCGTGACCACCACCGGCAGCGCGCGCCGCAAGGCCAGTTCCTCCAGCTCGCCGATGCCCATCACGGTGGCCACATGGCCCGCCGCCAGGAAGCCATCGACGCGACCCTCCGCCAACGACTCGGGCTGCGGCCCGACCGGGAGGGCATCGGCCAGGATCGCCTCCATCGCCGGCACCACCCGCACATGGGCGCCGAGGATCGAGAGGTTGGCGATCGGCAGGGCCCTTGCCTGGCGGGCCAGCAGGGCGGTGGCCGGCGCCGTGGTTTCGAAGCCCACCGCCAGGAAGACCACCTGCCGATCGGGGTGGGCGCGGGCCAGCGCGATCGCCTGCTCCGGGGCGGTGAGCAGCTGCACCGCCCCACCGGCGGCCCGCACCCCCAGCAGATCGTCGCCGGGCACACTTCCGGGCACCCGCAACATGTCGCCGTAGGAGGCCAGGATCACCTCGGGCCGGCGGGCCAGGGCCAGGGCGGCATCGATGGTGGCGGCGGGCGTGACGCACACCGGACAGCCGGGCCCATGGAGCAGCTGCAGGCCGGGCGGCAGCAGCTGGTCGAGGCCCCAGCGCACGATCGCGTGGGTTTGGCCGCCGCAGACCTCCATCACCGTCCAGGGGCGGGTGGTGATCGCCGCCAGCTCGGCCGCCAGCGCCGCCACCTCCTGAGCCACGCCCGGCCCCGCCACGCTCACCACGGCCCCGGCGCGAAGGGCGCCTCGGCGGCCGGGTAGGACTGAATGGCGCGCAGATACTGGGCCCGCTCGTAGCCCTCGGGATCGGGACAGCGGCTCTGGGCCATGGAGCCGATCAGCTCCGCCACCGAAGCGTGCCCGTGCTCGGCCAGCCAACCCACCAGCTCCTGCTCCAGCCCCTCCAGGCGCCCCGGCCCGTGGCGCAGCAGCGCTCCCACCACCTGCACGCACTGGGCGCCGGCCATCAGCAGGCGCACGGCGTCGGTGCCGCGGTGGACGCCACCGCTGCCGGCCAGAGGCACCCCAACCCGGCCGTGCAGCAGGGCGATCCAGCGCAGGGGCAGGCGCAGATCGTGGGGGGTGGAGAGCAGCAGGTTGGGGCGCAGGGTGAGCGCTTCGATGTCGATATCGGGCTGGTAGAAGCGGTTGAAGAGCACCAGGCCATCGGCGCCGGCCGCCACCAAACGCTTGGCCAGGGCCGCCAGGTTTGTGTAGAAGGGCGCCAGCTTCACCGCCAGCGGCAGCGACACCTCGGCGCGCACCTCCCGCACGATCTCCTCCACCTGGGTTTCGATGGCGGCGCTGCTGAGGTCGGGGTCGGTGGGCACGCTGCAGATGTTGAGCTCGATGGCGCTGGCGCCCGCGGCCTCCAAGCGCCGGGCCGCCGCCACCCAGCTGCCGGGCCGGGCGCCGTTGAGGCTGGCGATCACGGGAATGGAAAGCCGCTGGCGCGCTTGTTCGAGGTGGCGCAGGTAGAGATCCTGGCCGCCATGAAAGAGCATCGATTCGGGGAAATAATCGAGGGATTCGGCATAGCTGTGGCTGCCCTGCTGCGACTGCCGCCAGAGGTCGAGCTGCTCGCGCTCGATCTGCTCCTCGAACAGCGAATGCAGCACCACCGCGGCGGCGCCGGCGTGCTCCAGGCGCAACAGGGCGTCGAGGTGCTCGCTCAGGGGGGCGGCGGCGCCCGCCACCAAGGGGGTGCGCAGGGGCAGGCCCAGCCAGGTGGTGGCGAGGTTGGGAGCACTCATGGGGCCGGGGGGGAAGGGGAATCGCTGGCGGGGGGCGCCTCGGCGGCAAGGGCGCGGTAAAGGGCGAGGCGACGGTTGCGTTCGGCCTCGGCCGCGCGCAGCAGCTCGCGGGCGCGCTCGGGTTGGGAGAACGAGAGCATGCGGAAGCGATTTTCGCCGGCCATCCCGTCGGCCAGAGACCGCGACGGTGCGCGGTGGTCGAGCTGCAACGGATTCTCGCCACGGGCGGTGCGGCGCGGATCGAAGCGATAGAGAAACCAGCGGCCGCTGGCCACCGCCGCCTTCTGGTGCTCCATGCCCTGGGCCATGTCGATGCCGTGGGCGATGCAGTGGGAATAGGCCAGGATCAACGAGGGACCCGGATAGCTTTCGGCCTCCAGAAAGGCGCGGATCGTGTGCTCATCGCGCGCGCCCATCGCCACGCTGGCCACATACACACTGCCGTAGGTCATCGCCATCAGGCCCAGATCTTTCTTGGCGGTGGCCTTGCCGCCGGCGGCGAATTTGGCCACGGCCCCGATGGGCGTGGCCTTCGACATCTGGCCGCCGGTGTTGGAGTACACCTCGGTATCGAGCACCAGCACGTTGACGTTGCGGCCGCTGGCGAGCACATGGTCGAGGCCCCCGAAACCGATGTCGTAGGCCCAGCCATCGCCGCCCACGAGCCACACGCTTTTTTTCACCAGTGCATCGGCCACCTCCAGCAATCGGGCCGCGGGCGAGGCGGGATCGGCGGCCTCGGGGAGGGCGTTCAGCCGGCGCTTGAGGTCCACTACCCGCTCCCGTTGCTCCGCAATCGCTGCCTCATCGCTCTGGCCGTCGTCAGGGCAGGCAGCCAGAAGCCCCGCCACGAGCGCCTGCGGAAGAGCAACCGCCAGCGATGGATGCCCCAACAACTCCAGCGCCATGCCCTGCTGCTGGTCGAGGGCCACGCGCATTCCGTAGCCGAATTCGGCGTTGTCTTCGAAGAGGGAATTGCTCCAGGCGGGCCCGCGGCCCTCGCCGTTGACGCTCCAGGGGGTGGTGGGGAGGCTGCCGCCGTAGATGGAGGAGCAACCAGTGGCGTTGGCCACCAGCATGCGATCGCCGAAGAGCTGGCTGGCGAGCTTGAGGTAGGGGGTTTCACCGCAGCCGGCGCAGGCCCCGGAGAATTCGAACAGGGGGCGCTGCAGTTGTTGCTGGTTGACGCGGTGGGGATCGAGGGCCTGGCGGGGCGGATCGGCCAGCTGCTCAAAGAACGACCACCAGGCGCGGCCGGATTCGCGCAACGGCCGCTGGGGGACCATGTTGATCGCCTTGCGGCGGGGCTCCTGGCGATCGCGGGCGGGGCACACCTCCACGCAGAGGCGGCAGCCGGTGCAATCCTCTACCGCCACCTGGATGGTGAAGGACTGGCCGGCGAAGGATGGATCGCGGGCGGGGGCGTGGCGGAAGCCCTCGGGGGCGGCGGCGAGAGCGGCCGGCTCGCTCACCTTGGCGCGGATCACGGCGTGGGGACACACCATCACGCATTTGCCGCACTGGATGCAGAGATCGCTTTCCCAGAGGGGCACCTCGGCGGCGATGTTGCGCTTCTCCCAGCGGGCGGTGCCGGTGGGGAAGGTGCCGTCGCAGGGGAGGGCGCTGACGGGGAGGGCATCGCCGGCCTGGGCGAGCAAGGGGGCGATCACTTCGCGCACGAAGGGCGGCGCGGCGGCGAAGCGATCGGGCGGCGCAGGCTCGGGCAACGGATCGTCGAGGCGTTCCCACGGCACCGGCTGCAGCCGCTCGAGGGTGGCGTCGACGGCCTGGAGGTTGCGGGAGACCACCACGTCCCCCTTGCGGGCGTAGTCGTGGGCGATGGCGGCGCGGATGCGCTCCATGGCCTCAGCGCGGGGCAGCACACCGCTGACGGCAAAAAACGCCACCTGCATCACGGTGTTGATGTGGGGCCCAAGGCCGGCCTGGCGCGCCACCAAGCCGGCGTCCACCACCCAGAGCGACAGATGGCGCGCGCGGATCCCCTCGCGCAGGGAGGCCGGCAGCCGCTGCCAGGTGTCCTCCGGCGACCAGGGGCTGTTGAGCAGCAGCGTGCCCCCGTCCACCAGGCCGGCGAGCAGGTCGAGCCGATCCACAAAGTCCCACTGGTGGCAGGCGACGAAGGTGGGGCGCTGGATCAGGCAGGAGGAGCGGATTGACTTGGACCCGAAACGCAGGTGGGAGGTGGTGAGCGAACCGGCCTTTTTGGAGTCGTAGACGAAATAGGCCTGGCAGAAAAGAGCGGTGCTGGCGCCGATGATTTTGATCGTGCTCTTGTTGGCGCCCACGGTGCCGTCGGAGCCGAGGCCGTGAAAGATCGCCCGCACCTCCCCCTCACCGGCGCCGCCCTCCAACACGAATGAGGGATCCACCGGCAGGGAGCGATGGGTCACGTCATCGTCGATGCCGACGGTGAAGGAATGGGCGGGGGCCGAAGCGGCCGCTCCGCCGGCGGGGTGGGCCGCCAGATGGGCCGCCAGGTGGTCGAACACCGCCTTGGCCATCGCCGGCGTGAACTCCTTGGAGGCCAGCCCATAGCGCCCGCCGAGCACCACGGGCGCAGCGATGCCAGGCCGGGAAACGCCCCAGGCCTGGGCGAGGGCCATGAGCACGTCCTGGGCCAGGGGTTCGGCCAACGAGCCGGGCTCCTTGCAGCGATCGAGCACCGCCAGCGCCCGCACCGACGGCGGCAACGCCTGGACCAAAGCGGCCGCCGGAAACGGCCGAAACAGGCGGATTTTCAGCAGCCCCACCCGTTCACCACCGTCCCGCAGCGCCTCCACCGTGTCTTCCAACACGCCGCAGGCCGAACCCATCGCCACCACCACCCGCTCGGCATCCGGATCCCCCACGTACTCCACCAATCCGTACCGGCGCCCACTGAGGGAGGCGAAACGCTCCATCGCCTCGGCCACGTGATCGGGCAGGGCGTCGTGGAAGAGGTTCACCGATTCGCGGGCCTGAAAGGCCACATCGGGGTTCTGGGAGGTGCCACGCAGCACCGGATGGTCGGGGCTGAGGCAGCGGCGACGGTGGGCGGCGACGGCCGCCATCGGCACCATCTCGTGGAGCAGGGCGTCGGGAATCTCCACCACTTTCTGGATCTCGTGGCTGGTGCGAAAGCCATCGAAACCGTGGAGAAAGGGCAGGCGACCGAGCAGGGCAGCGCGGCTGGCGATGGCGGCAAAATCACCCGCCTCCTGCACGCTCGACGACACCAAAATGGCGCAGCCAGTGCCGCGGGCGGCCATCAGATCGCTCTGGTCGCCGAAGATCGAGAGGGCCTGGGCCGCGATCGCACGGCAGGCCACATGCAACACCACCGGCGTGAGCTCGCCTGCCCAGCGGTAGAGGTTGGGCAGCATCAGCAAAAGCCCTTGGGAGGCGGTGAAGCTGGTGGCCAGCGCGCCGGTCTGCAGGGCGCCATGGAGCGCCCCGGCGGCCCCGCCCTCGCTCTGCATCTCCACCACACTGGGCACGGTGCCCCAGAGGTTGGGCCGATCCTCGGCAGCCCAGGCATCCGCCGACTCGCCCATCGGCGTGGCGGGCGTGATCGGGTACAGGGCGATCACCTCACTGAGGCGATAGGCGACGCGCGCCACCGCCTCGTTGCCATCGATCGTGAGGGAGGCGGCGGGGATCATGGGGCGCTGGGCGATGGGTCCTGTGGCGGCTCGTCCTCCACCAGGCTCAGAGCCAGGCCCACGTGCACCAGCACGCGATCACCCACCTGAGCCTCACTCAGGCAGGCCAGCGAAACGGTCTGCCGCACCCCCCCGAAATCCACCTCAGCCTGACGCCACAGGGGATCGTCGTCCTCCCCGGCGGAGCTGATGGCGAGGATGCGGCCGGGGATGGCCAGGCACATGGGGGGGGGCGTGGGGCCTCTTTGCTTCTGGTCTAGCCAGGGGGAGGGGTTGGGGCCGCGGTCACAGCTTTGGTTCAAACCGAACGGTCGTATGCGGATCCGTCTAAATACTGTCAGTCTGCCCATAGGCATAGATCTCAGCAAACTGGGAATTGCTCAAACCTGCTGCACCAGCTAGAAAGGCTGAAGAGATGAACGATGACCAGTCTTCTCGCGAGTCACCAAGAGGCCATCGCCGCGCTTTGCCGCAAGTACAGCGTTCAGCGGCTTTTCGCTTTTGGTTCAGCCATTAGGGACGATTTCCGACCAGGAGAAAGCGACGTGGATCTTCTTGTCGAATTTGCCCCCATTGGCGGTCATGCAAAATTCCATGCTTATTTCGAAATGCTTGATGAGCTGCAGAGCATACTCGGAACAAAGGTAGATCTAGTCATGAGTGGGGCCGTGCGCAATGCGGTAATCGCCCGTGAAATCGAGAAGACCAAGAGGCTAATCTATGGCGCGTGATATATCCGCCTACCTCTACGACATAATCGACGCATGCGATTCAATCGCTTCAATCCTTGCAGGGATCTCTTTCGAGACTTTTGTTGCGACACGCGAAAAGCGCTCTGCCGTAGAACGCGAGTTCATTTTAATTGGCGAAGCAACCTCAGTCCTAACCAAATTCTGGCCCGACAGTTTCAAGCTTTTATCAGATGGCCGGAAAGCAATTGGGTTTCGCAACATACTCACTCACAACTATGCTTCAGTCGATCAGGAGACTGTCTACGAAACCGCCCTCCAGGATGTCCCGAAGCTCAGGAGAGAATGTGTTGAGATACTCAGGGAGACGGATGAGGCAGTGAATAACGGCCGCGGGAATAGCCCTGGGGCAGACTAAAAATGCCACTCACCTGAGCCGCTCCCAAATGCTTCTTGCCGACCTCTCAATCACTACAGCCAGCTGATGGCAAGCGATAGGCCACCCGCGCCACCGCCTCGTTGCCATCGATGGTGAGAAAGGCGGCGGGGAAGGGTGCAGCGAACCCTCGTCGTCCCCCAGGCTGAGGGCTAAGCCCACGTGCACCAGCCCCCGAAATCCACCTCC
>CANEWU010000108.1 GCA_947442825.1 Synechococcaceae cyanobacterium
GCCGCCGCCGCACATCCTGCAGGTCGTGCCAGGTGAGCCACTTCGGGCTGTTGGGCTCCTTGGAGGGATTGCGCAGCAGATAGGAAGGGTGAAAGATCGGCAACAACCAGCGGCCCAGCAACGGCTCCTCCTTGCCCTGCTGCCAACGGCCCCGCAGCTGGCTGATCCCCCCTTTCACCCCCAGCACCCCCTCCAGGGCCGAGGCACCGGTGAGCAGGATCACCGCCGGATCCACCGCCGCGATCTGGCGCCACAACCAGGGACGGCAGGCGGCCATCTCCAGCGATTTGGGCTTGCGGTTCTCCGGCGGGCGGCACTTCACCACGTTGCAGATATAGGCATCGCGGTTCGAATCGATCCCCACCGAGGCCAGCATCTGATCGAGCAGCTGGCCGGCGCGGCCCACGAAGGGCAGGCCGCTGGAGTCCTCCTGCGCCCCGGGGCCCTCCCCGATCACCATCAACCGCGCCCGCGGATCCCCCCTGCTCACCACCACCTGCTCCCGGCCCGCGGCCAGGCCGCAACGGCGACAGGCGGCGCAGTCGTCGGCCAGATTCAGCAGCGGATCCTCACCAGGGGTGCCGGGGCGAGGGCTGTGCGGGCCAGGGCTTTCCGGGCCGTAGCCATCGGCGGAAGGGCCGTCAGGGCCAGGGGCGAAGAGGGGACCGAGGGAGGAAGGGGGCACGGCCGGGACGGGCAGCCACCTCACTGTGCCCGATCCGGCCCGCCCGTAGGGCAGGATGGCCGCACTTAAAAAACGTTGCGCCCGCACCGATGCCGGCCCCGTTGACGCTGTCCGCCCGGGCCGGGGCTCTCCAGCCTTCCCTGACCCTGGCCATCACCGCCAAGGCCCGCCAACTGCGGGCCGAGGGGCGTGACATCTGCAGCCTTAGTGCCGGCGAACCGGACTTCGACACCCCGGCCTTCATCCGCCACGCCGCCACCGCCGCCCTCGAGGCCGGCCACACCCGCTACGGCCCCGTGGCAGGCGAACCGGCCCTGCGCGAGGCCATCGCCACCAAGCTCACCCGCGAGAACGGCATCCCCACCAGCGCCTCCCAGGTGCTGATCACCAACGGGGGCAAGCAGGCGCTCTACAACCTCTTCCAGGTGCTGCTCGATCCCGGCGACGAGGTGCTGCTGCCCTCCCCGTACTGGCTGAGCTATCCGGAGATGGCCCAGCTCGCCGGCGCCTCGGTGCGGTCGATCCCCTGCGACGCCTCCGCAGGCTTCCACCTCTGCCCCGAAGCCCTGGCGGCGGCGATCACCCCCGCCAGCCGGCTGCTGGTGATCAACAGCCCCTCCAACCCCACCGGCGCCGTGCTCCGCCGCGACGAACTGGAGGCGATCGCCGCGGTGGTGCGTCCCCACCCGCGCCTGGCGGTGGTCTGCGATGAGATCTACGAATCCCTCCTCAGCCCCGGCCACGAACACCACAGCCTCGCTGCCATCGCCCCCGACCTCGCCCATCGCGTGTTTGTGGTGAACGGCTTCGCCAAGGGCTGGGCGATGACCGGCTGGCGCATCGGCTGGCTGGCGGGGGAGACCACGGTGGTGGCCGCCGCCGGGGCGCTGCAGAGCCAGAGCACCAGCAACGTCTGCACCTTCGCCCAGTACGGCGCCCTGGCGGCGATCGAGGGGCCGCGCGACTGCGTGCAGGAGATGGCCCAGCAGTTCAGCGTGCGGAGACAGCTGCTCAGCGACGGCCTGCGGGCGATCGAGGGGGTCGCCCTGCGGGCGCCCGAGGGGGCCTTCTATGCCTTCCCCGATGTGAGCGCCTGGGGCCTCGATTCGATGGCCCTTTGCGGGCGGCTGCTGGAGGAGGAGGGCCTGGCCCTGGTGCCCGGCATCGCCTTCGGCGACGACCGCTGCATCCGCCTCTCCTGCGCCGCCTCCCCCGCCACCTTGCACGACGGCCTGGAGCGGTTACGCCGCTTCCGCGACCGCCTCTGACGGGCTTCACCGCGATGGTGGAGGCCGTGCCCCGCAAGCTGATCGTCCTCGGCGACAGCGGTGTCTACGGCTGGGGGGATGGGGAACACGGCGGCTGGTGCGAGCGCCTGCGGCGCCACTGGATGGAGCTCCCCGGCGGACCCGTGCTCTACAACCTCGGGGTGCGCGGCGATGGCATCGAGCGGCTGGCGGCCCGTCTGGGCGCGGAGGTGCACTGCCGGGGCGAGCTGCGGCGCCAGCGGCCCCAGGGGTTGCTGCTGGGCATCGGCCTCAACGACAGCGCCCGGGTGGGGCGTGCGGATGGGCGCCACCAACTCGCGCCAGAGGCCTTTCTCTTTGGCCTGCAGCAACTGCTGCAGGAGGCCCAAGCCCTGGCGCCGGTCCATGTGCTGGGCCTGACTCCGGTGCTGGAGGAGGCGATGCCCTTCGCCGGCCTGCTCTGGTACGGGCTGGAAACGGTGCGGCGCTACGAGGCACTGCTGGAGGAGGCCTGCCTGGAGGCCGATGTGCCCTTCCTGCCCCTGTTGGAGGGGTTCCTGGCCGATCCGGACTGGCCGCAGTGGCTCTGCAGCGACGGCCTGCACCTCAATGGGGAGGGCCACCGGCGGCTCTACGAGCGGGTGCATCGCTGGCCGGCGCTGCTGGAGTGGGCCGAGCTGCGGCCGCTCTCCCTGGCCACGCCGCTGGGCTGAAAGGCGGCTGTTTGCGCGGGTGCTTCACCGCTTTTTCAGATCCTGAGACCTCACCCATTCGGGTGATTTTTCTCCCCAGCGCTGACGGCACCTTGGGCAGGTGTCGACCCGTGTTCGATTCGCCTTCCATGGACCGCTCCCCTGGGCTCGTGACCCACTGCGTTCCCCTCCGCAACCACCGCTGGCTCAAGGCCTATGCCGCCAGCCGCAGCCAGCGCCTCCGCCTGCGCTGGCGTGATGCCCTGGTGCGCGCCAACCTCCCCCTGGTGCGTCAGGTGGCCGCCCGCGTGGCGCCGCGCACCGGCCTCCCCTTCGACGACCTGGCCCAGGTCGGCAGCCTGGGGCTGATCCGGGCGATCGAGGCCTTCGATGCCCGCCGCCGCGTTCGCTTCAGCAGCTTCGCGGTGCCCTACATCCGCGGCGCCATCGCCCACGAACTGAGGGATCGCGGCTCGCTGCTGCGCATCCCCCGACCCCTGTGGGAGCTGCGCCAACGGGCGACATCACTGGAACAGCAGTTGCGGCGCGAGCGGGGGGGCGGTCCAGCGCGCGCGGAACTGGCCGAGCGGCTGGGGTGCCCGCCGGAGCAGCTGGCGGAGGCCCTGGCGCTGCAACAGCTCACCGACCCCCGCAGCCTGGATGCTCCCCTGGCGGGGGAGGGGGGGGAGGGGAGCCCTCTCTGCCTGCTCGACCTGTTGGCGGCCCCGGCGGCGGCGAGTCCGGCGGAGATCGGCGAGGACGACGGGGACGGCGGGGACGACTCGGACGGCGGGGACGAGGAGAGCGAGCGCTGCCGCTGGCTGCGCCTGCAGCTCGACGCCCTGCCACAGGAGCTGCGTGAACTGCTGACCGGGCGCCTGCTACAGGGGTGCAGCTGGGTGGAGCTGGGCCGCAGCCTCGGCCTGTCGCCCCGCATGGCCCAGCGCCGCCACGCCGCCGCCCTGGCGCGGCTGCAGGAGGCCGCCCGCGACTGGAGCCGCCAGCGGCAGAGCCACCGCTAGGCGGAGTCGCCGCTACGCAGAGCCAGCGCTAAGCAGCCAGGGCCATCGCCAGCAACGCCGCCAGCAGGGTCTGCAGGCCGTTCACCAACTCGTTGCTCAGCCACCGCCAGCGCCGCTGCAGGGTGGCGCCGATCAGGCTCTCCACCAGGGTGGCCACCAGCGCCACCCCGCTCACCAGCAGCCAGGCGCGCCCGTCCGCCAGCAGGCCCAGGGCGCGGCAGAGGCCCGCCATCACCATCCCGCCCACCAGGCTGGCGGCGGTGCCCTCCAGGCTCACCGCCCCCTCGGTGCCCCGGGGCACCGGCCGCAGGCTGGTGATCAGCACCGTGGTGCGTCCCCAGCGCTTGCCGATCTCGCTGCCGAAGGTGTCCGCCAGCTTGGCGGCAAAGCTGGCGGCGAAGCCCACCAACAGCAGGGGCGTCCAACGCTCCGGCAGGAGGGGCACCAGCAGGGCGACCACCGTGCCGGTGGCGGCCGATCCCCACACGTTTTCCGGCCCGCGCCGGCCACCGCGGGATTCCGCCAACCCCTCGGCCTGCTTGGCGCGAAAGCCCAGGCGGGTAACGAGCGAACCGAGCAGCAGATAGCCCACCACCGCCAACCAGCCCCGGGGCCCGAGAGTGCCCCACAGAACCGAGCCGAGGATCGCGGCGTGCCACCACCCCGCAGGCGTGAGCAGGGGCAGCCGCTGGGCCAGGCCGATCAGCACGGCGTTGAGGGCGAGGGCCACCAGCCAGTGGGCAGCGTCCTGGGGAGGGGGGAACATGGGCGGCCCGCGGCGGCGGGGCTTGTGTTGCACTGATCTAAGCGAAGGCGGTCCCGGCGGCCGCGGCGGCGGATAATCGCTGCACCCAAAAGCCCGGGGCGGCATGTTCTTCAAGCGCAAGTTCTTCCTCGACCTCAGCGGCGGGGAGGCCGAGGTCACCCCGGTGGTGGTGGCCCCGGTGCGCCAGGCCCCGGCCGCAGATCCGGCCGCAGCCGCAGCCGCCGAAGCAGAGCCTGCGGCCGCCGCTGCCCCTCAGACCGCAGCCACAGCCACAGCCACAGCCACAGCCACAGCCACAGCCACAGCCACAGCCACAGCCACAGCCAGCGAAGCGCCGGCCCCCTCCGGGCTCACCACGGCGGAGATGATCGCGGCCGAGCTGGCCGCCGCCCAGGCCAACCGGCCCGCTCCGAGCCTCGCCACCTTCGCCCCCGACTGCGTGACCGCCGGTGGGGCGCTGCCCCAGCGCCGCCGCCGCGCCGGCGCCAACCTGGCCGGCTTCAAGGAGATGGCCGAAGGAATGATGAAGAGCTGAGGCTCCGCCAGGAGGACAACGCCGCCATCCCCGCCACCGCCGCGGTGGCGCTGCGCAGGATCGTTTCCCCCAGGCTTACCGGACTCCAACCGGCGCCTTCGGCGAGCGCCTCCTCCTCCTCGCTCCAACCGCCCTCCGGGCCGATGGCCAGGCACACCCGCCCCAGGCCCTGCGCAACCCCTGGAACACCCCCCTGAAGTGCCGCCGACAGGCTGGGCAGCCCCCCCCGACGGGTGGTGGCCAGCAGACCCACCGCGGCGGGATCCGCCAGCGCCTCCGCCCACCAGGCCGCAGCCGGCGCCGGGCTTTCCAGGACCGGCAGCCACAGCCGCTCGCACTGCTCGCTGGCCTCCCGCACCACCGTCCGCCAGCGCTCCAGGGGCGGATCCCCCAGCGGCACACAGCGCTGGGCCCCCAGGGGCTGCAGGCGGTCGGCCCCCAGCTCCGTAGCCATGCGCCACACCAGCTCGGCCTCCCGTTTCGGCACGGCCAGCGCCAGCAACAGCTCCGGCTGGGGCAGCGGCTGGCGCTCCAGCGGCGCCGACGGCGGCTGCTCCAGCCCCAACCAGCCCCCCTCCGCCAGCAGGGCGCTCCAGAGCCCCCCGGCCCCATCCACCACCGCCAGCCGCGCCCCGGGCCGATAGCGCAACACCCGCTCGAGGTAGTGGCGCTCCGGCGGCCGCAGCGCCACCGACAGCGCACCGCCCTCCCCGACAGCCGCCGCCTCCAGCCGCGCCGGCTCAATCAGCAGGCGCCGCAGCTCGCGACTCATGCGTTGGGGAAGGCGCTCTCCACATCGTCCACCGGCCAGTCCTCATTCACGCCGCCGATCACCAGCTCCTCGATCTCGATCACGTCATGGTCGAGCTGGCGCAGGGCGTTGATCAGCACATCGAGCGCCAGGGCGTCGCAGGTGCCCATGTCGACCCAGCAGCGCCCCCACTCCTGCTCGTACTCAAACGCGGCCATGTCATGCATCAGCGACGGCAACGCCCGCTCCGCCTCCTCTTCATCCCAGGCCAGCCAGTTCAGCTCGGCCCCCGCCTCATGGGCCTGCAGGCATTCGGCGTTGAAGCCCCCCAGCTTGCCGAGCACAAACCAGCTTTCGAACACCCCCTCCACGTAATTGCGCTCGCCTTGGCCGGGGGGATGGGCAAAGCGGAGCCAGAGCCAGCAGCTAAACGGATCAACTTCGCGAAAGCGGACCTCCATGGATGGCGGAACGGCGACGGGCAGGATGGACCCACCCTGGCACCCGGCATGCTGGGCCGATCCGACGGGAGCGACGCTCGACCTGTGCTCGACCTGCAGTCGCTCCGCTACCACCCCGCCACCAGCGCCGAGCCGGTGCTCCGAGACATCTGCCTGACGCTGGCGGCGGGCGAGCCTGCCCTGGTGGCCGGTCGCAGCGGCAGCGGCAAGACCACCCTGCTCGAGCTGATCAGCGGCCTGGCGGAACCCGATGGCGGCCGCGTGCTCTGGAATGGCGAAGCCCTGGGCGGACGGCAACGCCGCTGGCTGTGCGGGCTGGTCTTCCAATTCCCTGAGCGACACTTCCTCGGGCTGACCGTGGGGCAGGAGCTGCGGCTCGGCCAGAAGAGGCTGCGCTCCGAGCAGCTCGAGGCGGTGCTGCAACGGGTGGGCCTGGAGGGGCTACCCCTGCAGCGGGAACCGGAGCGCCTCAGCGGCGGCCAACAGCGCCGCCTGGCCCTGGCGGTGCAGCTGCTGCGCGATCCCCGCGTGCTGCTGCTCGATGAACCCACCGCCGGGCTCGACTGGCAGGTGCGCGAGGAGGTGCTGCAGCTCCTGGCCGACCTCGGCCGCGATCGGGCCCTGCTGGTGGTGACCCACGAACCGGAGCTGTTCCGCGACGTGATCCCGCGCGGCTGGCGCTTGGAGGGCGGTCGCCTGTCGCCCCTCCGTACGATGCCTGCACAGCCGGCGGAGAGGTGATGGGCGATCAGCTGCTGCGGGCCACCGCGGCGGGCGGCGGCATCCGCCTGGTGGCAGTCACCACCACCACCACCAGCCGCTTCGCCCGGCGCCGCCACGGCCTCTCCTTTCTCACCACCACCCTCCTGGGCCGGGCGATGAGCGCCGGCCTGCTGCTGGCCAGTTCGATGAAGGTGGCCCATGGGCGGGTCAACCTGCGCATCCAGTCCGATGGCCCCCTGCGGGGCCTGATGGTGGACGCCGGACGCGACGGCACGGTGCGGGGCTATGTGGGCAACCCCTCGCTGGAGCTCGATCCAGTGCTCGGCGCCGATGGCCAGCCCGGCTTCGACCTGCGCCGCGCCACCGGCACCGGCTACCTACACATCGTGCGCGACATCGGCGAGGGCCAGCCCTTCAGCAGCACCGTCGAGCTAGTGAGCGGGGGCATCGGCGAAGACGTGGCCTCCTTCCTCCTCCACTCCGAGCAGACCCCCTCCGCGGTGTTCGTGGGGGAGCAGATCGACAGCCACGGGGTGATCTGCAGCGGCGGTGTGCTCGTGCAGGTGTTGCCGAAGGCCGCCAGCGAACCGGCCCTGGTGGCCCTGCTGGAGGAGCGCTGCCGCGAGATCCAGGGCTTCAGCACCCGGCTGGCAAGCCACGCCAACCACCTCCAGGGCCTGCTGGAGGACATCTTTCCGGACCTCGACCCCCAGCCCCTTGCGGCGGCAAGCGCCATCACCCCGGTGCGCTTCCATTGCCCCTGCAGCCGCAGCCGCAGCGTGGCCGCCCTCAAGCTGCTGGGCCAGGCGGAGCTGCGCTCGATCCTGGAAGAGGACGGCCGCGCCGAACTCACCTGCCACTTCTGCAACGAGGTGTACCAGGTGGAGGGCGTGGAGCTCGAGGAGCTGATCGCCGAGCTGGCGGCCACCTGAGCCCGCTCCCCTCAGCCGATCAGGAGAGCCCCGAGCAGGAGCAGCAGCAGGGCCGGCAAGCTTTCGATCTGCAGCCGCGCCAGGGGAAGGGCATCCAGCTGCGAGCCCAACAGGGCCACCACAGCCGCCCCCACCAGCAGACCCGCCACCAGCAGGGCCAGGGTGAGGGCCACGGCCTGCAGGAAACGGCCATGGCGGCGCTGCAGATTCACCAAGGTGGCCAGGCCGCCGAGGGCCAACGGCAGGGAGGGGTCGGTGCCGGGGAGGAGCAGGAGCACCAGCAGAACCCCGATCGCCACCAACGGGAACCAGAACTCGCGGCCCGCGGCGAGCTCAAGGCGGGGAAGGGAGAGGGAAGGGCGGACCGCATTGCGGACCAGGGGCAGGGGGGCGAGGCGGGGCAGGCTGGGGAGAGACATCCGCTCGGTGGGCGGGGTCACCTGCTCCCGCTGGGATGCGGTGCGCGCGGCCGTGCTCACCCGACCCTGCTGGCGCTCCTTGAGGCGATCCATCAGCACCGCGTCGTAAGCCGCCTCAAGGCGGGAGCGGGCCAGGGGGTCGTCCTCGCCGATCTCGGCGAGCCGGGCCGCCCGGGCCTCCTGCACCTGGTCGAAGGGGGCA
>CANEWU010000109.1 GCA_947442825.1 Synechococcaceae cyanobacterium
GGCCCCGGAGTGGTCAACCCGGCGGGCGTCGCCCCGGTCGCCCCCGCCGCCGGCGGTGTCGGCGGACCCGCCTCCGGCGCTGGTGTGCTGCCGGGCGCCGGCTTCGGCCGACCGGGCCTCGGCCGCTGAGGAGCAGCCCCTTCGGCGGCGGCCCCTTCGGGGGCTCCGCCTTACTTCACCCACACCACGCTGCAGCCAGGGCCACCATCGCCGCGCTCGGCATCGGCGACCCGCTCCACGTAGGGCAGGCTCGCCAGCCAGTCGCGCAGCCCGCGCTTGAGCTTGCCCGTGCCGATGCCATGGATCACCCAGAGGGGTCCGTTGGCAGCACGCAGCTGCTCCTCCACCAGCGCCTCGGCCTCATGCACCCGCAGGCCGCGCACGTCGAGGGTGTTGGCATCCGTGCGCACCTCGGGGCCGCGGCTGCCAGGGGCGCGGCGGCTGCGCACCGTCACCGGCGGCGGCGCCGGCGGGGGACTGGGCTTTTCCCCCTGCAGACCCTCGATCGCCGCCAGGGACACGGTGCTGCGCAGCACACCACAGCGCACCGTGAGCTCCAGGCCATCGGGGGAGATCGCCAACACCTCCGCGGCTTTGCCGAGGGCCAGAAGCCGCACCCGATCGCCCACCGCCGGCCGCCAGCCGCCATGGTCGCGCCGGGGCGGCGACGGACGGTGCTCCGCCTCCAACCGCTTGAGCCGCTGGCCGGCCCTGCGGGCCATCTCGCCAGCCTCCTCGGGTGGGGCCTGCCCGGCCTGCCGCAGCCGACGAATCAGGCGCCGCACCTCCCCTTGCCCCTGACGGATCGATTCCTCCAGCCGCTGGCGCTGCTGCTCCTGCCGTTCGGCCCCCTCCTGCTTCTGACGCTGCCAGCGGGAGAGCAGCTCCTCGTGCAACAGCTCGGTACGGGCCAGCAGGGCGGCGGCCTCCTCGGCGGCCTCCTGCTGGCGGAAACGCTCCTGCTCCAGCCCCTCGATCACCCGATCCACCCCTCCGGCATCACCGGGCTGGAGCTGCTGGGCCGCCGCGGCGATCACCTGGCCCTCAAGGCCGAGCCGCTCGGCGATGGCCAGGGCATTGCTGCGGCCGGGGATACCCCAGAGCAGGTGGTAGGTGGGCGAGAGGGTGTCGACATCGAAGGCCACCGAGGCGTTCTCGAAGCGCGGATCGGCGTACTTGAGGGCCTTGAGTTCGCCGAAGTGGGTGGTGGCGATCGTGAGGCGGGCGCGGTCGGCCAGGTGGCGCAGCAGGGCCGTCGCCAGGGCGGCGCCTTCGGTGGGATCGGTGCCGGCGCCCACCTCATCGAGCAGCACCAGGCTGGCGCCCTCGCCTGGTGCCCCCTCTGCGTCGGCGGTGGGCAGGGCCGCCAGGATCCGGGCGATGCGGCGGATGTGGCCGCTGAAGGTGGAGAGGTTCTGCTGTAGCGACTGCTCATCGCCGATGTCGGCCAGCACCTGGCCGCACCAGGGCAGACGGGGCGTACCGACGCAGGGCAGGAACAGGCCGGCGCGGGCCATCAGCACCGCCAGTCCCACGCTTTTGAGGGTCACCGTCTTGCCGCCGGTGTTGGGGCCTGTGATCGCCACCACCCGCAACTCGGGCGCCACCACCACGCTCACCGGCACCACCTGCCGCCCCCCCTCACGCCGCTCCTGCCAGAGCAAGAGCGGATGGCGCAACTCCCGCAACTCGAAAGGGGCCGCAGCAGAGGCCGCCAGCTCGGGGCGCACGGCCCCCAGCCAGGCCCCGTAACGGGCCCGGGCCACGCCCGCATCGAGAAGCACCAACACCGCCTGCAGGTGCTCGAGGGCCGGCGCCTCCGCCCCCACCAGCCCACTGAGCTCGCGGAGGATCACCGCCTCGATTTCCCGCTCCCGTCCTTCGAGATCGCGGATGCGATTGCCCAGGGGAATCACCGCCTGGGGTTCCACGAACACCGTGCTGCCCGACGCCGAACTGTCGTGCACCAGGCCGGCGACCTGGCCGGCGACCCCGGCCTTGACCGCCAGCACCGGCCGGCCGTTGCGTTCAGCCACCACCGTGTCCTGCAGCAGCGCGCTCCAGCGGCGGATCAGCTCCTGCAGGCGCTCGCGCCGTTCCGTTCGCACCCCCTGCAGCTGGCGCCGCAGCCCCTCCAGCTCGGCGCTGGCGCGATCGGCCACCCGGCCGCCCTCCTCGATCGCGAAGTGGAGGCGCTGCTCCAGCTCCGGCAGGGTGCGCAGGTCGGCCACCAGGGCGGAGGAGACGGGCCGGAGGGCGGCATCCTCAATCTGGCGCCGCAGGCGGCGGGCGGCCGCGAGGGTGGCGGCGAGCGCCAGCAACTCTTCCCCACCGGCGCTGCCCCCCTTGGCGCAGCGGGCCACGGTGGCGGCGATGTCGGCGACACCGCGGAAGCTGAGGCCCCCCTCCAGCACGCCATCGAGCCCGAGCAGCTCGGTGGTTTCCGCCAGGAGGGAGCGGCTTTCTGCGGCACTGGCGGGCAGGGGCAGGGCGGCGCAGTGGCGCTCCCCAGCGGCGGTGCTGGCGAAACCGGCCACATGCTGCGCCAGCCGGGGCCATTCGAGCAGGGTGAGGGCCTCGGCGGCGATGCCCTCCCAGGGCGCCTGCTTCACCCCTGAGCCCCGTCCCCAGCCAGGGGGGGCGCCGCAATGGCGGGGGCGCCGGTGTTGGAGGGGATGCCGCTGGGGGGCTCGTAGAGGATCTCCAGCCAGTTGCCCTCCGGATCCTGCAGGTAGAAGGAGGCGGTGCCATCGCGGTGGTCGTGCACCGGGCCCACGGGGTAACCGCTGGCCGCCAGCTGGGCGTGCACCGCGTCGACGGCGGCACGATCCTCCAGGTGGAAGGCGAAGTGGGGGCCGGCGACCTTGTAGTCGGGGCTGAGCAGGGCGATGCCGTCGCCGGTGAGGGGCGACTGGAGGTAGGCCCAATCGGCGGCATCCCAGGTGAGGCGCAGGCCCAGGGCGGCGTAAAAGGCCTTGGCGCGCTCCATGTCGGCCACCCGAAGGGCTACATGGCCGAGGCGATGCACAGGGGTGGCGGCCATGGCAGAGAAGGATCTGCTGCCATTCTCAGGGTATGGAGGGGGCGTCGTGGCTGGAGAGGGCCTGCCCCACGCGTGCCTCACCCCTGGCGCAACCAGGTCGCCGCATCGCAGGCGTGGTAGGTGAGGATCAGATCAGCGCCGGCGCGCTTGAAGCTGAGCAGGGTTTCCAGCACCACCGCCCGCTCATCGATCCAGCCGCGTTCGGCGGCCGCTTTCACCATCGCATATTCACCGCTCACGTTATAGGCAGCGATCGGTTGCTCGCTCTCGCTACGCAGGCGATAGATGATGTCGAGGTAGGCCAGGCCGGGCTTCACCATCAAGATGTCGGCCCCTTCGCTCTCATCGAGCTGGCATTCGAGGATGGCTTCGCGGCCGTTGGCCGGATCCATCTGATAGGTGCTTTTGTCCTTCGGGATCGGCTTGCCGGCGGCGGCCCGCGGCGCCGAATCGAGGGCATCGCGGAAGGGGCCGTAATAGGCGGAGGCGTATTTCGCTGTGTAGCTGATGATGCCCACGTGCTCGAAGCCCTCCTCATCGAGCGCTTCGCGGATGGCGCCAACACGGCCATCCATCATGTCGCTGGGGCCGATCAGGTCGGCGCCGGCGCGGGCCTGGGCCACCGCCTGGCGGCACAGGATGTCCACCGTGTCGTCGTTGAGAATCACCCCCTCGGCCGACACGATGCCGTCGTGGCCGTCGCAGGAGTAGGGATCCAGGGCCACATCGGTCATGATCGCCATCTGCGGATGCACCTCCTTGAGGCGGCGGATGGCGCGGGGGATCAGGCCGTGCTCGTTGAAGCATTCGGCGCCGTCTTCAGTTTTGAGGCCATCGGCCACCTTCGGGAAGAGCACCACGCAGCGGATGCCCAGATCCCAGGCCCGGCCCACCTCCTCCACCAGCCCCTCCAGACTCCAGCGGTTGGCGCCGGGCATCGAGCCGATGGGTTCGTTGCTCGCCCCCTCATGCACGAACAGCGGGTAGATGAAATCGGTGGGCGCCAGGTGGTGCTCGCGAACCAGGGCCCGCAGCGCGGGGGTGCGGCGCAGCCGGCGTGGCCGGTAGGTCAGCTCCATGGAGGGGGGAGGGGGTGGCCGGATCCTACGGAGGAGGGTGCGGGCGACAACGGCCCGGGGACACTCACAAGAACCAGGCCAGCAGCCCCCACACCACGCCCCCCACCAAGGCGCCCATCTGGAAGAGGGAGTCGACCCGGTTGGTCTGCCGCCTCACCGCCTCGCGCCTGGCCTCCGGAGCCTCCTCAAGCAGGTTGGAACTCCACACGAAGAGCAGGAACACCCCCACAGCCACCAGGTAGCTATAGGCATAGAGCTGATCGAGGAAGGTGGGGTAGGGGGTGGCGGGAAGCTCGGCACGGTAGGTCAGCTGCAGAAATACCAGGGTGAGTAGAGCGGTGGAGGGAATCGCCAGGCGGATGTCGTTGAGGGATCCCTCCAGGCTGGGGGCCAGCAGCACAATGATCATCACGATGAGTAGCGGCAGGATCCACTTCAGAAATGCGGCGAGACTATCGGTGCCGTAGGTGATGCTCAGCACCAGCTGGCTGTAGGCGGCGTTCTGCTCAGACCCGAGCCATTGGTAGGAGTTGATGGCGGGCCGCAGGGCGGCTCCTTGCAGCTCGTAGCCCGCCACATCGCCGTAAGCACCCACAAGGCTCTCCTGCCGCTGGTTGAACTCCAACCGCACCGCACGCTGCGAGAGACTGAAGAGATCCGGTCGCGTCTCGAGCACGATCGGCAGCACAATCGTGTCGAAGGGTGAGTTGTGCAGGTCAATGGAAGGGATATAGAAGATCGCGGAGAAGCGAAACATCTGGCTGTAACGGCCATCAGCCGAGCGTACGGGCTCGGGAGTTTCGGCCTCGATCAGCGAATCCCACATCTCCACCTGGTTGTCGAATTCCACCAGGCGATCGCGGGGGATATTGGCCGCACGAATCACATCCTCAAGCGGCTGGTCCCACTCCAGCCAGAACCAACCATCGGCGGCGAAGGTCTGGCTAACGATGGCAAGGTTGTAGAGGTTCTTGACGTGGATTCCGCCCCGCAGTGGCAGGGCATTGGCCGGATAGGTGGGTGTGGGCGTGGGCGTAGCAGCGCTGGCGGCAGCGGCGGTGGCGGTGGCAGCGCTGGCCGACTGGGAGGCGGGGATGGTGCGGGCCGTGCGCGTGAACGGCCCGATCGCCAGCACCAGGGCAAGGGATACAACGACCAGGGAGAGGGCCAACCGCCAGCCGCGTCGAGGGCGGCGGAGGCTCACAGGCGGGCGGAGGCGAGCCAGCCCTCGCGGGGATCGGCGCTGCGGGCCTGGCGCAGCTGCTCCAGCAGCTGGCGCTCCTGATCGCTGAGGCTGGCGGGAAGACGCAGGCTGGGGGTGAGCAGCAGATCGCCGCGGCCGTTGCGCAGGGGCCAGCCCTTGCCCTTGAGCCGCAGGGAGCGGCCGAGGGTCATGCCCGGGGGCACCTGCACGGTGGCCTCGCCATCGGGGGTGGCCACCACCACCTCGCCGCCGAGGGCCAGCTCATCGAGGCTCAAGGGAAGCTCAGCCCGCAGCTGATCGCCATCGAGGCGCCACACCGGGTGGGGCTGGAGCTGGAGGTTGAGGTAGAGGTCGCCGCGCCGCCCGGTGCCGGGCTGGAGGTTGCCCTTGCCCTTGAGCCGCAGCCGGCTGCCACCCTTGACGCCCGCCGGGATGCGCACCTGCACCCGCTCGTCGTTCACCATCAAGGTGCGTTCGCAGCCCCGGAAGGCATCGGAGAAGCTGAGGGCGATGGTGGCCTCGGCATCGAGATCCACCGGTGCACCACGGCCAGCGGCCCCGGGGAACCCGCCGCTGAACCCGCCCGGGAAGCCGCTGCCGAATCCGCCGAAGCCGCCGCCAGCGCCGCCGCTGCCGCCGCCAGGCCCGCCGAAACGGCCGAGCAGGTCGTTGATGAAGTCGTCGAAATTGCCGTAACGGCCGAAATCCACATCGAAGCCGGCGGCCCCAGCCCCGCCGCCAGAGCCGCCCATCTGGCTCCAGTACTGGCCGAACTGCTCATAGCGACGCCGCTTCTCCGGATCGGAGAGCACCTCGTAGGCCTCGCTGATCTCCTTGAACTTCCCCTCGGCACTGGCGTCCCCCGGGTTCACATCGGGGTGGTACTGGCGGGCGAGCTTGCGGAAGGCCTTCTTGATGGAGTCGGCGTCGGCGCCGCGCTCCACCCCCAGCACCTCGAAGTAATCCCGGAAACCTTTGACGCTCATTGACAGCAGCTCATGGCGGGATCGCGGTGGCGGGGATCCTGAGTTACCCGCCATTTTCCCTGGCCGGGCGGCAGGCGGGCAGGGGGGAAGGCCGAACGTGATGACCCGGAAGTCTTCTGCGCAGTCTGGGGCCGTGTGCGTCCCCAGGCCGCTCCTACAGTTTTGGCCGCTGCTCGCGGGTGGCTTCTGGCCCCCAGCCCGCGCGATGTCCCCTCCGAGTCCCCTCTCGAGACCCCAGTCGATGCCCGTCCGCTGCCGCCGCTTCCGACAGTCCCAGCAGGCCAGGCCGGTGGCGCCAGCCCTGGCCGCCGGCCTGGCGGCCCTGCTGCTGGCCAGCCTGGCCACCCCGAGCCGGGCCAGGGCCGAGGCGGGCTCGGTGGGGGCGGGGGCGAGCACCACCCCTACCATCGGAGAGGCTCTTAAGCCCTCCACCGCCGAGCAGCTCGCCCTGAGCGACTGGTTGCGCAAGCGGGGTGTGATTTTCTACGGCGCCTGGTGGTGCCCCGCCTGTTTCCAGCAGAAGAATCTGTTCGGCAAACAGGCCGGCAACCAGCTGCCCTACGTGGAGTGCGACAAAGAGGAGGCCGGCCGAGAGCGCTGCTCCGCGGCCGGCGTGCGGGTGTTCCCCACCTGGGTGCAGGGGGGCCAGCGCCTGGAGGGGGTGCAGACGGTGGAGGAGCTCAAGGCCTGGAGCGGCTTTCCTGGAGCGTCTCCAGCGCCGGCGGCGACATCCAGGCCGGCTGCTCCCTGAGGGGGCGCAGGTTGATCGAGGTGGTGAGGCCCAGGGCGCCAAGGGCCCGCTCCAGCCGCTGGGCCTCCTGGGGAGTCCCCTCGAACACCGCCAGCCGGCCCTCCCGCTCCAGGCGGCCGTCGGGGTCGCTGGGGGCCGCGCCGGAGTCGCCGAACACCGCCCGCAGGCGGGCCGCCACCGGCTCCAGGGCATGCAGCACCGAAACGGTGGCCAGCAGGGGCGCCGTTGCGGGGGCGAGTGGGGGCAAACGGAAGGGGGCCATGGCGGCGGATCGGAACGCATTCCACTCTCCGGGCTCAGGCGCGGGCAGACGGTGGGCCCTGCCGACCCGGGAGGGAGGGAATGCCGGCACGGCGGCCACGAGAGTCTCCGGCGTCAGGCATTACCCATAGCGCGGTGCAGTAGCGGCCAGTTGATTGTGACCGATGTGACCTTGTGCTGCAGGCGGGGTTCTCTCAGTAGTGATAGCGCAACTGGGCGATCAGCAGGCTGTCGCCATCCACCTTGTAGACCATACGATGTTCTTCGTTGATGCGCCGAGACCAGAAGCCTAAAAGGGCGTGCCTGAGCGGCTCAGGTTTGCCTGACCCTTCGAATTGGGTCCGGCTGGCTTCCTTGATCAGGGCATGGATGCGTTGGAGCAGCTTTCGATCGGTGGCTTGCCAATGGAGGTAGTCCTCCCAGGCTTGTTCCGCGAAGACCAGTTTCATTCCACCAGAACATGGTCCTGGCCACGGCCTGCTTCCAAGCTGTCGACGGCGTCCATCAGCCGCCGTGCATTGCGTGGTGAACGCAGCAGATAAGCGGTCTCCTCCAAGGCCTTGAAGTCGTCCAGCGACAGCATCACCACAGAGGGTTCACCGTTGCGCGTGATGATCAGGGGCTCATGGTCGGCACAGACACGCTTCATGGTCTGCGCCAGGTTGGCCCTGGCGGCGGTGTAGGAAATGGCGTCCATGGACAATCACCAGGCCTGTACAGGATACCGTACGCGTCCCTGGCTGGCTTCCATGACCTTGCTCGTGAGGGAGGGAGGCTGACCCCAGATCCTGGTTCCATAAATGTAAAAGGGCCCCTTCCAGGGCCCCATGGGTCATTTGGGTGATAAGGCTGACCTCACCCCATCTCCCTTACAGGGTCAGGCAGCCACAGGGGCGGCTTGACGGGAGAAACGAACGATGTTGTTCGCTGTTACGGGTTTGCTCTTACCGAGCAGGCTTCAGTCACCCTCCTTATGCCCCGTCGAAACCATTGCAGCCC
>CANEWU010000110.1 GCA_947442825.1 Synechococcaceae cyanobacterium
GCTGCTCCTGCGCCACCCCGGCGAGGTGGTGAGCCGCGAGCGGATCCTGACCACGATCTGGAACGAGGGGGGCAGCAGCGGCGCCAGCAACGTGATCGAGGTGTACGTGCGTTACCTGCGCCAGAAGCTCGAGCAGCACGGGGGCCAGCGGCTGATCCACACCGTGCGCGGCCAGGGCTACTGCCTGGCGGAGCGCTGGCCCCCCGCCGCCCCCCGCGGATGAAACGCCTCCACCCGCGGATGAGACGCCACCCCCGGCTACGGCGCCCCGCTGCGGCGCTGGGCCTGGCCCTCAGTGCCCTGCTGGGGATCTGCGAAGCCACCGCCGCCGGCGAGGGCCCACCGATGGTGCTGCCCGTAACGGCGCGCTGGTGCCTGGGCCCCACCGGCTCGCCCCCCTGCATCGGCCTGGAGGTACCCGAGGGCGAGCGCCAGTACGCCTGGGGGCTGCAGCAGCGGCCCCGCCTGCCCCCCCTGCGGGGCATGTGGTTCCGCTTTGACCCGCCGGTGCCGGCCCGCTTCTGGATGCACCGCACCCCCGAACCGCTCGACATGCTGTTCGTACGCAACGGCCGCATCGTGGCGATCGAGGCCGCCACCCCCTGCCCGCGCCTGCCCTGCCGCAGCTACGGGCCGGAGGAGCCGGTGGATGGGGTGGTGGAGCTGGCCGCCGGCGAGGCGGCGCGGCTGGGGCTGGTGGTGGGGGGCGCGGCGCCGATCGAAACCCAACCGCCCGCCCCGCCGGCGGAACCCCTCAGATCCGGGCGCCGCAGAGCACCAGCACCGGGTTAAGGGGCGCCAGCCGGGTGCCGTCCGCCAGGGGAGCGCCGCGCCAGCTCTGGTGTTGGCTCACCGACACCGCCAGGCCTTCGTGTTGCAGGACGGGCCGCAACTCCGCCAACGCCTCCACGGTGGCCAGGGGGATCACCACCCGCCCACCGGGCCGCAGCCGCGCCAGCACCGCCGCCAACACCGCCGCCCGCTCGCGGCCGCCGCCGCCGAGCAGCACCCGGTCAGGGGCGGGCAGATCGGCAAGCCGCTGCGGAGCCGCCCCCTCCACCACCCCGGCGGGCCGCACCCCCAGCCGGGCGGCGTTGGCCTCGATCAGGGCCCGGGCGCCGGGGCGCCGCTCCAGGGCCCAGAGCTGCAGGGCGGGCCGCAGCCGCAGGGCCTCCAGGCCGATCGAGCCCACACCGGCGCCCAGGTCCCAGAGCACACCGCGGGCGGGTAGCTGCAGATCGGCCAGCAGCTGGATGCGCAGCTCGCGCTTGGTCATCAGCCCCGGGTGGTCGGCGTGCTGGAGCCAGAGCCCATCGTCGAGGCCGAACAGGGGCAGGGCCTCTGGGTCGGGGGGCGGGGGAGACTGGGCGATCAGCAGCACCAGATGGAGCGGATCGAGGTCGCTCGGCAGGGGATCGGCCGGCTCCAGCTGCAGCAGCCGCTCGGCCGGATGGCCCAGCCGTTCCGCCAGCCAGAGCGCATAGGCGGCCTCGAGGCCGGAGGCGCGCAACACGGTGCGCACCTCGGCGGCGCCGCCGCGGCCGGGATCGGTGAGCACCGCCAGGGCGGTGGGGCGTTTCGCCAGGGCGGCGGCCAGGGGCTCGGGGTCGCGGCCGTGCAGGCTCACCCAGCTGGCGTCCTGCCAGGGACGGCCCAGGCGGGCGAAGGCCTGCTGGAGGGAGGTGGGGGCGGGATGGAAGCGCAGGCGCTCCGCCGGGAATTCCTGCAGCAGCAGCCGGCCGATGCCGAACCAGAGGGGATCGCCGCTGGCCAGCAGCACCGCCGGCCGGCCGTCGGCCAGGGCCTGGTGGAGGCGGGGCAGCAGGGTGGCGGGCTGGTCGCTGGCGCAGGCCTCGGGGCAGGGGCGCTGGGGCGGGATGCGGCCCGCCGCTTGCTCAGCGCGCCACCAGGGCGCCAGCTCCGCCAGCAGCCGCTGGGGGGCGGCCACCAGCGCCGCATCGCGCAGCCGCGCCTGGGCCGCGGGCGGCAGGGCGGCCAGCCCCCCCGCATCGGTGCCGATCACCTCCAGCCGCGCCGCCTCCGCCAGAGCCCCATCCACCGCTGTCGCCATGATGCTCAGGCATGTGCCCCACCCTGGGATGAGCGATCCCCGCTTCTGACAAGCTGGGGCAGCCTTATCCGCGCCGATGCCACCTCTGGGCCTGCCCCGCTTTCCCCGCCGCCCGGGGGCGCGCGGCCGGAACGACGAGCTGGCGGCCAGCTGGCGGCGGCCGATCGGCCTGGGCTGGGAGCGTCCCTACACGGTGCGCTACGCCAGCAACCTCGACGACGGCCCCCAGCACGGCGCGCCCCTGGGGGGCTTTGGCGCCGGCTGCCTGGGCCGCGGCCCCGACGGGCACTTCAACCTGTGGCATCTCGACGGCGGCGAGCACTGGTTCGGCCAGCTGCCCGATTGCCAGTTCGCCCTGCATGAGCGCGGTGCCGGGGGAAGCCGCAGCCACGCCCTGGCCACCGCCCCGCAGCGGGACGACAGCCGCCCCGGCAGCGGCGCGCCCCTGGCCGCCTGGCAGTGGTATCCGGCCAGCGATGGCGCCCGCAGCAGCGGCACCTACAGCGCCCGCTACCCCCTGCACCGCTACGACTACGACGGGGTGTATGCCGCCGAGGTGCGCTGCGAGGCCTTCAGCCCGATCCTGCCGGGCGACTACCGGCGCACCAGCTATCCGGTGGCGGTGTTCGTCTGGAGTTTCCGCAACCCCACGGATGAGCCGCTGGAGCTGTCGTTGCTGCTGAGCTGGCGCAACACCTGCGGATGGTTCACCAACACCGACCCGGCCGCCGCGGTGCACTTCCGCGACGACGGCAGCCCGGAGCACAACTACTTGCCGGCGATCGGCCGCAGCCAGGGGCAACGCAACCGCCGCACCGACGGCGAGGGGCTGCGGGGCATCCTGCTGGAGGGGGAGCGCAGCGAACCGCTGGCGGAGGGCCAGGGGCAGTGGTGCCTGGCGGTGCCGGAGGCGGCGGCGTTGGGGCAGGAGGTGGAGCTGTTCCGCTGCAGCCGCTGGAATCCGGCCGGCGATGGGGCCGAGATCTGGGGGCCGTTCGCGCGCGACGGCTCGCTCCCCGAAAGCGACAACGACCGCTGCAGCGGCGCCAACGATCCGGCCAGCGCCGCCCTGGCGGTGCGCTTCCGCCTGGAGCCCGGCGCGGAGCTGGAGCTGCCGGTGGTGATCGCCTGGGACCTGCCGGTAACGTCCTTCGCCACCGGCACCCGCGCCCTGCGCCGCTACACCGATCACTTCGGGGCGGAGGGCGATAACGCCGCCGCCATCGCCGCCGAGGCCCTGCGCGACTGGCGCACTTGGCGGGCGGCGATCGAGGCCTGGCAGCGGCCGGTGCTCGATCGCGCCGATCTCCCGGAGCCGCTGCGCATGGCCCTGCTCAACGAGCTCTACGACCTGGCCAGCGGCGGCACCCTCTGGACCGCCGCCGGTCCGGAGGATCCGGTGGGCCGCTTCGGGGTGCTCGAGTGCCTCGACTACGCCTGGTACGAAAGCCTGGATGTGCGGCTCTACGGCTCCTTTGCGCTGCTGCAGCTGTGGCCGGAACTCGACAAGGCGGTGCTGCGCGACTTTGCCCGCGCCATCCCCGCCGCCGACCCCACCCCACGGCCGATCGGCTGGTATTTCACCCAGGGCCGGGGCCGGGTGGAGGCAGCCCGGAAGGTGGCCGGCGCCACCCCCCACGACCTGGGCGCCCCGAACGAGCGACCCTTCGACGCCACCAACTACACGGCGTATCAGGACTGCAACCTCTGGAAAGACCTGGCCAGTGATTTCGTGCTGCAGGTGTGGCGCACCTTCCGGTTGGCCCCCAACGGGGAAGACCTGCGCTTCCTGGCGGATTGCTGGCCGGCGGCGGTCACGGCCCTGCGCTATCTGAAAACGTTCGACGCCAACGACGACGGCCTGCCCGACAACGGCGGTGCGCCGGACCAGACGTTTGATGACTGGCCGCTGCAGGGGGTGAGCGCCTACTGCGGCGCCCTGTGGATTGCGGCGCTAGAGGCGGCGCTGGCGATGGGGCAGCGGCTGCAGCTGGAGCTGGGGCTCGACACCAGCAACGAACAGCGGCAATTCAGCGACTGGCTGGAGCGCTCCCGCGCCAACTTCGACGACCTGCTCTGGAACGGCGAGTACTACCGCATCGACGCCGAGAGCGGCACGCCGGTGGTGATGGCCGACCAACTCTGCGGCGATTTCTATGCGCGGCTGCTGGGGCTGCCGCCGGTGGTGGCCGACGAGCGGGCGGTGTCGACGTTGCGGGCGGTGCGCGAGGCCTGCTTCGAGGGATTCGAGGGGGGCCGGCTGGGGGTGGCGAACGGCCTGCGGCGCGATGGCACACCGCTCGATCCCAACGGCACCCATCCGCTGGAGGTGTGGACGGGCATCAATTTCGGCCTGGCCGCCTACTACCGGCTGATGGGCGACACGAAAACGGCGCTGGCGATCTGTGGATCGGTGGTGGGCCAGGTGTATGAGGGGGGGCTGCAGTTCCGCACCCCGGAGGCGATCACGGCCGCCCACACCTTCCGGGCCTGCCACTACCTGCGGGCGATGGCGATCTGGGCGCTGTGGGCCACCCACACCGGCTGGACCCCGATCCCGGGGGCGGAGCGGCCCGCGGAGGTGCCGGCATGAGCGGGCGGGGTGTCTCGTCGTGGCGCTGGCCGTGGCGGACGGGGCCGCGGCAAGAGTGGCAGCGTGCTCTGGCCTCGCTGATGGCAACGGTGGCGCTACTGCTCGGGGCGCTGCTGGCGGCTCCAGGCACCGCCTGGGCCCAGCTCCAGGCCAGCCCGCAGGAAACGGGCACGGGCCTGGTGCGCAGCCTCGAAAGCCTGCGGGATCTCGACTACCAGAGCTGGCAGGTGGTGGCCTACCGCGAGGGGCCGCCCGGGCCCACCGCGCCGGTGGTGCTGCGCATCGTGGGCTACCCGGGCCAGGTGCGCATCGACCACCCCACGCCACTGGTGGTGCGGGCCGGCCGACGCGAGTGGCTGCTCGATGACATCACCCTCTCCAGCCCCAAGCTCTCGGGCGACAACCGGGCGGCGGCGGCGGAGTTCAACCTCGCGCCCCTGCTCGCCGACCTGCAATTGAATCGCCCGGTGCGGCTGCAACTCAGCGGCGTGTTCGTGGAGCTACCGGTGCCCCCCTACGTGGTGGCCGAATGGCGGGAGCTGGCGGAGGCGGCCACCCCGCCGGCGCCGCTGGAGCGCTGAGGCAGGGTGAAACGGTGGGGCCATTCATCGGATCAGGCCGTGGCATCCAGCCAGTCGACGTCAGCGATTTTAAAGATGCTGATCGCCGGCACCACAAGGGCACGTTCGTCAGCCATCAGGGCCAGAAAGGTCTCAGCCTGCCAGCCATTGGTGAACACATCGATCTAACCAGAGGAATCCACCACAACGCGCTGGAAGCTCACAAGCGATCAGCCTCGCGCTGAAAGGTGTTGCTGCCTGGCAAGGAGCCACGCAGTTCGGCGGCAGTGTGGGTGGACACCAACTCGATGCGCCCCGGTAAGGCGATCACCTGAAGGGTCTGGCCGGGGCTGAGGCCGAACTGCTCGCGAACCCGCTTGGGAATCACCACTTGGAATTTGGCAGAGACGGTGGTGACATCCATTCCCGACTAAGGCTCCACGACACCCTGAAGGCCCTTCAACGCAGCTCAAAGAGCAACAGATCGGCTCCCGCCGGCCCCGCGCTGAAGGCCTGCACGGCGCCAGCGGCAAAACCCAGACCATCGCCGCGCTGGAGGGCCTGGCCCTCCGCCGATCCCGCGCCTTCGATCAACTGGATCCAGCCGGTGTCGCCGCTGGCGAGCGGCAGGGGGAGGGTTTCGCCGGCGGCGGGTTGGGCGCGCCAGAGGCGCACGGAGCGGTGGATGGCCATGGCGCCGTCGGTCCGCTGCGGATCGAGCAGGGGCGTCCAGCCGGAACCGATGGCGAAGGGCTTCTGCTCGTAGCCCGGAGCCGTTCCGAGGCTGCTGGGCTCGATCCAGATCTGCAGTAACCGGCAGGGCCGATCGCCCTCGTTCATTTCGCTGTGCACCACACCGGTGCCGGCGCTCATGCGCTGCACCTCACCGGCCCGCAGCACCTCGCGGTGCCCCAGCGAATCGTGGTGGTTCAGCTGGCCCTCCACCATCACCGTGATGATCTCCATGTCGCGGTGGGGATGCATGCCGAAACCGCGGCCGGCGGCGATCGTGTCGTCGTTGATCACCCGCAGCGGCCCGAAGCCCATCCAGGCTGGATCGAAATGGTTGGCGAAGGAGAAGGTGTGCCAGCTCTCGAGCCAGTCGAGCTGGCTGTGGAAGCGCTCAGCGGCCGGGCGGAACAACAGATCGCTGCGCACAGCAGCCGCAGAGGGGGTGGGGCTCATTGCGAGGGGCGCGGGGCGGTAGCGAACGGGGCGCGAAGGCCCCTGGAAGTCGCCAATCCTGACAGAAATGGCAACAAAAAACCCCCGGTAGGCCGGGGGAGGATCGAACGGGGGGTAAAACCCGTGGGATCAGAAGCAGAAGGGCAGAAACTGGGTGCGGCAGGCGGCGTAGCCATCCACCAGGGCCCCGAGACCAATCTGGTGGGCGATGCCCGAGCCGGTGATCGCTTCGGTGAGGATGCCGATCACAATGCCGAGCATGGCGGCCCGGCCGTTGAACAACTCAGCGCGACGCAGCTGGTCGATGTGGATCTGCTGGGCGGCGCGGTCCTGGAACCACTTTTCGCCGGCGGGGGTGTTGCTCATGGGGCCTCCTGGAAAGGAATGGGGGTGATGGCTGGTAGGGGTGTGGGGATATCAGCGGGAGCGGGGGGTCAGGTCAGTGGGCCGGCTGAGCACGTAGGTGACCATTGCGGTGATCACAACAACCACGGCGCCAAGGCCGATCAGGGCTGCGGTGTAGTCGGTTCCCATGGCGCTCAACCGAGGCCGATCTGGGAAAGGATGCCCTGGCCGGTGAGCAGCTCGGTGCCCAGGCCGATCACGAAGCCCAGCATGGCCAGGCGGCCGTTCCAGGTCTCAGCGAAGGCGACGAAACCGAAGCGGGGGGAGGTGTTGTCCATGAACCGTGGGGGTTGCGGTTTGTTACGAGGACTGTAACAGAGTGCAACGGGTTTGCGGCGCGGATCGCGGACCAATCTCCTGACACCTAGCCGGGCAGCCTCAGGGCCGCTGGCGGTGGCGCAGGCGCCGGGCGAAGGAGAAGCCGGCAACGGCCCCGAAGACCGGCAGCGGGGCAGGCACGGAGGCCAGGCTGCTGGCCACCACATAGCTCTGGGCACTGTCGGGGTCAAACGCCACGTTTTCGTTGATCACGTCCGTGATGCCCAGGGTGGTGAGGTCGTGGCGGCAGTAAACGGCGAGCGCGCCACGATCGCGGCGATGCCCAAGTGCTCGCGCCAGGCCGCCAGCGGCCAGTCCCAACCCTCCTCCCAGCGCTGGGCGAGCAGCGGCGCGCAGATCGCCCCCAGCTCCAATCCGTAGGCCACCGCCAGGCCCACATCGGGATCATCCGGCTCGGCGACAGGACCCTCCAGGCAGCGGTGCATCAGGTCGGCGCCGATCAACATGGCGCTGCCGGGCCAGCGCAGCTGCATCACATTGATGGCGCTGAGGGCCGCCTCACCGGCCGGGCTGGGCGGACAGCCGCTCACCACATGCCAGAGGTCGTGGGTGTGGCGCACGCGCTGGTGCAGCCAGAGGTCGTCGCCGGCAGTGCCGGGCTCCAGCACCGGATCGGGCAGGGGCTGGCCGCCAGCGGCGGTAAACCAGAGGGCGTAGCGGTGGCCGAGGCTGCCCGGTGGCAGCGCCCGCAGCTCCGCCGGGGCGGGCCAGGCGCCCCAATAACGCTCCGCCACCAGCGGCGCAATCGCCGGATCGGCCCGCAGGGCGGCGCGGGCGGCGTCGGCGGCGGGGGTGCGGTAGCTGCGGGTCAGCAGGTCAAACCCGTGGGGCAGGTCGGCGGGGTTGTCCACCAGCGCCGCCAGATCGGTGGCGAAGTGCAGGAGCTGGCGGCGGAGGGAGGGGAGCATCGCGGGTGGTGGGGATGGGGGCTGCGGCGGGCGAATCAGGAGAGGGAATCCATCCCGGCGGAGCGCCCCGCCCCCAGCTGCCGCCGCACA
>CANEWU010000111.1 GCA_947442825.1 Synechococcaceae cyanobacterium
CAGATGCTGACGCTGGGGGATCGCCATGCCAGATCAAGTCCCATGGGTCCTTCGCTTGGCCGTGCAGCTGATTGTTTGCCATGCGGTTGATCGGGTCATAATGAGCGAACATTTGGCCGCTGCTGGCGGACCTGCCGTGCCTTCTCCCCTCCTTCGATCCCCGTTCTGCGTTCGCAGCATCCCCGCCTTTTCGGCACTTGCGGTTCTGCCCCTGCTGCTGGGGGCCTCGCCGGTTCGCGCTGCCACCTACACGGTGAGCGATGCCAATTGGGGAACCAGCGCCACGGCAAACAGCTTCGCCTGGGCCCTGGCTCAGGCCAACAGCAATCTCGGGGCCGACACGATCAGCATCTAGCCCGGCCTGGAGATCGATGTGGATGACGCCACGGAAGAACCCGGAGGCTGGCTGACCACGATCAGCGACACCCTTACCATCCAGGGTAATGGCGCCACCTTGGTCGGCAATCCCAGCTTCGTGAGCAGCGGGGGCACCGACTACGACAAAATGAATGTCGATGTTTTCAGGCCGGGCTTCGACATCCTGACCCAGCAAGCATTTTCCTTCGGCAAGCTGGCCCCAGGGGTTTCCCTGAACATCCATGCACTGAACAGCGATGGCCTGAACGGTTTCCTGCAGCTGGGCGAGGGCTCCACGGCAAACCTCAATAAGTCCACAGCCCGAAACAGTGTGAGCTATGGGCAGCAGGTTCCCCGCTCCGTGTTCGAAGCCAAGGCCAACTCCACCCTTGACCTCAGCGAGGTGGCGCTGGCGCGCATCAATCCTGAGATCTTGGGCATTGGTCCGGCTTGGGTAGGGGCGATCAGCGGCGTGAATGCCACCCTCAATATGGTGCGCAGCTCGATCAGCCAGGCGGCACTAGCCGTCGGGTCCGTGGTCTGGAGTGGTGGTGTGGCCAATGTGGTGTCGTCGCTGATCACCGAGTCGGGCGGTGTCTCGGTGTCTGACGACACCCAGCCGGGCGTGATGAATCTGGTCAACAGCCTGGTCTCGGTCTATGCTCAGAATTCCAGCATTCAGCGGCTGCAAGCGATCCTTGGCGGTGAACTCAATATCACCGCCTCATCGATTCTTCAGGACGTCCTCTACAACGCTGACCACTCCGCCACCTATTGCAGCACCAATCCCTACGATTGCGACGGCAAGCCGCTCACAGCTTTTGACGGCGGCATGATCACGCTCAAGCAGAGCTATGTCTCGTTGATCAACGCTCAAGATGGGCTCATTCCTGTTGGTGTGCCGTCCTATTCCAATGCAGTCTTTGGTTTGGCCAACGCAGGTGTTCTCCTAGCCTTAGATTCCGTTTGGCTGCAGACCACCCCAAACCAGAACGCGGCAGCTCTGCAGAGCCTGTTCGGCAACTCCGGTCTGCTCACCAGTGGTATCCCCCTCATCCTTGAGGATTTCGGCGGCGGCGCCAGCGCCTATTTCCCCCTGCCAGGAGGCGCCTATCCCAATCCCGGTGGCCCCCTCATCGATCAGATCAGCAATGCCAATGGCGCCAACCAGCTGATCAACCCAATCGATGGCAGCCCGATCCTGCTGGATGTGTTCGGCAATCGCCGCACCCGCCACGGTCTCCGCACGATCGGTGCGGTTCAGCCCGCCAACGTCCCGGCACCGCTTCCGGTGGCGGGCGTCACGGCGTTACTGGCCATGAGCCGTCGGCTGCGGCGCAGGATCGGCTCCCAGGGCTAATCCACCCCGTCAGCTGCTCTGGCGCACGCGCTTGACAGCCAGGCCCGCTTCCGTGGCGGTAGCAGCTGCCAGCAGCAGCAGGCCGACAAGGCCGAGCAGCTGGTTCTGAGCTTCCGCCGTGGCGTCGGCGTTCTGGCCCACTACCGCGCCTGCCACAAACCAGGCCGTTGCCAGGGCGGAAGTGATCCAGTAGGCCTTCCAGCGCCGTTGATAGAGGTAGCCGGTCCCCAGGCCGGGAAGCACATTCAGCAGCACCGCCACCCAGCCGGCGGATGCGGCGAGGATCTGTTCACGGGTGGGGGTCATGGCCAAGCGGAAAGGGTCTCCACTCTGCCGGTTGCCGTCCCCGAGGCCTTCTGCTCAGCCCCGAGGACAAGGCCGCAACGACCACGTGTCACCGGAAAAGATGTTTTTTGAGCCGGCAGGCTGTTGTCTGCGTCCGGCTCCGTCGGCCCCGCCCGGCGCGGTGAGCCGTGCCGCGATCACTCTTCCCCCTCACCCCCCACCGGCACCAGGCGCACCTGCTTGCGGCCGAGCTTGATCTCGAACTCATCGCCGGGCTGCAGGCCCAGCTGGGCGGTGTAAGCCTTGCCCACCAAGAGGTTGCCGTTGCCCTGCACGGTGGCCACGTAGCTGAGCTTGCGACCGGGGCCGTCCTTGGAGCCACCATCGCCGAGGCTGACGCCTTTGGCCTCCAGCAGGGCCTCGTAGAAGGCGGTGAAGTTCAGCCGATCGCCGCCGTCCTTCTTGCTGCTGACGTAGCCGCAGCTGCGCACCAGATCGGATTTGGAGACGTCGCCGAGTTCCTTGACTTTGGTGAGCAGATCGGTGCCGGTGAGCATGGTTCGAGGTGCGGATGAGCTCACTATATCCATAGCGTGGAGCTTGACAAGTGGCTGGGCTTAATTTTTTGACATGCCTGCGATCGCAGCTGAGCTCTGTGCCCAACCGCGCAAGCCTTCCTCTCGGTAGCATGCGGCGGCCCCCATCATTGCCGGCTCCCGCCATGCGCCAAGCTCCCGGCAGGTGCTACAGCGCTGGCCACGGGATCGACGGGCACGCTGATGGCCACTCCTGCTGATTGCCGCGGCGCTTCCTCCATACCGGAGCCCAGTCGGGAGATGCTGGCGGGGTTGATCGAGCGGGTCACCTTTCACAGCCCCGCCAATGGCTTCTGTGTGCTGCGGATCAAGGACAGCCGCCACCGTGATCGGGTGACGGTGGTAGGCCATGCTGCCGAGATCACCCTGGCGAATGGATCACCGTCTCCGGCGAGTGGGTACCGGATCGGGAGCACGGTCTGCAGTCCAAGGCCTCCTTCCCGCGCACCTCTCCCCGCCTTTGGAGAGCAGGTGTTTGCAGTGATCAAGGTGCGGGTTGGCCCCATCGCTCAGGCCTGGCCGGATCAGACGGTGGTGTGCCAGATCATGGTCTTCCTCTGGAGTGACGGCATCGCCACCGCCCGGACGGTGCGGATCTGCAAGGCCTACGCCAACGACGACGTGCCGGTGATGGCGGAGAACCCTTATCGCCTGACCCGCGCCATCCGTGGCATCGGCTTTCGCACCGCCGATGCGATCGCCGCCCGCTGAGCCGCCAACTCACGGCTTCGGCTTGTCCTTGCTTTCCTCCGTTCCGAGGAAGCGGGACAGCATCTGCAAGAGCTGCCGGCTTGTGGTGGAGACCTGCTGCAATTCCGTGAGGGTCCGCACCAACAGGGGACGGCTCTCCCGCAGCAACTGCTCGGCCTGGGTGGCGGTGGCCGTGGTGCTGCTGCCCGTCTGCGAGATCTGACGCAGGGTCTGACGCAGTTGGGGGGCTGTCGCCGCCGTCTCCTGTTCCACGGTGCTGAGGATCTGCCGCAGCTTCGGGGCCGTGGCCACGGTTTCCTGGCGCAGGGCCTGGCTGAGGCCATTCACTTCCCCCAGGCTGCGGCGCATGTCCCGCAAGGTCTGGGGAAGATCGCTGGCGGTGAGCTTGCTCGTGTTCTGCAGGGTGGCCTGCAGGTTTGCCTGGGTCTTTGCCAGGTCTTGCATCATGCTGGCGATCGGTGTCGGCTGTTGGTAGGGGAGAGTTTGTCCCTGCATGCGATGGTGAGCTAAAGCCTGGCCAGGGGGCTGGGGATCGGGGCTGAGCTCCAAAAAGCGGTCGCCCACGAAGCCCTCCTGCCCCTGGCTGGCCACACTGCGGGGCCCTACGAGGGATGCGTAGCGCTCGGCCACCTGGAGCTGCACCTGCACCCGGGCATCGGGGCGGAGGATGACCGAGCGCACCTGCCCCACGGGCAGGCCGGAAATGCGCACATCCTGGCCGACGATCACGCCCATGGCGTTGCTGATCAGCAGCTCAAGGTTGAGGTGGCGCTGGCCCCATCCCTGTTCACGGGCGAGGCCCACCAGCAGCGCGGCGGTGAGCAGCAGCCCAGAACCCATGAACAGAAGGGGGCCCCGCCGTCGATTCAAACCTCGGGTGACAGGGCCTTCCTCGTTCATTGGGGGCTGGCGCTCAGTCGAAGCGGTTCCACCACGATGATCCAGGCGAGCTTCAGGCCCATCAACACCACCAACCCTTCCACCAGAAGGTTGCTCGTGAGCAGCTCCCTGTGGCGCATAGAAGCGTGGCCCGCGCGGGTGCGCCAGATCGTCCAGCCGCAGATGGAGGCAAGAAACAACGCGGCCCTGGCCATCGACCGCAACACATCACCCAGCAGCAGAGCACTGAGCAGATCGCGCCACTCGCCCACCAGATCGGCGCGCGGTGAGGCCAGCAGACCACCGCAAAGGGCCGCTAGCAGGAGCATCAGTTGCAACAGGGCTCCCACCAGAGCTGCCGCCAGCACAATCCGAACGCCGGAAGTGGGGAGGGACCGTCGCTCCCCGGGCAACCAGAAGGGAAGAAGCAGGGCCATCGCCAGGATTCCCGCTAGCAGGGGGCCGGTGAGTTTCAGCATCAGCAGGATCAGCAGTTCGAGGCTGAAGCGGCTGGTCTGGCCGAGGGGGCCACTGACCAGCTGCACAACACCGGATCCCAAGACGGCACCGACCAGGAGCACCGGCCCGCCGCAGCGTTGCCCGTAGCATTCGCACTGCTCTAGAAACCGCAACAGCTCCTGCGCCATGGGCCAGTGGCGGCTGGCGGGTGGCCTTGAGTCTGCATCATCTGGGCGAAGCCTCGCAGGGCCGGGCCATGGGACTGGATCCCAAACCCGGTGCTCTGACGGGGGCCTCATGGGCAGGCTGGAGACGGGTTGCCGTGGCGAGGTGGGGATTCTTCGGGGGTGTGTCCACGAATGGTCCGATGTATTGCCAGCACTGTGGTTTAGATCAACTGAAGTTCGGCAAGGAACTAGGCCGCCTCCCAGATCGGGGTCAGCAAACCTCCTCCATTGGAAGCCAGGAGTCGCGAACCTTCAGACTCACCGTTGAGAATGGGGGCATCGAGAAGGAGCCAACAAGCTCCAGGCTCATCGCCAATCCCGCAGCTTCAGGGCTCAGTTCTGGCGCCTCAGCCAGGGGTAGAGGGCAGGCAACGGATTTGCCCAGCGACTTGCCTAATCGTGCCCTCCCTGGTCGTTTTTGCCTAACCCTTGTGCCAAGTTGACCCCTCTCTAGTGCCCTGCAAGGACCCGTGGCCTTTGCCTGAGAGCCCTTGATATGAATGGGTTCTTGGAGAACGGAGGGGGTGTCCGTGTGCTGTGGACGAGAACGGAGGCTCCGGGACGAGTTTGGACAATCACGGCCGTGCTTATACCGTCATCTATACCGCCCTTCATCGGATGTAATAGATCGAACGGGTTCGAACTCCAAAACCCGAATTTTTCTTCCGTGGCAACCGCCCTTGGGCCGTCTTCATTGCCCCCAAACCTTAGTCCCAACCATGGGTTTGACGGTAGCCCTCCGGCGATGTCCCTGGGCATGGTCGAACCACGGTTCGAAGGACAGTCCCTAGAGCCGATTTTTCGGAGCCTTGATGACAGCTCTTCTCCCCCCCCCCCACTCAAGGGTGTTGGGCGAAAGCCAGCCACGGCCAGTGGACTGAATCATTCCCGAGAACCGTGGCCAGCCGGACAACCTACTGATGCTCAACCCTGACGCCTTCGATGCTCCGGCGCAGGACCCGCTGGCCCTCAAGAGATTCCTGCTGGACCAGGTGGGTTGAGGCGCTCCTCGATCCAGCGCTCCAGGTCTTCCTGAACCCAGGCCACGGTCCTGGGGCCGATGGCGACCTGCCGGGGGAACTGGCCCTCGGAGATGAGCTTGTAGATCGCCGATCTCGAGAGCCCCACCTTCTGGCGCACCTCCGGCAGCCGCAACAGGCGCCGATCGTGGGCGGGGGCTCGGGTGGTGTCGGTGGTGCTGTTGCTCATGGCGCCACCACGGCGTAGGGCGGAGCATCTGGGGCGGCGCCGGGGTGGCCCCCAGCTGCCCCAGGGCCAGCAGGGCTGACGGGGGCCAGATGGGGGCTCAGGGCGGGCAGCCTCACAGCACCCACCACCAGGCCGATGGTGACGAGCTGCCCCAGCAACGAGAGCAGCAGGAGCCGGTGCAGGCGCCGCAGGCTGCGGCTGGGGACGAGGGTGTGCCCGGGCGGCCGGCGCCCCCCGAGGAAGGCGGGCAGGGCGGGCCTGCGGGGAGGGGTGGCGGAAGGGGTCGAGCTCATGGCGTGGGCTCCTCCCGGCGGGTGGAGGGCTGCTGATCCAAAGGCGGCAGGGGGTTGAGGCCCGCGCCAAGACGCATCAGGTGGTGGGCGGCGCCGCTGGCGGAGAGGTTGTGGCGCTCCATCAGCTCGCGGAGCTTGCGGTGGCAGTCGGCGTAGACCATCACCTGCAGGTAGTGGCGCTCCTGGCTGATGGTGGGGCGCTCGCCGTAGCTGCGGTGCCGGCGGGGATGGCTCTTGCGGTGCTCGGTGGGGACAGGGTTGGAGTTTGGTTTGGGGCTCATCGGGGGATCTCCGGGGGAAGGTCAGTCGTGAGGGGAACAGTCGAGGGTTCGACAGGGCAAGCAGCAGCAATTGACTGAACTCAGCCTTTGGCCATTGAGTGCATCGAGCCACAAAAAAAGAACCAGCCGCTGGCGGTGGCTCTGTCGTGGCGGTGCTGCGTTGCGATCCAGGGCAGACAGCCGGCCGACTCAGCCGTTGGCGACAAGGCTCCGAGGGCCGCGCTCGCCTGCGGATGCAGGAGAGGGGCGGTGATCGGAGAAGTCCCAGTTGCCACGTCTGAGCGGAAGGGATGCCTGTCCGCAGAGCTTAGAACGCTGAGACTCCGAAAATGGTGACCTAGCTCAGCAAGTTGTTACACCGGCAGCTGCAGCCGCTGGGCTCCGCCGCCAGAGCAGGGGCTCAGGCTTTCCCCGCCAGGACTGCCTTCTGGCCCGGTGCCGGGGAGGCCGTGCTGTCCTCGGCCAGCTCAGGCAGCTCAGGCAGAGAAGCCCGCCAGGCCTCGATCCAGCGCTCCGGCAGCCAGCCCTGCTGCCAGAGGGATGTCAGCTCCTCGGGCCGGTAGTCCCGGAAGCCGGCGAGTACGGCCCGCAGGCTCTTGCGTTGGGCCGCTGGAGCCTGGCGGGCGGCGCCTTGGAAGGTTTCGATCGGATCGAGGCCGCGGCGGCTGGCCTCGGCGCTCACCCGCTGGCGCCATTGGGCGGAGAGGTCGGCGGCGCCGCGCTCATTGAGCACCGGCGCCGGCTCGGGTTCGACCTGGCGGTAGGCCTCAGGAACGGGCAACAGGCCGACGTAGCAGGACCAGAACTCAGCCGGCCCCCAGAGTTCACCGTCCTCGCCGCGGATCGGTTCGGCGTGCTCAAGGGCCTGGCGCAGCTCGGGGCTGTGCAGGGTTCCCCAGTCGCGTTCGGCCAGGCGGCGGTTGACTTCAGCGAGCTGGAAGTGGGCCTGGGCGCGCAGGTCGCCCGCCTTGCCCTGCTCCACCATCGAGACATTGCCGCTGGAGAGCGTCGCGAAACCCACCTCGCGGCCCCAGCGCTCAGCGGTGTACTGGGTCCAGCCGTTGCGCTCCCGCCAGATGCGGAGCATGCGGCCAAAGGCGGTCCGTGCCGTTGTGTGACTTTTTTTGTAGGTCTGAACGACGTCGCGCATGGCGTCTCTGGCTTCTATTGACGGATTCTAAGACGCCGGTGGCTCCTCAAGCCGCGTGTTGCTGGTGAGCCCAGGGGCTGGGCATGGCGTTTGAACCTCGCCAACGAGGGAAAGCCCCGGATCTGAGGCAGTTTTCTCAGTGCTGAAGCGGTTTTCTGGGTAACGGGTGCCTTGGATCCTGTGGTGGTCGCGGCGCCGTGGGCCTGGCTTTGCTCAGGGAGTTCTCTGCTGATCAGTCGCTATAGGCTCACCTCAGCTTTCTAAGCCC
>CANEWU010000112.1 GCA_947442825.1 Synechococcaceae cyanobacterium
CGGTCGATGTCCGGCATGGCCTTGCTGCGCAGGCCCGGCGGCGGTTTGATCTCGCGTGGCTTCTGCTGGTCGCGCACGTAGATGCCCGATCCGGCCATGGCCTCCACCACGCCGTCGGTCTCCAGCTGGCGGTAGACCTTGCTGATCGTGTTGCGGTGCAGGCCGGTCTGCATCGCCAGCTGGCGGGTGCTGGGGAGGCGGTGCCCCGGCGGGTAGTGCCGGGCCGCGATGGCAAAGCAGATTTGGTTGTAGAGCTGGGTCGACGCCGGAATGTCGCTTTCCTGCTGGATGTGGAATCGCACGCCGGAGTGGCCGGATCAACTGCCGGCCACCCTACGGAGCTTTTGCCCCCGTGACAATTCCCCCGTTGTCCCAAGAGCGTGTGCCGGGGTGTGCCAGCGGCGCGTGAAGATTTCCCCGTTCGGTTCGCGAGGCTTCACCCGTGTCCGCTGCTCCCCCCGCCCAGCCTGTGCTCGGAGTACCCCCCTGGCCCGATCCCGAACTCGGCCAGTGGGTGACCGTGCCGCCTCGGGGGGGGGAAGAGCCGCCGCTGGAGTGCTGGCTGTCCCTGCCCCCCCAGGGACCAGCCCGGGTCGGCGTGCTCGTGCTGCCGGAGATCTTCGGGATCAACCCATGGGTGCGCAGCGTGGCGGGCCGGTTGGCGCTGGCGGGTTACGCGGCCCTGGTCGTGCCCCTGTTCAGCCGCACCGCGCCCGGCCTGGCGCTGGGGTACGACGCCGACGCTGTGCGGGTGGGGCGTGCCCACAAGGAGCGCACCACGGCCCCCCAGCTGCTTGCTGATCTGTCCCGCGCCGCCGCCTGGCTCGTGGAGGTCCAGCCGGGGCTGGCAGCCGGCCTGGGGTGCGTGGGGTTCTGTTTTGGTGGCCACGTGGCGATGCTGGCCGCCTCCCTTGCCCCTGTGCGTGCCAGTTGCGATTTCTACGGGGCCGGGGTGGCCACGGGGCGGCCGGGCGGTGGCGCCCCCAGCCTCGATGGGGTGGCCGCCAGCCCCGCACGGCTGCTCTGTCTCTGCGGCAGCGAAGATCCGCTCATCCCTGCCGCGGAGGTGGCGGCGATCGGCACCGCTCTGACGGCTGCCAATGCCCACCGGCCACCCTCCGATGACCACAGGCTCCTCACCCTGCCGGCCGGACATGGTTTTCTCTGTGAGGCGCGCGCCGATTTCCGGCCCGAGGCGGCGGCAGCCGGCTGGCAGGCGCTTCTGGCGTTCTTTGCCGACACCCTCGCTCCAGGGGGAAGAGCCAGCTTCAGGGAGCCCCTGGGCTGACGGCAAAGATGGGCTGGAGGGTAGACGTTCCCGTCAGCCGCGCTAGCCGGCGGCCTCCGATTCGGCGTTGGCCCTCAAGGAGAGGTCGGGGCTGGGGATCACACGGGGCCTGCCCGGAGCCGGGGCGGCGGTGGCGGTGGGCTTGCCGCTGGCCGCTTTGCGGGGCGAGAGGAACATGATCATGTTGCGCCCCTCCCGCTTCGGGGCCTGCTGGATCTCGGCGTTTTCCTCGAGATCCTTGGCCATGCGCATCAAGAGCTGTTCGGCCAGGGCGGTGTGCTGGATCTCCCGGCCCCGGAAGATGACGGTGCACTTCACCTTGTCGCCGGACTTGAGGAAACGCACCGCCTGGCCGATGCGCACCTGGTAGTCGTGCGAATCGATCTTGTAGCGCATCTTCACTTCCTTGACTTCGGTCTGGTGCGCCTTCTTCTTGGCCTCCTTGGCCTTTTTTTCCTGCTCGAACTTGTACTTGCCGTAATCCATGATCCGGCAAACCGGCGGATCGGCTTTTTCGCTGACGAGCACGAGGTCGAGCTCGCGTTCTCGGGCCACCTCCAGCGCCTGCTCCCGGCTGATCACGCCCAACTGACTGCCGTCGGCATCGACCACCCGCAGATTGGGGTAGCTGATGCGGTCGTTGATGTTGGGCAGCTCCCGCACGGGAGCGCGGCGGTCAAAACGGGGACGGGGAGGCATTCACAAAGGCAATGAGACTTCCACCCTAGACCGTGCTGGTCCCGAGGGCAGCCCTCCGCAGCACTTCCCCATCCTCCAGCCACAGGGCCTTGTGTTGGCGGCGGAACCAGGTGCGTTGCCGCTTGGCGAACTGGCGGGTGCGGCGCTCGGTGAGCGCGATCGCCTCCTCTTCCGCCAGCTCCCCCCGCAGCAGCCGGGCGGCCTCCCCATAGCCGATTGTTTCCAGCAGCGGGCAGGCGGCCCCGAACCGCCCGACCAGCGCCGCCGTCTCGGCCACGAGCCCTTCGGCGTAGAGCGCCCTGGTGCGGCGCCGGATGCGTGCCGCCAGATCGGGTGGCGCCAGGCCCAGCTCGAGCACTCGCCAGGGCGGGGGGGTGCGCCCCCGCTGGCAGGAAGGGGGGAGGCCGCTGGCGTAGAGCACCTCCAGGGCCCGCTGGGTGCGCACCGCGTCCGCCGGGGCGATGCGGGCCGCGGCTTCGGGGTCGGCGGTCCGCAGCAGGGCATGGCAGCGCTCCTGCCCCAGGGCCTCGAACTGGGCCCGCAATCTTGGCTGCGGGGGCACCGCTGGGGGCTCGAGCCCCGCCAGCAGTGCCTGCAGATAGAGGCCGCTGCCCCCCACCAGGAAGGCGATGCCCCGCCGCCGGTGCTCGGCGGCAATGGCCTGCCGCGCCAGGGCCGTGAACTCCTGCAGGGTGATCGGCTCATCCGGGTCGCGCAGGTCCAGCAGCTCGTGGCGCACGCGCCGGCGTTGGGCAGGTGTCGGCTTGGCGGTGCCCACGTCCATGTGGCGGTAGAGCTGGCGGGAGTCGACCGACAGCACCGCCAGGTCGAGCCGCTCGGCCAACTCGATCGCCAGATCGGTCTTGCCGCTGGCGGTGGGCCCCATCAGGGCGATCACAAGGGGTGGGCCGCCCGCCTGCCGCTCGGCGAGGGCGTGGCGCAGGGCGTCGCGGGCCAGCGGCGCCGCTGCTGGGTCGGCCATCGGGGTGGGCGGTGTGGGCACGGGACGGGGTAGGGCCGGCCACTCTCGCGCCGACCGCCCCTCTGGCGCCCTGCGGCTGCGGTGGTAAAGTGGCCGATGCGACGAGGCTTCTCAGCCCTTTCGTCTTCCCGGCTCCATGCCCGTAATCACGCCCGTGTTCCTCTTCGGGTCCATGCGGATGGCTCTCCCCGGATGTTTCTTCCCCGGAGGCGTCTCCGGTTGGCCTCGCCGGGTTTTCCCCCCGGGCGCCGCCGGGATGCTGCCGGGCCCCACCGCCGACCCCCGGGTCGGCGTCGACCCGCGAACCCCCTGGGGACCCCTGCCCGAATGAGCGAAGCCAGCAAGGTCCAGTCCGCCTACGGAGCCGATCAGATCCAGGTTCTGGAAGGCTTGGAGCCGGTGCGTAAGCGCCCCGGTATGTACATCGGCACCACCGGTCCGCGCGGTCTGCACCACCTGGTGTACGAGGTGGTCGATAACTCGGTCGACGAAGCCCTCGCCGGCCATTGCGACGCCATCGTGGTGGTGCTCCACGCCGACGGCTCCGCCAGCGTCAGCGACAACGGTCGGGGCATCCCCACCGACATCCATCCCCGCACCGGGAAGAGTGCCCTCGAGACCGTCCTCACCGTGCTCCACGCCGGCGGGAAGTTCGGCGCCGGCGGCTACAAGGTTTCGGGTGGCCTGCACGGGGTGGGCATCTCGGTGGTCAACGCCCTGAGTGCCTGGGTGGAGGTGACGGTGCACCGCCAGGGCCAGGAGCATCGCCAGCGTTTTGAGCGGGGCGCGCCCATCGGTTCCCTGGTGTCGACGCCCGCCGCCGACAAGGACCAAACCGGCACGCTTGTTCGCTTCCTGCCCGACCTGCAGATCTTCTCAACCGGGATCGAATTCGACTATCACACCCTCTCCGCCCGCCTGCGGGAGCTCGCCTACCTGAATGGGGGGGTGCGCATCGTCTTCCGTGACGAGCGCCCCGCCGCCCTCTCGCCGACCGGCGAGGCCCATGAGGAGGCCTACCTCTATGAGGGCGGTATCCGCGAGTACGTGGCGTACATGAACGCCGAGAAGGAGCCCCTGCACCCCGAGATCATCTACGTCAACGCTGAGAAGGACAGCGTGCAGGTGGAGGCGGCTCTGCAGTGGTGTTCAGATGCCTACTCCGACAGCATCCTCGGCTTTGCCAACAACATCCGCACCGTTGATGGCGGCACCCACATCGAGGGTCTCAAGACGGTTCTCACCCGTACCCTCAACGCCTTCGCCAAGAAGCGTGGCAAGCGCAAGGACAACGACGCGAACCTGGCCGGCGAGAACATCCGCGAAGGGCTCACCGCCGTTCTGTCGGTGAAGGTGCCGGATCCGGAGTTCGAGGGGCAGACCAAAACCAAGCTGGGCAATACGGAAGTGCGCGGCATCGTGGATTCGGTGGTGGGGGAGGCCCTAGCCAAATACCTCGAATTCAACCCTTCGGTGATCGATCTGATCCTCGAAAAGGCGATCCAGGCCTTCAATGCTGCTGAGGCCGCCCGCCGGGCCCGCGAGTTGGTACGCCGTAAATCCGTGCTGGAGAGCTCCACCCTGCCGGGCAAGCTGGCCGATTGCAGTACCCGAGATCCCTCGGAATCAGAGATCTACATTGTGGAGGGCGATTCCGCTGGTGGCTCCGCCAAGCAGGGTCGTGATCGTCGCTTCCAGGCGATCCTGCCGCTGCGGGGCAAGATTCTCAACATCGAGAAGACAGACGACGCCAAGATCTATAAAAATACGGAAATTCAGGCCCTGATCACGGCCCTGGGTCTTGGCATCAAGGGGGAGGACTTTGACGAGAAGAATCTCCGCTACCACCGGATCGTGATCATGACCGACGCCGACGTGGATGGCGCCCACATTCGCACCCTGCTGCTGACCTTTTTCTATCGTTACCAGAAGATGCTTGTGGAGGGTGGTTATATCTACATTGCCTGTCCTCCCCTTTATAAGGTGGAGCGAGGCAAAAACCATGCCTACTGCTACAACGAAGCCGAGTTGCGCAAGACGATTGATGGCTATGGCGAGAAGGCCAATTACACGATCCAGCGCTTCAAGGGCCTTGGGGAAATGATGCCTAAGCAGCTTTGGGAGACCACCATGGATCCCGGCACCCGCATGATGAAGCGCGTCGAGATCGAAGACGCCGCTGAGGCCGACCGCATCTTCACGATTCTGATGGGTGACAAGGTGGCGCCGCGTCGCGAATTCATCGAAGCCCACAGCGCCGAGCTCGATCTCACCCAGCTCGATATTTGATGACCAGTTCTCCCCGGCCCGTTGTCGCCCGCCGCGGCGACCCCGCGATGGCGGGTTGGCAGGTCCTGGCCCTTCTCGGGTTTGCCCTCATCACTCCCGCAGCCCTGCCCGCCGGCGGGGCTGACCGCAGGCTCCCGGAGGTGCGGCGGCGCCAGAACTCCGACGAGCCCCTCCTCAGCACCGGCTGCCTACCCCTGCGCTGTGCGCCCGAGCGGCGCGCCCCGGTGCTCGCTCGGGTGGAGTCCGGGGCGTCGCTGCAGGTCTTGCAACAGTGGTTCTGCCCACAGGGGCGCCGTTGGCTGCGGGTGGAAACCAGCAATGGCGGCGGGCGTTCCACCCGCGGTTGGCTACCTAGCTGAGGGGGCTCCGCGTCTCTGACGGCGCCTGGAGCTCCCCTCAGACCGCCATCAGACCGCTAGCGCCGCCTCGATCGCCGCCTTGAGCTCCGGCGATTCCGGGGTCACGCCGCTCTTGAAGCGGCCCAGCACCGTGCCGTCGCGACCGATCAGGAACTTCTCGAAGTTCCAGGCCACATCCCCGGCCGGTTCGCTGCGGGTGAGGGTGAGGTAGGGCTCGCTCTTCTCGCCGCTGGCGTGCACCTTGTCGAACAGCTCGAAGCTGGCCCCGTAGGTGGTGGAGCAGAAGGTTTGGATCTCGGGCAGGGCGCCAGGCTCCTGGGCGCCGAAGTCGTTGCAGGGGAAGCCGAGCACCGCGAATCCCTGGGCACCGTAGGTGTCCTGCAGCGCCTGGAGGCCGGCGTACTGGGGGGTGAAGCCGCAGCGGCTGGCGACGTTGACGATCAGCAGCACCGTTCCCTCCCAGTCGCCGAGCCGGCGTTCGCCACCGTCAGCGGTGCGGACGGAGACCTCGCGGACGTTGATCGACATGGCGGACTGCGGTGCGGAAGACGGGACGGACCCTAGCGGTCCTCCCCATACACTCGGAAGTGCTGCCGATGCCCAGCCCATGAGTGAGGCGTCCGCCGTAGCCGAAGTGGTCGCCCGCCAGTTGGAGAGCCTGCTGGAGGCGACCAACTACGACGGCGCCAAGCTGTTGCTGCGCCCGGTGCAGCCCGTCGATGCCGCCGAGGCGATCGGCACCCTGCCCCGCACGCTCCAGGCCCTGGCCTTCCGGTTGCTCCCCAAGGACGAGGCGATCGAGGTCTACGAATATCTGGAGCCCGCCGTGCAGCAGAGCCTGCTGGAGCGGTTGCGCTCTGGGGAGGTGCTGGAGCTGGTGGAGGAGATGTCCCCGGATGACCGGGTGCGCCTGTTCGATGAGCTCCCCGCCAAGGTGGTGCGGCGTCTGCTGGCCGAGCTGAGCCCCACGGAGCGGCGGGTCACCGCCCAGATGCTCGGGTACGCGGCGGAGACCGCCGGTCGTCTGATGACGACGGAGTACATCGACCTCAAGGAGTTCCACAGCGCCGCCCAGGCCCTGGAAATCGTTCGTCGCCGGGCCCGCGACACCGAGACGATCTACAGCCTTTACGTGACCGATGCCTCCCGCCACCTCACCGGCATGCTCTCGCTGCGGGATCTGGTGACCGCCGATCCTGAGCAGCGACTCGGCGACGTGATGACCCGCGAGGTGGTGAAGGTGAACACCGACGCCGAGCAGGAGGAGGTGGCCCGGGTGATCCAGCGCTACGACTTCCTGGCCGTGCCGGTGGTGGACCGGGAGGACCGCCTGGTGGGCATCGTCACGGTGGATGACGTGATCGATGTGATCCAGCAGGAGGCCACCCGCGATCTCTACGCGGCGGGCGCCCTGCAGGCCGGCGATGAGGACGACTACTTCCAGAGCAACCTGTTCACCGTCGCCCGTCGCCGGGTGGTGTGGCTGCTGGTGTTGCTCCTGGCCAATAGCGGCACCGCCGCCGTGATCGCCTCGATGGACGGGGTGCTCAAGCAGGTGGTGATGCTCGCGGCCTTCATCCCGTTGCTGATCGGCACCGGCGGCAACGTCGGCGCCCAGAGCTCCACCGTGGTGATCCGGGGCCTGAGCACCCAGCGGATCCAGGGGCTGGGGCCCACGCTGGCGGTGGGGCGGGAGGCGCTCGCCGGGGCCCTTCTCGGGCTGCTGATGGTGGTGGTGGTGGTGCCGTGGGCGGCCTACGTCTCGCACAGCTGGCTGGTGGCTACGGCGGCGGGGGTGAGCCTGGTGGCCATCACCACCCTGGCGGCCACCGCCGGTGCGGCACTGCCCCTGCTGTTCGATCGGATCGGCCTCGATCCGGCGCTGATGTCGGCCCCCTTCATCGCCACCATCACAGACGTGGTGGGGGTGTTCATCTACCTGAGCACCGCTTCCTGGCTGGTGTCACGGCTGGGGCCTGGGGGCTGAGGAGACGGCGGCGCAGCGGTTGCGCCGGGGCTTCGCACGGTCCGTGCTTTACGCGGCCAGGGCTTCGTAAGGAAGATTTCCGTTTTCCGCCACGGCTTCCTGAGAGGAGTTCACACTTCTTCAGGTTAGTGTTCACACACCGTCATGAAACCGTCGTGGCCCTTGCCCTCTCCCCCTCCATCGCACTGGCTGATTCGGATGCCGCTTCTGGCGAGCATTCCCCTCCAGCGGCCCCGGCCGGCATCGGAGTGACCCCCCTTCGCCAGCTTCCCGCCATCGATGGCGATCTGGTTCGCTCCTACCTGCGCGACATCGGCCGTGTGCCGTTGCTGTCGCACGAGCAGGAGATCACCCTGGGTCGGCAGGTGCAGGAGCTGATGCATCTCGAGGAGCTTCGGGAGGAGTTGACGATGCGCTCCGGGGGTGAGGAGCCCACCACGGAGGCCCTGGCGGCGGCGGCTGGTCTGA
>CANEWU010000113.1 GCA_947442825.1 Synechococcaceae cyanobacterium
GGAGAAACCGCTTGCAGGGCCCCCAGATCGGTGAAGCGCCAGGCCTCCTGGCGACGGGAGGGCAGAGGTTGGGCCCGCAGGCCCTCCCAGCCCCGACGACGCACCGCCGAAAGAATGCCAGCGACATCGGGCGCATCCGCCGCCCAGGGGTCTGGCAGGGAGGCGAGCAGCGCAGCGCTCCAGGCGTCCGCGGCCAGCCCGGCGGCCCGGGGCGTGTCGAGGGGAGCGGTGAGCATCAGGCCACCTCCACCGGCGTGGGCTGCCAACGGGCGAGTTCTTCGTCCACCCAGTCGTAGCCGCGCTCCTCGAGCTCGAGGGCCAACTCCTTGCCCCCGGTACGCAGGATCCGCCCGGCGGCCATCACGTGCACGAAATCGGGCGTGATCGCATCGAGCAGGCGCTGGTAATGGGTGATCAGCAGGGTGGCGTTGTCGGGGCCGGCCAGATGGTTCACGCCGCCGGCCACGATGCGCAGGGCGTCGATGTCGAGGCCGGAATCGGTTTCGTCGAGGATTGCCACCAGCGGCTCCAGCAGGGCCATCTGCAGAATCTCGTTGCGCTTCTTCTCGCCGCCGGAGAAGCCTTCGTTGACGGAGCGATCCAGGAAGGCGGGATCCATCTGCACCACCTGCAGCCGCTCGCGCACCAGATCTTCAAAGGCGAAGGTGTCGAGCTCCTCCTCGCCCCGGGCTTGGCGGCGGGCATTGGTGGCCACCCGCAGGAACTCCAGGTTGCTGACGCCGGGAATCTCGATCGGGTACTGGAAGCCGAGGAACAGGCCGAGGCGGGCCCGCTGTTCCGGCTCCAGGGCCAGGAGATCGTCACCGCGGTAGAGCACGCTGCCGGCGGTGACCGTATAGGCGGGATGGCCTGCCAGCACCTTGGAGAGGGTGCTCTTGCCGCTGCCGTTGCGGCCCATCACCGCGTGGATTTCCCCGGCCCGCAGGGTGAGATCCACGCCATGCAGGATCGGCTGGTCTTCCACGCGGGCGTGCAGACCGCGGATCTCAAGAAGAACCGGAGCTTCAGAACGGATCACGGCGCAGGCGGAAGGGGAAACGGAAGAAAAAAGGGAAGCAGGAAAGGCGGGGCCGGGCGGCCGTCAGCCCACGGAGCCCTCGAGCTTGAGGGAGAGGAGCTTGTCGGCCTCGGCCGCAAACTCCATCGGCAACTGGTTGAAGACATCGCGGCAGAAGCCGCTCACCATCATCGAAACCGCCTCCTCAAAGCCGATGCCGCGGCTCTGGAGATAAAAGAGCTGATCGGCGGAGATGCGGGAGGTGCTGGCCTCATGCTCAATGCTGGCGTTGCTCTGCTGGCAGCGGATGTAGGGATAGGTGTTGGCCGCGGCCTGGTCGCCGATCAACATCGAATCGCACTGGCTGTAATTGCGGGCTCCCACGGCCTGGGGGGCGATCTGCACCAGGCCCCGGTAGCTGTTGGAGGAGTGGCCGGCGCTGATGCCCTTGCTGACGATCGTGGAGCGGCTGCGGGGGCCGACGTGGATCATCTTCGTGCCGGTATCGGCCTGTTGGCGATGATTGGTGAGGGCTACCGAGTAAAACTCGCCCACGCTGTCGACACCCTGAAGCACACAGCTGGGGTACTTCCAGGTGATTGCCGAGCCGGTTTCCACCTGGGTCCAGCTGATGCGGCTGCGATCGCCACGGCAATGGCCGCGCTTGGTGACGAAGTTGTAGATACCGCCAACACCATTTTCATCGCCGGCGTACCAGTTCTGCACGGTGGAGTATTTGATCGACGCATCATCGAGGGCCACGAGCTCCACCACGGCAGCGTGCAGCTGGTTGGTGTCGAACATCGGCGCCGTGCAACCCTCGAGGTAGCTGACGGAGGCGCCCTCCTCAGCCACGATCAAGGTGCGCTCAAACTGGCCCGTATCTCCGGAATTGATGCGGAAGTAGGTGGAAAGCTCCATCGGGCAGACCACCCCGCGGGGGATGAACACGAACGAACCATCGCTGAACACCGCAGAGTTCAACGCCGCAAAAAAGTTGTCGTTGCTGGGCACCACCGTGCCCAGATAGCGCTCGATCAACTCCGGGTGCTCCCGCACCGCATCAGAGATAGACCCGAAGATCACCCCGTGCTCGGCGAGTTTTTCCTTGTAGGTGGTGGCGATAGAAACGCTATCGAATACCGCATCGACAGCCACATTGCTGAGGCGTTTCTGCTCACTGAGGGGAATACCAAGCTTGTCGAAGGTTTCGAGCAGGAGAGGATCTACCTCATCGAGACTCTGTTTCTTTTCCCGCTCCTTGGGGGCGGCGTAATAGATGATGTCTTGGTAGTCGATCTTCGGATAGCCAAGCGCTGCCCAATCGGGTTCGCGCATGCGCAGCCACTGGCGGTAGGCGCGCAGCCGGAATTGCAGGAGAAAATCGGGTTCCTCCTTCTTGGCCGAGATCAGGCGAACGACATCCTCGCTGAGGCCCTTCGCGATCTTCTCGGTTTCAATGTCGGTGACAAAGCCGTACTTATACGGCTGGCTCACCAGATCGCCGACGGCGCTGCTCATGGCATTCAGCTGCTGATCAAGGAATTGATCTCCTCCAGCGAGATCGCCTGGCTCTCGCCGCGGAAGGGGTTGTCTTCGGTGAGGAAGAGCATGCAGTGGCACTCCTTGCGTTCGCGCATCGGCACGCAGGGGCAGTTCCAGAAGGCCTGCTGCACCTCGGCCTCCTTGTCTTCGTAGTGGCGGCAGGGGCAAAGGGCGCCGCCGAGCTCGTCCTTGTGACGGGCGAGACCCTCGAGTACCACGGCCGTAACGCCCGGGTCGCTGCAGAAGTAGGTGCCGGTTCGCTGGGCGTAGGTCTCGGCGAACTTGCGGATCACCTCAAGGCTTTCGGAAGCCGGTGCGTTGCTGGAGACGGGGGCGTCGGACATGGGGTCTCGGGGGGAGGTGCCGGTGGCCGGGGAAGCTCCCGCCGCGGAACGGACGGGGTAACGAAACATGGTGGTTTCGTTACCGCTGGAGCCTAGGGCAAGGGGGCAGCCCGTGGGGGGGGAGGCCATTGTGCCCAACCGTGCCCAACGGCGGCGGCCCCCACTCGCCGGCTGCCCGTGGCATCGTGGTCAGGAACTTCTTGTGCCATGGGCGTCCCGGCCCCCACCCGCCCCTCCAGGCCCTCCCGTTCGGCGGCCCGCAAACCGGCGGCTTCCCGCAGCGGCGGGGGATCCGGGACGGCGCCCTCCCCCGCGCCGCTGTCCGAATCATCCGCAGCCCCGTTGGGGGGGACCAGCCAGGAACCCGCCAGCACCCCCGCCACCACGGCCACACCGAACCCCGAATCCAACCCCCAACGCGAGGCTGCTGCCCAACGCGAGGCCGCACCCACCCGCGATTCGGTGCTCTCCCGCTTGTTGCGCCACGGCGAGGCCACGGCCGCCGATCTGGCCAGTCAGCTTGGGGTGTCGGTGCAGGGCATGCGCCGCCATCTGCGCAGCCTGGAAGAGGATGGGTTGGTGGAGGCGAGCCCCACTGTGGAGGGTCCTGGCCGCCCCAGCAACCGCTGGCGCCTCACCGAGGCCGGCCGCAGCGGCTTCACCGATGGCAGCGGCGACTTTGCCCTCGGCCTCCTCCACTCCCTGGCCACCACCCTGCCCCCCGGCCAGATTGAGAATCTGATGGTGCTCCAGGCGGAGCAGAAGGCCGCCGGTTACCGGCGCCGCATCGGCGAGGCCCCCCTGCAGCAGCGGCTCGAGCGCCTGGTCGACCTCCGCCGCCTCGAAGGCTTCGTGGCCGAACTGCTGGCCGATCCCGACACCCCCACCGCCTGGATCATCAGCGAATTTCACTGCTCGGTGATGCGCATCGCCGAGCAGTTCCCGATCGTCTGCGACCAGGAGCTGCAACTGATCCGCCGCACCTTCCCCGACTGCCAGGTGGAGCGGGTGCACTGGCGCCTGGAGGAGGGACACTCCTGTGGCTTCCGCCTATGGCCCAGCCCCGGCCCCGGCACAAGCCCCGGCCCGGCCTGAGCCCACCCCAACCCCGCCCCCGGAGAGCGCCGTGATCGGCGAAGAGGAGCTGCGCGAGCTGGAATCCACCCTGCTGCCGGCGCTGGAGCGCCACCACCTGCGCCTGCTCGCCCACGCCCTGCGCTCCCTGCAGGCGGTGGCGGCCGGCGGCGAAGCCCTGCCCTCCAGGGTCCAGCTGGAGGCCTGGGCCGCCACCCAGCCGGCGATCGCCGACGACCCCGCCTTCCGCGACGCCTTCGTGGAGCAGTTGCTCAGCGCCGGCGTGCAACTCGAGCAGATCGCGGCCTGGCGCCACGGCGGCGCGGCGGAGGGGGGCGCCGGCCCCCTCGCCCTGGAGCTCAAGGATCTGGTGGGATGGGCCCGCGCCCAGGCCGACGCCCGGCTCAGCCGCCCTGGCCCGACCACGGAGTCCAGCCCACCACCAGCATGACCCCGGCCACGGCCGCCAGGGCCGCGAGCACCCCGATCAGCCCCGGCCTATCCCCCTCCAGCGGCGCCAGGGGCACGGCCATCACCGGAGCGGTGGAGAGCAGCGCCACCGCCAGGCCCCCCGGCAGCCCCGCCAGGGCCACCTGCTGCAGCTGGATGCCCACGCTGGTGCCCAGGAGCGTGGCCAGCAGCAGCCAGGGCCAGCGGCGCCCGGCGGGGCGAGGCAGCCGGCCGGGGCGGGGCAGGCCGGGGAGCAACCACAGCAGCGCAGCCGTCGCCGCCAGCAGCCGCACCGTGGCCGCCTGCAGGGGTGCCATCGGGCTCTCGAGCAGGGCGGCACGGGAGAGCAGCGCCCCGGTCACGCCGCAGAGCACGGCCCCCAGGGCCAACAGCAGGCCGAGGCGGTCGGCGCCGCGCTGGGCTTCGGGCCCCGGCGGCCGCTGCCACGCCACCAGCAAGACCGCCGCGCTGATCAGGGCCACCCCGAGCCCCTGCCCCAGCCTGGGCACCTCCCCCAGCAGCACCACCCCGGCCAGGGTGCTCACCGCCGGACCACCGCTGTCGAGGGTGAGGGTGCGGCGGGTGCCCAGGCGGCGCAGGGCGGCGAAATAGAGGCTGTCGCCGGCGGCGATGCCGATGGCACCACTGAGGGCGAGCAACAGCAGGGCCCGCCCATCGCTCCGCCAGGGAACCAGCGCCAGCAGGGGCAGCTGCAACGCCAGGGCGATCAGGTTCTTGAGCAGGTTGAGCTGGGCGCCGCTCAGGGAGGTGGGAATGCGGCGCCACAGCAGGCTGGCGACCGTCCAGCAGAGGGCGGCCGCCAACGCGGCGGAAGCGGCGGACACGGCGACGGAGGCTGGCTTGCGATCATGGCCGACGCCCCCCACCCGCACCACCGTGAGCCTGTCGATCGAGGACGCCCTGGGCTTCTTCCGGCTCAGCTGCGGCCGCTGGCGCTCCCAGCGCAGCAGCCATCACCTGCTGCACCGCCGCGCCGAGGCCGGCGGTTCCTTCATTGAGGTGGTGGAACTGGGCCTGGAGGATCCGCGTCTGCGGGCGATCGCCGAGCTGCACAACCAGGATCCGGCCGGCGTGGTGGGGGGCTGCTGCGTCACCTGGAGCGGCTCAATGGCCTGGGACAAGGCCGGCGAGGCCCACGAAGGGGAGAGCGTCTTCGCCCTGATCCCCACCGACGAGCGGGGCCGCTCCGGGCTGCTGCTGCGCGACCGCGGCTACGCCGAAACGGCGCCGGTGGCGGGGCAGTTCGCGATGGACGAACGCGATGAGCTGGTGCTCACCACCGAATACGAAACGATGAGCACCCTGGAGCGGTTCCGCTTCGCCGGCCCCGACGTGCGCCTGCGCACCAGCACCGTGCAGGGCCTCTCCAACACCGCGTCGTTCTGCGTCGAGACGCGCCTGCCGGCCGACGGGGCCAGCGACCAGGACGCCACCGGGCAGAACCTCAGCACCGAGGGTGCCCCAGGGCGCAGCGCGGCGGAGCTCTCCCCCCTCGGGTGGTGAGGGGCCGCCGGCGCCGGGGCGTCGGTGCGCAACGTTACGGACTGTGAGCCCTGGCCGCAGCCGGGGAAGGCGGCCGACGCCGCACTTCTACGATCCCCACCGACGGATGCTGAAGCACGCGTGGCTCTCCCCCTCCTCAACTACGCCCCCATCACTCAGAACTCCCGGGTGAACCCGCTGCGGGTGGGCTCCGACGAGGATCCCAGGGCCGCATCCATGGATCGCGAAGACCAGAATTTTGTGATCGAAGCGGCCTACCGGCAGATCTTCTTCCACGCCTTCAAGGTCGACCGTGATCGCACCCTGGAGAGCCAGCTGCGCGACGGCCAGATCACGGTGCGCGATTTCATCCGCTCCCTCTGTCTCTCCGACACCTTCACCCGCAGCTTCTACAACCTCAACAGCAACTACAAGGTGGCCCGCCACCTAGTGGAGAAGCTGCTGGGTCGCACCACCCACGGCAAGTCGGAGGAGATCGCCTGGTCTGCCGTGCTGATGACCCGCGGCGTCCGCGGCATGGTGGATGACATCCTCGATTCCCAGGAATACCTCGACGCCTTCGGGTACGACACCGTGCCTTTCCACCGCAACCGGGTGGTGGGCTCCCGCAATGTGGGTGAAACCCCCTTCAACCTCACCTCCCCCCGCTACGACGAGTACTACCGGAGCATCCTCGGCTTCCCGCAGATCGTCTACACCGGCACCGCCCGCAGCTTCCCGGCCCGGGCCCAGCAGCGCCGCGGTGGCTTCCCCGAGGACTACCTCCCCTGGGTGCGCTCCCTGCCCGCCCTGCGCGGCGTGGGCACCGCCCAAGGCAGCACCAGCATGGATTACCTGGCCAAGGTGCCGTACCGCAGCATCGGCCGCTGATCCTTTCCAGGTTCCCGGCAGCTTTCGCCCATCCGGCCCCTTCCTTACCCCCGGCGCTGGTGCGCCGGGGGTTTTCGCTTCGGGGGGTCAGTGGATGCTGACCCCGGCCCCTGGGCGTACCCGCCGCGTGGGAAGGTCATCCACAATGATCCCAAACGAAATCTGACGTTGTGAGCCAGAACTCGCTGCAATCCCTAGCCGTGATGACCCTGCGTCAGCTGCGGCAGATCGCCAGCGATATCGGCGTCAGCCTGTACAGCCGCAAGTCGAAGGAGGAGCTGGTGGAAGCCATCAGCACGTATCAGAGGGAAACCGGCCGCACCCTGGAGGCGATCGAAGCCGAGATGACTCCCGCCCCACGCCCGGAGGCGGAAACGCGGGTGGTGTTCCTGCCCCGGGATCCCCAGTGGGCGTATGTGTTCTGGGAGATTGCCGAGGAGGATCGTCAAGAGGCAGAGCAGCTGGGAGCCACCCAGCTCTGCCTGCGGGTGGCCGACGTCACCGGCCTGAGCGGCGGCTCCTCCCACCCCCACACCCTCCAGGAGGTGGTGGTCGACAGCCACGCCACCGAGTGGTACTTGCCGGTGCCCCTGAGTGACCGGGAGTACCGGGTGGAGCTGGGGTACCGCAAGGCGGCCGGTGGCGGCTGGATCTCCCTGGCCTACTCCTCTGTGGCCCGCGTGCCCGCCCTGCTCCCGAGCGAGCAGATCCTCGACCAATTCATTCCCTTCTCCCTCGACGCCAGCCCCTCCGCCCTGCCGGCACCCGCCGCCGCCGCCGCCGCGATGGAGCCCGCCGATTCCGGCCTGCACGAGCGTCTCTACCAAACGGCCACGGCCCGCTGGCGGCGCCTGGGTCGCGGCTCCGAGGGCTTCCATGAACTGGAAAACAGCGCCGCCGTCGGCGACCACTTCTCCGGCGTGGGGATCTGGGCCAGCGGCCGCAACGAGAGTGGTGGGGGCGGTGTAGCTCCCCGCCAGCGGGCCTTCTGGCTGGTGGCGGATGCCGAGCTGATCGTCTACGGCGCCACCGACCCCTCCGCCCGCCTCACCATTGGCGAAGAGGAAGTGCCCCTGAGCGCCGAGGGCACCTTCCGCGTCCAGGTGCCCTTCCGCGACGGCCAGCAGGTGTATCCGATCGAAGCCATCGCC
>CANEWU010000114.1 GCA_947442825.1 Synechococcaceae cyanobacterium
CTTGGCGAGATCCGTTTCGACGCCGATTGGTACGACTACGAAACCAAGTACAGCGAAGGCCTGAGCCACACCGTGATTCCCGCCGAGGTGCCAGCGGCGATCAGCGAGCGTGCCGCCTCCCTGGCGGTGGCGGCCTGCCGGGCGGTGGGGGCTTCGGGCCTCTCCCGCGTCGATTTCTTCTACGAGGAGTTTTTTCCGGAAGGAGATGCGCAGGGTCAGGGCGGCGCCCTCTGGCTGAATGAAATCAACACCCTGCCGGGCTTCACCAGCCAGAGCATGTACCCGATGCTCTGGGCCGCCAGCGGCCTGCCCCTCGAAGGGTTGCTCCACACTCTCGTGCAGGGCGCGAGAGAATCATTTGCCAGTCGCAATCCCGGCGGAGAGACCCGATGAGTCACGGACTCCTCTGGCTGCCCCTGTTGTTGGTGTTTGTGCTGCTCACCGGCCTGGGGTGGCTGGAGCGGCGCCGCCAGCGGCTGTTCCGTGACTGGGCCGCCGGTGCCGAGCTCGCCAAGCTCGATAGTTGCGGGGGTGCCCGGCTGCTGGAGGGCCAGCTGAGCTGGACCACGTTCGAGGCCGGCACCTTCAAGCCCGTCGACTCCTTTGCGATCAAGGAGCTGGAACTGTGTGAACTTCTCTCCCTGGGGTCCGGCGAGGCGCCCCTCACCGAGGAGAGCCAGGGGGCCTGCCGGCTGCGGCTGGTGGGGGGAGGGGTGAAGAAGGATCTGCCCTTCGCCGATGCCCAGCGCGCCCGCCGCTGGATCGATGAGCTGATGGCGCGCTCCCGATGCGAGTTGTGAGTGGGCCGCTGCCCCCCGGCGCCGCTCGCCGCCGCGAACTGCGCCTGCAACGCCGGGCGGAATGGCTGCGCAACCTCTGGCGTTTTCTTGTGTTCAGCGCCCTGGCCGCGGGCCTCGGCACCGTGCTGCTGCGCCAGGGATGGACCCTGCGCGATCCCGCCCAGCTGGAGGTGAGCGGCAGCGCTCTGGTGAACCGCGATCAGGTGATCCAGGCGGCCGGCATGCGCTTCCCCCTGCCTTTGCTGGGCCTGCGGCCCCGCGAACTGAGCCGCAGCCTCGTCGACGCCCTGCCGGTGGAGCAGGTGAAGGTGACGCGCCTGATGCTTCCCCCCCGCCTGCGCATCGAACTGGTGGATCGCGAGGCGGTGGCCCGCGCCTCCCGCCGCAGCGATGGTGGCAGCGAGCGCGGCTATGTCGACCGCCTGGGAAACTGGATTCCGATCCATCCAGGCGTGGGTGTGCGCCTGCGCGGTTCCGCCCAGCTGGAGGTGGTGGGCTGGAACAGCCGCCACCGCTCCGACCTGGCCCGCGTACTGGAGGCTTCCCCGCGGTTCGGGACGGGGCTCCGAGAGATCCGCTTCGAGCCCGATGGCACCCTGTGGCTGACCACTCAGGAGCTGGGTCGCCTGCGGCTCGGCCCGAGCGACGGACGGCTCCGCCGTCGGCTGGAGGTGGCGGAGCACCTCACCCGCACCCTGCCGAGCCAGATCCGCAGCCGGCGCCCCCAGATGATCGATCTCAGCGATCCGGAGCAGCCAGAACTCAGCCTGAGCGGCCCGGTGGCCGGGGGACCCGGCGATGGCCGCAACGCCCCGCCCCCCCCCGGCGGTCAGTAGGCCCCGCCCCTGCCCCCGCAACAAGCCAGGCATTCCCCACAGGCCATTGCCAGCAGGGGCAGTCCGGGCGATCCTTTCCCTTTCGTGGATCCGCCGGACCGGTGCCCGACATAATGCAGCCGCAGATCAACGGTCTCCGTCCCCCCGGATTGTCCGAGGGTCCGACGTCGTCAGACCAAGACGTCTCCGCACCCGTCGACCCCCTGTTCCCGCCGGCGCCCCTGATGGACTCCCTCGACATGAGCCAGACCCAGCCCAGCAGCAATGGCATCGTGCCGAGCCAGAACGCCCGGATTGAGGTCATCGGCGTCGGCGGCGGCGGCAGCAACGCCGTGAATCGGATGATCGCCTCCGATCTGCAGGGGGTGGGCTACCGGGTGCTGAACACCGACGCCCAGGCCCTGCTCCAGTCGGCCGCTCGCCAGCGCATCCAGCTGGGCCAGAAACTCACCCGGGGCCTCGGGGCCGGCGGCAACCCTGTGATCGGTCAGAAGGCGGCGGAGGAGTCCCGCGCCGAGCTGCAGCAGTCGCTCCAGGGGGCGGACCTGGTGTTCATCGCCGCCGGCATGGGCGGGGGCACCGGCACGGGTGCGGCGCCGATCCTGGCGGAGGTGGCCAAGGAGTGCGGCGCCCTCACCGTGGGCATCGTCACCAAGCCGTTCGGTTTCGAGGGCCGCAAGCGTCTGCGCCAGGCCGAGGAGGGAATCGCCCGTCTGGCCGAACATGTGGACACCTTGATCGTGATCCCCAACGACCGCCTGCGCGAGGCGATCGCCGGCGCCCCCCTGCAGGACGCCTTCCGCGCCGCCGATGACGTGCTGCGGATGGGGGTGAAGGGCATCAGCGACATCATCACCAAGCCGGGCCTGGTGAACGTTGACTTTGCCGATGTGCGCTCGGTGATGGCCGACGCCGGCACCGCCCTGCTGGGCATCGGTGTGGGCTCCGGCCGCTCCCGCGCCAGCGAGGCGGCCCAGGCGGCGATGACCAGCCCGCTGCTGGAGTCGGCCCGCATCGACGGCGCCCGTGGCTGCGTGATCAACATCAGCGGCGGCAGGGACATGACCCTCGAGGACATGACCACGGCCTCGGAGGTGATCTACGACGTGGTCGATCCCGACGCCAACATCATCATCGGCGCCGTGGTGGATGAGTCCATCGAGGGCGAGATCCACGTCACCGTGATCGCCACCGGCTTCGAGAGCGGGGGTGCCTACCGGCCCGAGCGCGCGGCCCCCAGCTTCGCCGATTCGCTCACCACCACCGCCGAGGAGCGCGGGGCGATGATCCCTCCGTTCCTCCTCAACCGCCAGACCCGCATCGAGTGAGCCCCACTCCGGGTGGCTCCCTGCGGCAAATGGGTGACCCGGAGTCCACGCCTGCCCTGAGCATCCCGTGTGGCTGCCCCCTTCCGGTTCTGACCAGGTTTGGGCGTCGGGGCCGCGTGGGTCCGAGTCGTTGGAATGCTAGCAATGGGCCGCTCTGCAGGTGTCCCCGTGCCCCAACGCCCCGGTGATCTGATCCTGCGCAAGCAGGCCGGCCTGCCGATCACGGTGCTTACAGCCTGGGATGCCCTCTCCGGGGCCCTGGTGGCTGAGGCGGGCGCCGATGCGGTGTTGGTGGGCGACTCCCTGGCGATGGTGGTGCTCGGCCATGCCACCACCCTGCCGGTCACCCTCGACGAGATGCTCCACCACTGCCGAGCTGTCGGGCGCGGCCTGGCCACGGTCGGCCCCCACCAGCCACTGCTGATCGCCGATTTGCCCTTCCTGAGCTACCAATGCTCCGCCGACGCCGCCGTGGCCGCCGCGGGCCGGGTGCTCAAGGAGAGCCCGGCGGTGGCCGTGAAGCTGGAGGGGGCCGAGCCGGAAACCCTGGCGGTGATCGACCGACTCGTGCGCCATGGCATCCCGGTGATGGGCCATCTCGGCCTCACCCCCCAGTCGGTCCATCGCCTGGGCTACCGGCGCCAGGCCGGCGATCCGGTGAGCCAGGAGCGGCTGCGGCGCCAGGCGGAGGCGCTGGCGGCGGCGGGTTGCTTTGCCCTGGTGCTCGAGCACGTGCCCGATTCGCTCGGGACGGAGCTGAGCGGTCAGCTGGCGATTCCGGTGATCGGCATCGGCGCCGGCGATGGCTGCGACGGCCAGGTGCGCGTCACCGCTGACCTGCTGGGGCTCACCGCCCGCCAGCCTCCGTTCTGCCCGCCCCTGCTCGATGGCCGGGGCCTGGCGGTGGGGGCCCTGCGCCAGTGGATCAGCGCCCAGGGGGTCGCTCCTGCCACCACGCCAAAATCTCCCGCAGCACCCCGTTGCTCAGGGCCATCCCCGCAGGATTCGTGAGCCGCCAGCGGGGGCCCTCGATGCGCAGCAGCCCCCGCGCCCGCCAGGGCTCCAGCCGCTCCGCCAGCGCCGCCACCTCCCCGGCGCCCACCCCGGCGGCGGCGGCCAGGTCTGGCAGGTCTACCCCCTCGCGCCGGCGCAGGCCCACCAGCAGCAGCTCGTCGAGGGGCGGCCCGGCATGCCCCGGGGGCGGCGTAGGTTCCAGCCCGGTCTGGCCCGCCGCCAGCCATTCCTCCCAGCCCTGGCGCGTGCGGGGCCGCGCCAGGCGCTGCCCCCACGGGGCGGAGGTGGCCCCCATGCCGAACCCCCACCAACCCGCGCCGCTCCAGTAGACGCGGTTGTGGCGCGAGGCGTGGCCGGGGTGGGCGTAGTTGGAGATCTCGTAGCGGCCGTAGCCGGCGGCGGCCAGCCGCTCCGCCGTCTCGTCCATCAGGTCGGCGGCCAGATCCTCCTCGGGCAGCGCCAGCTCGCCTCGCCGCCAGCGCTTCTCGAACACCGTGCCGGGTTCGAGAATCAGGTCGTAGATGGAAAGGTGGGGGGCGCCGCTGGCGATCGCCTGCGCCAGTTGATCCCGCCAGTGCGGCAGTTCCTGGCCCGGCAGCCCCTGGATCAGATCGAGGCTCCAGCTGCGCAGGCTGCCCCGGCGCCGGGCGTGCTCCAGCCAGTGGATCGCCTCCCGCAGATCGGCCGCCCGGTGGCGCCGCCCCAGGCCGGCCAGCACGGCGTCATCGAAGCTCTGGCCCCCCAGGCTCACCCGGTTGACGCCGGCGGCCTGGTAGCCCGCCAGACGCTCCTGATCGAAGCTGGCCGGATCGAGCTCCAGGCTGATCTCCGCCCCCGGCGCCAGGCCGAAGCGGCGCGCCAGGGCGGCCAGCAGGCGCTCCACCTGCGCCGGGCTGAGCAGCGAGGGGGTGCCGCCCCCCAGGTACACCGTGGAGAGAGGCGGCCCGGCGGGCGCGGCGGCGATCTCCCCCTCCAGCAGGGCCAGGTAGGCGGGGATCGAGGCGGAGCGTTCCCCATCGGCCCGATCGCCCAGGGGCACCACCGGGAAATCGCAGTAGAAGCAGCGCCGGTGGCAGAAGGGGATATGCAGGTAGGCGGCGCGGGGGGCGGGGCTGTTCACGGGCGGTAACCCCTTTGTGGCAATCCGCCGTGGATGGGGCATGCTGCCTGGCTGAAGCGATGGGCCGCCACGAAATCCAGCATGGTGGACCCCCTCATCCTGCTGCTGTTCCTGATCTCCGGGGCCGCCACCGGCTGGCTGGGGGTGGATCTGCTGCCCGAGCCCCTGTTGCTGCAGGTCACCAACGTCGAGGGGCTGCGCATGGTGCTGGCCGGCTTCGGCGCCTTTTTCGGCGTGATCGCCGGATTCTTCTTCCAGCAGTTGCGGCGCCGCCTGATGGCCCAGGTGCGCAGCATGCCCACCGATCTGCTGATCAGCCGGGCAGTGGGCCTGATTCTTGGCCTGCTGGTGGCCAACCTGCTGCTGGCGCCGATCCTGCTGTTGCCCCTGCCCTGGGAGGTGGTGCTGGTCAAGCCGCTGGCGGCGGTGCTCAGCAACGTGTTCTTCGGGGTGCTCGGATACAACCTCGCCGAGGTGCACGGCCGCACGTTGCTGCGCCTGTTCAACCCCAACAGCACCGAGGCGCTGCTGGTGGCCGAAGGGGTGGTGCAGCCCGCCAGCGCCAAGATCCTCGACACCAGCGTGATCATTGATGGCCGCATCCGCGGTTTGCTGGGCAGCGGTCTGCTGGAGGGGCAGGTGATCGTGTCGCAGGCGGTGATCGATGAGCTCCAGGCCCTGGCCGATTCCGCCAACGCCGAGAAGCGGGGCAAGGGCCGCCGGGGCCTCAAGCTGCTCTCCGAGCTGCGGGAGCAGTACGGCCGCCGGCTGGTGGTGAACAGCACCCGCTATGAGGGCAACGGCGCCGATGAGAAGCTGCTGCGCCTCACGTCCGACACCGGCGGCACCCTGCTCACCGCCGACTACAACCTGGCCAAGGTGGCGGAGGTGCAGGAGCTGCGGGTGCTCAACCTCAGCGAGCTGGTGATCGCCCTGCGGCCGGAGGTGCAGCCCGGCGACAGCCTGCAGCTGAAGATCGTGCGGGAGGGCAAGGAGGCCGACCAGGGTGTGGGCTACCTGGAGGACGGCACGATGGTGGTGGTGGAAGACGCCCGCCAGCGGATCGGCGAACGCCTGCCGGTCACCATCACGGGTGCTTTACAGACCCCCACCGGCCGCATGGTGTTCGCCCGCAGTGATCGGGGCACGGAGGCGGCGGTAGCACCAGCGTCGCTGGAGGAGGAGGGGGAGCGCCCCCCGGGCAAGGGGGGCCGGCGCGGCGGCCGCCCGGGCGGAAAACCCGTCGGCGCACCGAGCCACGAGCCTCCGGGCGCCGGCTAGGCTCCTGCCACGTACCCCTGGCGAGCACGCATGACGGCGTCGGCCCCCTACTACGGCGATTCCGCCATGTTCCGCACGCCGCCGCCGGATCTGCCGTCGCTGCTGCTCAAGGAGCGGATCGTGTACCTGGGTCTGCCCCTGTTCTCCGACGACGAGGCCAAGCGCCAGCTCGGCATCGATGTGACCGAACTGATCATCGCCCAGTTGCTGTATCTGGAGTTTGACAACCCAGATAAGCCCATCTTTTTCTACATCAACTCCACCGGCACCAGCTGGTATTCGGGCGATGCGATCGGCTTCGAAACCGAGGCCTTCGCCATCTGCGACACCCTCCGCTACGTCAAGCCGCCGGTACATACCATTTGCATCGGCCAGGCCATGGGCACCGCCGCGATGATCCTCAGCGCCGGCACCAAGGGCCAGCGTGCTGCCCTGCCCCACGCCTCGATCGTGCTGCACCAGCCCCGCTCCGGCGCCCGCGGCCAGGCCAGCGACATCCAGATCCGCGCCAAGGAGGTGCTGCACAACAAGCAGACCATGCTCGAGATCCTCTCCGACAACACCGGCAAGGCGGTCGAGCAGCTCAGCCGCGATTCCGACCGCATGACTTATCTCACCGCTGAGGAAGCCCGGGAGTACGGCCTGATCGACCGGGTGCTCACCAGCCAGAAGCAGCTGCCAGTTCCGCTGCCCACGGCCGCCGGCATCGGCTGAGCCCGCTTTTCTGCTTCCTTCCCCCGTTCCCGACCCACACCCTTCGCCATGCCCATCGGCACCCCAAGCGTTCCTTACCGCCTGCCCGGCAGCCAGTACGAGCGCTGGGTTGACATCTACACCCGCCTGGGCGTGGAGCGGATCCTGTTCCTCGGCGGTGAGGTGAGCGATGGGGTCGCCAACAGCCTGGTGGCACAGATGCTGTACCTCGATTCCGACGACAACAGCAAGCCGATTTATCTTTATATCAATTCACCGGGTGGTTCGGTCACCGCGGGTCTGGCGATTTACGACACCATGCAATACGTCAAGAGCGACGTGGTGACGATTTGCGTGGGTCTGGCCGCCTCGATGGGCGCCTTCCTGCTCGGGGCTGGCACCAAGGGGAAGCGCCTGGCCCTGCCCCATGCCCGCATCATGATCCACCAGCCCCTGGGCGGCACCAGCCAGCGCCAGGCCAGCGACATCGAAATCGAGGCTCGCGAAATCCTGCGCATCAAGGACATGCTCAACCACAGCATGGCCGACATGACCGGTCAGCCCTTCGCGAAGATCGAAAAAGACACCGACCGCGATTACTTTCTCAGCGCCGCTGAAGCGGTGGAGTACGGCCTGATCGACCGGGTCATCGCCCATCCCAACGAGGCCTGATCACCTCCAACCCGCACGAAGCTAACCCTCCCATTCCGACCACCCGGGCCGCGCCGCAGTGATGGAGCAGTTCGCGAAGGAGTCGGGGATGGGCTTCCGGGGCACCTTGGTGGCCGACGACCGCCGCTTCCTGGAGAGCACCGAGATGGGCTATCTGGTGTGCATGGACCGCACCAGCGGCATGACCCAGGCCGGCGAAGCCC
>CANEWU010000115.1 GCA_947442825.1 Synechococcaceae cyanobacterium
GAGGTCGCTCACGCCCAGCTCCCGCCACCACGGCCGCAGGGCCGTCCAGGAGGACGCCTCGCAGACGCTGTGGCCCCGCAGCGACCGCCCCACCGCCGCCAGTTCCTTCGCCATCGCCCGCAGCCGCCCCCCGTAGGCCGTCAGGAGACGCTCTGGTACGGCTCCAGCCTGCAGAAAGGAGTGCCACGGCAGCCCCACATAGGTGCACACCGGTTCCGCTGCCTCCACGGTCCAGGCCAGGGCGGCATGGCGGTCGCGCGCCTCGGCCTCGAGCGGGGCTCCCTGCCAGTGCAGCAGCGCCTCGCTGTGGTCAGCCCGTCGCGGAATCCAGTCTGGTTTCCACTCCAGCAGGGGCGGCGCGAAGGCCTGGGCGAACCAGGCCGCGGGTGTGGCCCCCCGCAGCGCCATCCACCGATGCGGTGTGGGCCAGAAGCGATCGCGGGCCACCAGGCCGCCGGTCTCCACCAGCAGCTCGAAGCGATCCCCCCAGCGGGCCACGGGCTCCGCCGTTTCCTGGCGGGGGGCCACCAGCAGCTGCAGCTCCAGGAAGCACCCCTGTCTCTCTGGCGCCCCCGCCGCGCTGGGTGCCGCCGACGGGGGTTCCAGCGTCAGCTGCAGCCAGGCGATCGGCAGCACGGGCCAGGCGCTGGGCAGCAGCAGCCGCTCCCCGGCCCGGGCGGGCCCCACCGGCAGCACCAGCGCCGGTGGGCGGGCGCCGGCCCCAGCGCCACCGGCGGCCAGGCCAAACGCCACCCGCAAGCGCCCGCCCCCCGGCTGCGCCAGGGGCAACCGCAGGGCGAGGCCCACGAGCGTGTGCGGCCGCAGCAGGGTCAGGCGGCAGCCCTCCCCCCCCAGGGCCTCCAACGGCAGGAACAGGGCCTCGGCGCTGGCCGGCGGCGGTGGCGCTTCGCCCGCTGCGGGGCTGGACACCGCCAGCTCGTGGGAGGCCAGCGGCCGGGAGCGCCGACGCAGGGCGACCAGTGCCAGGCGATCGCCGAATGGGGTGGACGTGGCGCTGCCAGCGGCGCCGGCGGGCAGCGCCGCGGCCGCCAGGTAGGGCTGTTCCCCCCCCTCCCCCTGCTCCGGTTCCACCTGCACCAGCAGCCCACCGGAGCGCTCTGGCTGCCGGCTCCACAGGCGGTGTTCCAGCTCCGAGGGTTCCCCGGGCGCCAGGGCGGGATGCACGTAGGTGCAGGCGCCGAAGAGGCGGTCGGGGCGGCGGTCGTAGGCGCCGGCCCCCAGGCGCTGGTGGTGCACCACCTGCAGATGCAGGGCGGGGTTGCTCAGCCGCAGCCCGTGGCTCCACAGCACATGGGCGATGCGGTTGTCGGAGCCGGGCCGGCCGATCGGCAGCTCGGCAGCCGCCTCCAGGTCGGCGTCGATCGGTGCATCGCTGCGGATCCCCCAGACGTCCTGGCGCCAGTGGGGATCGCCCTCCAGTCGGCTCCCCCGCTCCGCCGTGGCCGCCTCCCGGCGGGTGAGGGCTAGGGCATCGTGCCGCTCCCCCAGGAGCCGCCCGAGCTGGGCGAAGCCTTCTCCGAGGGCGATATCGGCGTTGGCGAGCAGCACGATCGCCTCCTCGCTGGCGGCCGCCAGGCGCAGCCAGTCCGCGAAGCGCAGCCGCCGCGCCAGCGGGCGGAGCTCCACCGGCACCGTCCCCTTTGGCGGCGGCGGCGCCCCTGGCTCCATCCACACCACGGCCGCGGCCAGGGCGGGATGGCGCAGGTTGTGGGCCAGGCAGTGGTCGAGTTCCTCCTGGCGCTGCGGGGTGCCGGCCCGGAACCGCTGCAGGCAGAGAATCGTGCGCATGGCCGGCTCATTGGCCCAGCAACCTTGGCCATCGAGCGGATTCTGCCTAATGTTTGCCAATGGATCGCGACGCTCCCCCGGATTCCCGCTGCGAGGATCGCCCCATTGAGATGCCGCCGGGCCGTCCCTGGTTGTCCACGGAGGCGTTGAATCGGCTGATGCGCCAGCAGGGTCTGGCCCTGGCCGTCGCCCAGGCCTGGCTTCTCGACGAGGTGGTGCAGGCGGTGGCGCTCCCGGCCCAGGAAGAACAGGAGCTGGTGGCCCGCTATCTGGAGGCCGAGGGGGCTGGTGATGACCGCGGCCGTCTCGCGGTGCTGGCGGCGAAGGGATTCAGCGAGGACGACCTGCGCTACTTCGCGACCAAGGGGCGGCGCCTGCAGCTCTACCGCCAGCGCTGCCATGCCGAGGATGTGGAGATCCGCTTCCTGGAACGCAAGCTCGATCTCGATCAGGTCACCTACTCGCTGATTCGGGTAGAGGAGCAGGAGCTAGCCGAGGAGCTCTATCACCAGCTGCGCGGCGGCGAGGCCGATTTCCCCGAACTCGCCCGTCAATACTCCCGCGGCCAGGAGCGCTTCACCCGCGGCCTGGTGGGGCCGGCGCCCCTCTCCCGGGCCCATCCCGAGCTGGTCAACCGCTTGCGCAGCGGGGAGCCGGGCCAGCTGTGGGAGCCGTTTGAGCTGCCCGATGTGTGGGTGGTGTTGCGCCTCGAGCAGGTGTTCCCCGCCGAGCTCGACGACGCCATGGCCGAGCGGATGATGGCGGAGAGCTTCGATCGCTGGTTCGCTGAGCGGGTGCGCCAGCTGATGGCCGGGGAGGATCTGTCGCCGCTGCCGCGGCACCGGCTGGCGGCCGCATGAGCGTCTCCGCCACGCCCCTGCCCCCCGGGGATCCCTCTGCGGGCGCGGTCCAGCCCGCCGAGTTGGCGGCCTTCGCCCCGTTCGACCGCCTCGATCCGACCGCCTTGGCGCGGCTCGCCCCCCACTGTGAGCGCCGCCACTATCGGCTCGGCCAGGTGGTGTTGCGGGAGGAGGTTCTGCCGCCGGGGGTGCTCCTGGTGCAGCAGGGGCGGCTGCGGCTGCTGGCCAGCGATCCAGGCGGAGAGGGCACGCTCACGATCGATCGCCTGCAGCCCGGCGCCCTGGCGGGCTGGAGCTCCCTGTTGCGCCAGCGCGCCTGCGAGCATCTGCGCGCCAGCACCGCCGTGCAGGCCCTGCTGGTGCCCGCGGCCGAGTTCCTGGCGGCGGTGGCGGAACCCTCGCCCTTCAGCGCCTGGTTCCACCAGCACCTCAGCTCCGCCGAACTGCACCAGTTGCTGCTCGCGCTCGTGCGCCGGGATCCCTCCGCCGCCCCCCTGCTGGAGCAGTGGACCTCCGCCCAGCTGGAGGTCACCCTTGTCAGCCAGCCGGCCGGTGCGCCGCTGGAGCCCATCGACCGCAGCGATGGTCGCGGCTGGTGGATCAGCAGCGGCGGCCCCCTGGCGGCCCCGTGGCCAGGCGATTCCCCGATCGAGCCTGCGGCGGCGGCGGCTTCGATCCCCTGGCTCCGGCTGATCGGGCTGACCCTTCCGGCGGAGCCGTCTGTGCCTGCCGTGTCGGCCGAGCCTGCCGCGTCGCCTGAGCCTGCCGAGTCGCCCGAGCTTTTCCCGGCGCCGCTGGTCCCCGCCCCCTACCGCCTGGCGCCTCCCCCAGCCCCCGCCGAGCCCGGTGCCACCCGCTTGAGCCTGCCCCGGGCCACCGGCCCCCGCGATGTGCCAATGGCCCTGGCGGTGAGCCTGAGCCGCCACTTCGCCGTGCCCTGCAACCGCGATGGCCTGCGCGACTTCATCGACGGCATCCTCCAGAAGCAGCCCCGCTTCAACCTGATCAACGCCGGTCAGCTGATCGATCACCTGGGCCTGCGGGTGGTGCTGAGCCGCATCCCGCGCGACCGTCTGGCGCGGGTGCCCGCTCCGGCGGTGCTGCTCCAACACGGCCAGCTTGTGCTCCTCGACGGCGTGGATGACGATGGGCGGGTGCGCCTGCTGGAGCCCGAGCTCGGGCCCCTGCGCCTGCCTGTCCAGGAGCTGCAGGGCAGTGAGGATGCGCCGGAGCTGATCGAGCTGTTGCTGGTGCAGCGCCATCCCGGCAGCAAGGAGATTGCCTTCAGCTGGTCCTGGTTCCTGCCTTACCTGCGCCCCCATACCCGCGGTCTGGTGGAGGTGCTGGCGGCCTCGGTGATCGTCAACCTGTTGGCGTTGGTGACGCCCCTGGGCATGCAGGTGCTGATCGATCAGGTGGCGCGCTTCCAGAACATGGGCGCCCTGATCAGCATCTCGGCCCTGCTGCTGCTCTCCAGCGTGGTGGTGGCGGTGGTGCGCACCTTGCGCACGATTGTCTTCGCCCAGATCACCAACCGCATCGATCAGGAAAGCAAGGCGACCATCCTGGATCATCTGGTGCGACTGCCGCAGGACTACTTCGATTCCCGCCCCGTCGGCCACGTGATGTATTACTTCAACGTGCTCGATCGGTTGCGGGAATTTCTGGTGGGGCAAAGCCTCACCACCGTGGTCGACTTTCTCTTCAGCTTCCTCTATATCTTTGTGCTGCTGCTGATCAATCCCCTCCTCACCCTGGTGACGCTCAGCACCCTGCCTTTGCTGCTGGTGGTGGCTCTGATCAGCAATCCGATCTTTGAGGGGCAGGTGCAGCGCACCATGGCCCGGGCTGTGGCCACCAGCTCCTATCTCAACGAATCGATCACCGGCATCCAGACCATCAAATCGCAGAACGCCGAGCTCAAGACCCGCTGGGAGTTTCTCAACCGCTACGCCGCCTACATCGGCGAAGATTTCAAGCTCAAGCTCACCAGCGAAACCACCGCCAACATTGCCGGATTCGTCACCGAACTCAATAGCCTGCTGGTGATCGGTTTCGGCATCTGGTTGGTGATGCAAAACCAGCTCACCCTCGGTGGCTTCATCGCCTTCCGCATCATCGCCGGCTATATCACCAGACCCCTGATGCAGGTGGTGGTCACCTGGCAGCAGTTCCGCATGAGCACCCGTCAGATGGAGCTCGTCTCCGACATCGTCGATCGCCCCACCGAGCAGAGCGACGAGGAGGCCAGCAACATCCCGATGCCGCCGATCGATGGTCACGTGCGCTTCGAGAACGTCGGCTTCCGCTTCGCCGAGGAGGGCCCGATGGTGCTGCAGGGCATCCAGCTCGACATCCCCACCGGCTCCTTCGTGGGCATGGTGGGCGGCTCGGGCAGCGGCAAAAGCACGCTCCTGAAGTTGCTGCCGCGCTTCTACCGCGCCCTGGAGGGCAAGGTGATGATCGATGGTCTCGATGTCAGCAAGGTGGAGCTCTATTCGCTGCGCCGCCAGGTGGGCGTGGTACCCCAGGACAGCCTGCTCTTTGATGGCACCATCCGAGAAAACCTGCTGCTGGTCAAACCCGATGCCACCGTGGAGGAGCTGATCCGCGCCACCCGCATCGCCTGCGCCCACGACTTCATCATGGAGATGCCCCAGGGCTACAACTCCAGCGTGGGTGAGCGTGGGGCGGGCCTGTCCGGCGGCCAGCGCCAGCGCCTCGCCCTGGCCCGGGCGGTGCTCCAGAACCCCCGCATGCTCATCCTCGATGAGGCCACCAGCGCCCTCGATGCCCGCACCGAGCGGCAGGTGTGCAACAACCTTTTTGAGGCCTTCCGCGGCCGTACGGTCTTCTTCATAACCCACCGCCTCAGCACGGTGCGGCCGGCCGACATGATCGTGCTGATGGATAAAGGTGCGCTGATGGAGGTGGGAAGCCACGACCAGCTGATGGAGAAACGCGGCTGGTACTACGCCCTGTTCCGTAGTCAGGTGCAGGAGGGCCTGAGCTGATGGCGCCCGCCACCCCCCCCGATCCCGCCACCCCGCCCCTGGCGGAATGGGAGTTCCGCGAAACGGTGTTGCTGCGCAAGAGCACCCTGAGCTCCTCCCTGCTGATCTGGACGGCGTTGGCGAGCACGGGTCTGGTGGCGGTCTGGGCCATCGCCGCGCCCCTGACCCAGTCGGTGGCCGTGCCCGGCAAGCTGGAACCCGGTGGCCGTGTGCGGCAGGTTGATGCCCCCGTCGGGGGGCTGGTGGATACCGTGCTGGTGAAGGAAGGGCAGCGGGTGCGCCAGGGCCAGCCGCTGATCCGCTTTGATCTGCGCGCGCCCCGCAACGCCCTGGCCTCAGCGGAGTCGGTGCGCCAGAGGCTGAGTAACGAAAACCAGGTGCTGCGCGCCAGCCTCGGTGAGATCTCCGCCGCCGGCCTCTCCCTCAACCAGCAACGCCAGCTGGGCAGCCAGCAGCTGGACCTGAGCAGCAAGCGCCGCGCCGCCGAGGAAGATCTCAATAAGGCCAGTGAGCGGGCCCGGGGTCTGGAGGCCAGCCTGCGCATCGCCCGCAACATCGCCGGCCGCTACCGCGAGCTGGTGCGCAGCGGCGCGGTGAGCGAGGTGCAGCTGCTCGATGCCCTCAACAAGCAGCAGCAGCTCGAATCGGATCTCAACGCCGAACGCCGGGAGGCCGCCCGCCTGCAGGCGGTGCTGCGCAGCACCAGCACCACCCCCGATGTGGAGCTGCGCACCCGCATTGAGGCCAACCTGCGCCAGCTCGCCGAGCTCGAGCGAGACATCGCCCAGGCCCGTCTCCAGATCCAGTACGGCCTGCTCAGCGCCCCCGCCGATGGCGAGGTGTTCGACATCAACGTCGGGGCGGGCAGCGTCGTGCCTGCCACCCGCCAGGGGGATCAGAAGCCGGTGCTTCGCATCGTGCCCACCGACAACCTGCAGGCCAAGGTCTACCTCCCCAACAACGTCATCGGCTTCGTGCGCACCGGCCAGCGGGCCGACATCTCCCTCGACACCTTCGATGCCTCTGACTACGGCCGGCTGCGGGCCACCGTGCAGAGCATCGGCTCCGATGCCCTCAACCCCGAAGAACTTGTGCGCGTGCTCGGCTCCGATGCCAAGGGGCTCTATTACCCGGCGGTGCTGCGCCTGCAGAGCCAGAGCCTGCCGGTGGGGCGCAAGGCGATTCCCCTGCAGAGCGGCATGACCCTCACCGCCGACATCAAGCTGCGGGAACGGCGCTTCATCAACATCCTCACCAGCTTCTTCGAGAACAAGGCCCGCAACCTGGAGAGGCTGCGCTGACGCCGTGTCCGGCCCCGCCCCCCTCCCCATTCCCGATCCGCCGCCCCGCGCTCACCTCCATCCCTGGTGGGAGCACGTGCCGGAGGGGGAGCGTGCCCGCCGACTGCGGGAGCTGCGGCGGGCACGGCTGCTGAGCCGGCTGCGGCTGCGGCGCGTCCGGATCGGCGCAGCACTGTTTTTTTACCTGCTGCTCGCGCTGATCCCGCTGGCCTTCGGCCAGCCCCACCTCACCGGCTTCGCCCTACTTCCCCTTGTGTTTGTGCCGCCAGTGACCTATCTGGCCTACCTGATCGCCTGGCACGAGTTCCACCGATGAGTCACGTCTGCCCCGCCAGGCGTGGGAACTCCTGCTGAAACCAGGCCGGCAGCAGGCCGGCGCGGTCGCCGAGCTCCATCTTTCCCTGCGGGCAGAACAGCATCGCCGCGAGCATGGCCTGCAGGTGCTCCGGATGGTTCAGGTCGATGGCCACCGCCAGCAGGGCGTCGCGGTGGGCGCTGTCGCTGCCCTCCAGCAGGCGGGCGCCGAAGTCGCTGGCGAGCAGGGAGCGATAGGTGTCTCCCATGGTGGGGGTGCGATACAGCTCCTCCACCTGGTTGGGGGTGACATCCAGCCAGATCTGGGCCAGCACCCGGCGCAGGGCGGCGAGTTCGCGCAGCACCTCCGGGTTGTCCGGTTCGACGGCGTAGAGGTTGATCAGACCGCCCATCCGCGCGCGCACCTCCTCTTGCTGGAGCAGGGCGAAGCCCTCGCTGCCGCTGTTGGGGCTGATCTTCGGCAGGGGGGTGGCGGAGGGTGCGGAGGCCGGTGGGGCGGCGGGTGCGGCGGCCGTGGCTGCGGCGGCCGAAGGCGTTGGCGGTGCGGCTGGGGCGGGCTGGTCGAGCAGGCCCAGCGGCTGGCCCAGCTGGTCGGC
>CANEWU010000116.1 GCA_947442825.1 Synechococcaceae cyanobacterium
AGATCCGCGCCTTCGCCGATGCCCTGCTGGCGGCCCGCAGCCAGGTGGGTCAATGCCGGTGCTGCTTCCATCTCTCCGCCGAACCCCTCTGCGATATCTGCCGCAACGAGGAACGCAACACCGGGGTGATCTGCGTCGTCGCCGACTCCCGCGACCTGCTGGCCCTGGAGCGCACCCATGAGTTCCGTGGCCAATACCACGTGCTCGGCGGCCTGATTTCGCCGATGGACGGGGTGGGGCCCGAGCTGCTGCAGATCCAACCGCTGGTGGCGCGGGTGAGCCGGGACAACACCAGCGAGGTGATCCTCGCCCTCACCCCAAGCGTGGAGGGAGATACCACCAGCCTCTACCTGGCCCGCCTGCTGCGCCCCTTCACCACCGTCAGCCGCATCGCCTACGGCCTGCCGATGGGAAGCGAGCTGGAATACGCCGACGAGGTCACCCTGGCCCGGGCCCTGGAGGGCCGCCGTCCCGTCGAATGAGTCGCCTCCCGCCCACGCCCCCACCGATGACCTCCCGCACCACCCGCTACTCCGCCATCCCCCCCGCCGAGCGCCTGCCCGAATGGCTGCGCACCCCTCTGGGCAACGCCTCGGCGCTGGAGACCGTGCAAGGGGTGGTGAAGAGCCAACGGCTGCACACCATCTGCGAGGAGGGCCGCTGCCCGAACCGGGGCGAGTGCTACGCCGCCGGCACCGCCACCTTCCTGCTGGGCGGGCCGATCTGCACCCGCAGCTGCGCCTTCTGCCAGGTGGAGAAGGGCCAGGCACCGGCCCCCTTCGATCCGGAGGAGGCAGAGCGGGTGGCGGAGGCGGTCGCGACGCTCGGCCTCCGGTATGTGGTGCTCACCGCCGTTGCCCGCGACGACCAGGACGACCACGGCGCCGCCCTGTTCACCAGCGCGATGGCGGCGATCCGGAGCCGCAATCCCCTGGTGGCGATCGAAGTGCTGACGCCGGATTTCTGGGGCGGCCACCGCGACGAAGCCGAGGGAATCGCGGCGCAGCGACAACGGCTGGCCGCCGTACTCAACGCCGAACCGGTGTGCTTCAACCACAACCTGGAAACGGTGGAGCGGCTGCAGGGGGAGGTGCGCCGCGGCGCCACCTACCGCCGCTCCCTTGCCCTGCTGGCGGCGGCGCGGGAGATGGCGCCAGCGATCCCCACCAAGAGCGGTCTGATGCTGGGGCTGGGGGAGAGCTTCGAGGAGGTGGTGGCCACCCTCGGCGACCTGCGAGCCGCCGGCTGCCAGCGCCTGACCCTCGGCCAGTACCTGCGGCCGTCCCTCGCCCACATCCCGGTGGCGCGCTACTGGGAGCCGCAGGAATTCGAGCGGCTGGGGGCGATCGCCCGGGAGCTGGGCTTCGACGACGTTCGCAGCGGCCCCCTTGTGCGCAGCAGTTACCACGCTGGCGAAGCCTGAGGGAAGGCGAATGCCGCAGGCGGGCGGCGCCCTTCAGCGCCGCTCCAGCTGGGCGACGCTGCGGCGCAGCCCCACGGCGCACTCTCCCTCCATCAACAAACCTGCGCCGCCCCACACCAGCCGGGGCACCAGGTCGGCCGCCGCCGCACCGAGCTCCCGCCGGCTCGTGAAGCCAAGCCGCTGGAAATAACGCACCAATCGCCGGTGCTGAGCCTCACCATCGCGAATCGCCAGCAGGGTGGCGCGGCGACAGGGGCTGGCCTCCAGCGCCCAGGCGAAGGTGGCAGCCCAGAGCAACGGACCCACCGCAGCGGTGTCCGCCCCCTGCACCCGCATCGTGTCGAGGCGCAGGCCGGCGACGGTGGGCAGCGCCCAGCCCTTGAGCTCCCCCAACAGCAGCGGCGGCTCGCCCGGCCGCGGCCGGGCTACTACCACCCGCAGCGTGCGCAGTCCCAGCAGGTGCCGCACCTGCAACCGCAGCAGAAGATTGCCCCCAGCGGCGCGCTGCTCGATGGCCGCCAGGCTGGGCAACGCCGGCGGCGGCGGAGCCTGCGGTTCGCTCATGGATAGGCCTCCACCTGCAGCACCGCCTCCACCGGCAACGCACCGTAGACATGCGGGAACAGCTCCGCGCTGCCGGGCGCCGGTTCGGCCTGCAGCGGCAGCCCCAGGGCCGCCAGGCGTTGCGGATCGATGATCAGCAGCTTGAGCGGGCCGGCGTCGGCGAAGAAGCGCTGGTAAGTCGCCGCGATCTGGTGGGCGTAGGACGCATGGATGAACCCCACCTGCTCCAGCGTCAAACCGCGGGTGGAGATGCGGTACACCCCAGTGGCCCTGGCTGCACGCCAGTCATCGGCTAGCGCCAGGTGATAGATCCAGCGGGGCGAACGCCAGCTGCGGCGCTGGCCCCAGGGGGGCTCCATCACGGCAGCCAGGGCGGGGGAGTTCCCATAGCGATCCAGCCAGCCCGGCAACGCCTCAAGACCAGCCGCCGCGGCCCAGCCCGGCGGCTCGCTGAGGCCGAACTGCCGCACGAACGGCAGCAGGGCCCAATCCGCCAGGCTCGCCCGATCCCCCAGCAGCCAGCCGCCGCGTCGCAACCGCCCGTCCCAGGCGCGCAGGATGGCGAGGGCCTGGCCGCGATGGTCGTCGCCAGGCTCCCCTGCGTAACGCTCGGGGTAGCGATGGCGATCGAGGTGATGCTTAAACGGGCCATCGTTTTCGGCGATCAGCGCCTGCATCGCCTGCTGTGCCACCGGGTCCCAGCCCGCCAGCCAGCCGTGCGGGTCGGCGCGATCCAGGGCCCAGTGCATGATCGCCAGGCTCTCCCCCCACACCCCGCCATCGGGCGCCACCAGCACGGGCACGGTGCCGCGCGGGGAAGCATCCAGCAGCTCGGGGGGCTTGGCCGCAAGGGCCACCTCGCGCAGTTCCAGATCCCGGCCCGGCAGCCAACCGGCGGCCGCCATGGCCAATCGCGCCCGAATCGCGAACGGACAACGCCGGAAGCTGTAGAGAACCGCTGCCGCGGCAGGAACCGCCATCGCCTCCGCGATTGAATCCCCCATCAGCCCTGCGGCATCGCCGCCCCCAGGTGGGACTCGCCGCGGCCGCTGGCCCGCTCCATCTGCCGCTGCCTTTCGGCGAAGCGAGCCCGATCGGACTCGCTGAAGCGATCGAGGCAGTGGTGGCAGCTCACACCCTCGCGGTAGGCGGGGTGATCGCGATCCTCTGGCGCCAGCGGCAGGCCGCAGGCGTGGCAGAGGCTGGTACGGCCGGGCTCCAGCCGGTGGTTCACGCTCACCCGCTGATCGAACACGTAACACTCCCCCTGCCAGCCGCTGCCCTGCTCGGGCATCTCCTCCAGATAGCGCAGGATGCCGCCCTGCAGGTGAACCACGTTGCTGAAGCCCTGCTGCAGCAGATAGGCGGTGCTCTTCTCGCAGCGGATGCCGCCGGTGCAGAACATGGCGATCGCCTTCGGCCGCCGCTCGGCCACCAACGGCCGCAGCTCGCGCTCCACCCACGCCGGGAACTCGCGGAAGCTGTCGGTGCCCGGATCGATCGCGCCCGCAAAGCTGCCGATCGCCACCTCGTAGCGGTTGCGGGTATCAATCACCAGGGTGTCGGGGTCGCCGATCAGCGCATCCCACTGCTGCGGCGGTATGGGGGTACCCACCAGCTCGGCGGGCTTCACCGTGGGGCAGCCCATCGTCACGATCTCGCGCTTGAACCGCACCTTGAGCCGATGAAACGCGTGTTGCGGCGCCCAACTCAGCTTGGCCTCCAGCGGCGCCAGGCCCGGGCAGCGGCGCAACCGCGCCAGCACCTGCTGCACGCCCTGCTCCGGCCCGCTAATGGTGCCGTTCACGCCCTCCTCGGCCAGCAGGATCGTGCCCCGCACAGCGGCCGCAGTCGCCAGCTGCAGCAGCCCCTCCCGCAGGGCCGTCAGCTCGGCCATGGCACTGAAGCGATAGAAAGCTGCCACCTGCACGGCAGGGGAGGCTGCTGGGGGCTCCGCCATCAACTGCGGCATTCCTGCCGAGCGCCCTCGGCCACGGGGTCCTCCCAGCCGGATACCCCGGCGGCCGCCAACAGCTCCCGGTCGGCCGCCACATCGGGGTTACCGGTGGTGAGGAGGGTTTCGCCGTAAAAGATCGAGTCGGCCCCGGCCAGCAGGCAGAGGATCTGGGCCTCGCGGTTCATCTGCTCCCGACCGGCGCTCAATCGCACGCGGCTCTGGGGCATGAGGATGCGGGCGACCGCCACCATCCGCACCAGCTCCAGGGGATCGATCGGGGGTTCCTCAGCCAGGGGAGTGCCCTCCACCGCCACCAAGGCGTTGATCGGCACGCTCTCGGGGTGGGGGTCGAGGCCGGCGAGCACCTGCAGCAGGGAGGCCCTATCGGCCTGGCTTTCGCCCATGCCGATGATGCCGCCGCAGCAGAGGGTGACTCCAGCGCGCCGGGCCCGCTCCAGCGTCTCCAGCCGCTCCTGATAAGTGCGCGTGGAAATGATCTGCCCGTAGTGCTCGGGGCTGGTGTCGAGGTTGTGGTTGTAGGCGGTGAGGCCCGCCTCCGCCAGGCGCTGGGCCTGCTGGTCGGTGAGCATGCCGGCGGTTACGCAGGCCTCCAGCCCCAGCTCCCGCACGCCGCGCACCATGGCCAGCATCGCGTCGAACGGGGCCCCATCGCGGATCTCCCGCCAGGCCCAGCCCATGCAGAAGCGATGGGCGCCCGCATCGCGGGCGGCGCGGGCGCGGGCGAGCACCGGTTCCACGTCCAACTCCGGCCGATCCCCCACGTCACTGCTGTGGTGCATCGACTGGGGGCAGTAGGCGCAGTCCTCCTCGCAGCCGCCGGTGCGCACACTCAGCAGGGAGGCAAGCTGCACGCGGTAGCCCGGGTTGGCGAGGCGATGCACCTGCTGGGCCTGCCAGAGCAGATCGACCAGGGGGAGATCGAGAAGGCTCTGAATCTCCTCCCGGGTCCAGTCGTGACGGGTGATCATTGGATGGGGTCGACGCCTCCGAAACGGCGGGAACGGCCCTGGTAGTCGACCAGGGCGGCCTGCAGGGCCACCGCGTCGAAATCGGGCCAGAGCACATCGGTGATGTGCAGCTCGGCGTAGGCCAGCTGCCAGAGCAGGAAGTTGCTGATGCGCTGTTCGCCGCTGGTGCGGATCAGCAGGTCGGGGTCCACCTCCCCGACGGTATGCAACTCGGCGGCGAAGCGCTGCTCATCGATCGCGGCAGGATCAAGCGCACCGGCGGCCACCTGCTCGGCCAGCCGCTGGGCAGCGCGCACCAGCTCCCGCCGGCCGCCGTAGTTGGTGCAGACGTTGAAATGGATACCGCCGTTGGCCGCGGTGCGGGCGGTGGCGTCGGCGATCAGCTGCTGCAGGCCGGGGGGCAACTGCTCCAGATCGCCCAGGAAGCGGATGCGCACCTGCTCACGCATCAGACCCTCCAGTTCCCGGGCCAGCACCCGCTCAAAGAGGGTCATCAGGAAGGTCACCTCCTCACCCGGACGGGTCCAGTTCTCGGTGGAGAAGGCGTAGGCGGTGAGGGCTCCGATCCCCCAGTCGCTGCAGAGCCGCAGGGTGCGTTTGAGGGCCTCGACGCCGGCCCGGTGGCCCATGACCCGCGGCAGACCACGCTGACGGGCCCAGCGGCCGTTGCCATCCATGATCACCGCCACGTGGGCAGGCAGGCGCTCCGGATCCAGCTGGGTCGGCAGCGGTTCTCGGGAGAGGGAGGGTGTGGTCGCCAGGGCGCGACTCATCCGCGGGGTTCCGGCGGGTCCGCTGCCACGCTACGACCCGCCGGCGCGGCCGCCAGCGACTCGGTGAGCAGATCGTGGAGCCGGCTGCTGGTGATCGGCCGCTCCAACCGCCCTTGGCAGGCCAGGGAAAGGGTGCCGGTCTCCTCGGAGACCACCACACAGAGGCAGTGGTCGTGGCGTTCGCTCAGGCCCAGCGCCGCCAGGTGGCGGGTGCCGTAGCGGTTGAGGCCCTGGCGGGAGAGGGGCAGGATCACCCCAGCGGCCACGATTCGGTTTTTGCGCACCAGCACGGCTCCATCGTGCAGGGGCGTATCGACGGCAAACAGGTTGAGCAGCAGGTCCACCGAGAGGTGGGCGTCGAGCTTGACGCCCGGGTTAAGAAAGTCTTCCGGCCGCAGATCGCTGCCCACATCGAGCACGATCAGGGCCCCGCGGCGAGTCTGGGAGAGGCGCCCGGCAGCCTCCGTGAGCACACTCACGGCGCCGCTGGCCAGGGGGTCGCGGCGACGATCGGCGAACAGGGTGCCGATGCGGCCGGTGCCGAGCAGCTCCATCACGCGCCGCAACTCCCCTTGCCAGAGCACCGCCAGGGCAAGGCTGCAGGCCATCACCAGGGCGTCCACCAGCTTGCTGGTGAGAGGCAGAATGGTCGTGCGCTGCACCACCCACGCCAAGGCCACCAGAAAGAGATAGCCCCGAAGCAGCCAGAAGCTACGCGCCTCGGTGACGCGCCCGAGCACCAACAGGCCGAGCGCGGTGGCCGCCAACACATCAAGCGGCAGGCGCCAGTCGAAACTCTGCAGCCAGCTCTGGAGGGCCTGCACGGCGACGGGGGGGTTGCCTCCGCGCAAGCGGAGCGAGGGGGGTCACAGGGTCACGAAGGGCGGGGCAGAGCCACGCGCCGCTTCGACCTCACTGTACCGGGCCAAGCCGGACCGGCAGCACATCGAAGCGCAGCAAGTCTTCCGGCTGCTCGCGCCGCTGCACCAGATCGGCAATGCCATCGTGCACCAACACCGCTGCCGGGCGGGGGATGCGGTTGTAGTTGGAGCTCATGGAGGCGTTGTAGGCCCCGGTGGCGAAGACGGCCAGCACCTCCCCGGTGTGGGCGGCCGGAAGGCTCACATCACGCAGCAGCACGTCGCCCGATTCGCAGTGCTTGCCCGCCACGGTTACCACCTCTTCGGCAGGGGCGAGGGGGCGATCGGCGAGCAGGGCGGTGTACTGAGACTGATACGTGATCGGCCGCGGGTTATCGCTCATGCCGCCATCCACCGAGATGTAGGTGCGCAGATCGGGGATCGCCTTGCGGCTGCCGATGGCATACAGGGTGACGCCGGCCGGAGCCACCAGCGATCGGCCGGGCTCACAGAGCAGGCGGGGCAGCTCCAGGCCGCGGGTCGTGCAGGCTTCTGCCACTGCGGTAGCCACGGTGCGCACCCAGTCCTGGATCGACGGCGGGTCATCGGTGGCGATGTAGCGGATGCCGAGGCCACCGCCCACGTTCAGATCCCGGCAGGGATGGCCCAGGGATCGGGCCAGGGCCAGGGCATCGGCCATCACGCCCGCCAGATCGCGATGGGGTTCCAGCTCGAAGATCTGGGAGCCGATGTGGGCATGGAGGCCATCCAGCACGGCCCAGGGGCAACCCGCCAGATGGCGCAGCACGGATTCGAGCTGGTCGGGGTCGAAGCCGAACTTGCTGTCGAGGTGGCCGGTGCGGATGTACTCGTGCGTGTGGCACTCGATGCCGGGGGTGAAGCGCAGCATCAGCCGCACGGGCCGGCCGACGCCGGGGGCCACTTGGGCAAGCAGCTCCAAGTCGTGCCAGTTATCCACCACCACCGTGATGGCGCGCGCCACCGCCAGTTCCAGTTCCTCCCGCGATTTGTTGTTGCCGTGCAGCACAATCCGCTCAGCAGGCATGCCGCCCTGCAGGGCCGTGAGCAGCTCGCCGGCCGAGACGGCGTCGAGGCCAAGGCCCTCGGAAGCCACTAGAGCCGTGATCGCCAGGGAACTGTTGGCCTTGGAGGCGTAGAGGGCGAGGGAGGGGCCGGGGTAAACGGTTTCCAGAGCCTGGCGATAGGCGCGGCAGGCGGCCCGCAGGCTGGCCTCATCGAGCACATAGAGGGGGGTGCCGTAGATCCGG
>CANEWU010000117.1 GCA_947442825.1 Synechococcaceae cyanobacterium
AGCTGGCGCAGGCCCTGCTGCCGGTGTGGCAGGCGGCCCTGACCTCCTCCACGGCGATCGAGCGTGATTCGGAGGCTTTTCTGCGCCGCGGTCTGGCGGCCCGCATCGATGTGATGCGGGCCCGCTCCCTGCGTGCCGGCGACGAGCAGGGGCTGGCCCAGGTGCAGGCCCAGATCGCCGGCGAGCGCGAATCCCTGGCCACCCTGCTCCATCGCCCGCCGGCCACTCCCCTGGAGGCCAGCGATCCGATCGAGGAGCAGCCCCCCTGGCCGGCCGACCTGCCCACCACCTTGAGCCAGGCCCTGGAGGGGAGGCCCCTGCTCGAATCCCTGAAGCTGCAGCAGCGCGCCCAACGTCAGCAGGCGCGGGCGGCCCGCGCTGGCCTTTATCCAAGCGTCTCGCTGCTCGCAGGCGCCGGCTTTAGTGGCGATCAACTAAGCGTGCCCGTGCTGCAGAGGGGGGGCCGGATTGATGGGCCGGTGCCCCTGCCCCTGCCGGGCCTGGAGCAGAGCGGCTATGCGGCCGGCTCTTTTTACAACTGGGGCGTAGCCCTCACGCTGCGCCAACCCCTGTGGGACGGCGGACGCTCAGGGGCGGGCGCGGCCGTTGCTGAGCGCGATGCCGACCTCCTGCGGGCCGACGAAGACGTGGCACGCGAGCGGATCCGCGAGGAGGTGAGCCGCGCCTGGAGCGATCTGCAGGCGGCCCCGCTGAGCATCCGCGCTGGGCGCGAAGCGGTGAGCGCCGGCGAGCGCTCGGTGCGCGATGCCCGGCTGCGCTACCGGGCCATGGTGGAGCCCATCACCGAGGTGCTGCTGGTGGAGCGAGATCTGCAGGCGGCCCGTGCGGCCCTGCTCACCACGCTCACCCGCCAGGCGATTCAGCGGGCCGTGCTGGAGCGCGAGACCGGGCAAACCGGCGAACCCTCCCCCTGACTCACGCCTCGGAAGGCTCCGCTTCCGCAGGATTCAGTCGCTCCAGGCTGCGTATTTCATCGCGGCGGAAGATCAAGACGCAGAGCGGCGGCAGGCAGAGATCGAGTGAATTTTCGTAGCCGTGGATCGGCGCGGCATCGGTAAACTTGCCTCCGAGATTCCCCAGATTGCTACCGCCGTAGCGGCTGCTGTCGCTGTTGAAGACCTCGCTGTAAAAGCCATCCAGAGGCACGCCGATGCGGTAGCTCGAATGGCTGGTTGGGGTGAAGTTGGCCACTACCACCAGCCAGCGGCCAGTGGTACTGCAGCGACGCATGAAGCTGATCACCGACTGGCGGTTGTCGTTGCAATCAATCCACTGGAAACCGTATTGATCAAAGTCGTCGCCGTAGAGGGCGGGCTCGGATCGGTAGAAGCTGTTGAGGTCGTCCACCAGGCGCTGCAGGCCCATGTGAGCTTCATAGTTGAGTAGATCCCATTCCAGATCGCCCCAGACATTCCATTCGGAACGCTGACCGAACTCCATGCCCATAAAGATGGTCTTCTTGCCGGGGTGGGTCCACATGTAGGCGAGTAGCGCGCGCACGTTGGCGAATTTCTGCCAATCGTCCCCAGGCATCTTATGGAGAAGGTTGCTCTTGCCATGCACCACTTCATCGTGGCTGAGGGCGAGCATGAAATTCTCGGTGAAGGCATACCAGATCGAGAACGTCACATGGTTCTGGTGGAACTGGCGGAACCACGGATCGAGCTCGAAGTAATCGAGCATGTCGTGCATCCAGCCCATGTTCCACTTCAGGTTGAAGCCGAGACCGCCGATGTCGGTGGGCTGGGTGACCAGCGGCCAGGTGGTGGATTCCTCCGCGATCGAAAGGGCGCCCGGGTAGTGTCGGAAGAGCATATGATTCGCCTGTTGCAGGAAGCGAACCGCTTCGGTGTTCTCTCGCCCGCCGTGTTCATTCGGCAGCCATTCACCATCGGGGCGCAGGTAGTCGCGGTAGAGCATCGAAGCTACTGCGTCTACGCGGATACCATCGATATGGTATTCCTCGAACCAGAATATGAGGTTGGCCGCAAGGAAGTTGCGCACTTCGTTGCGGCTGTAGTTGAAGATCAGCGTGCCCCATTCCTTGTGCTCGCCAATGCGTGGATCAGCGTGCTCATAGAGGTGCTGGCCGTCGAAGAAGGCCAGGCCATGGGCATCTTTAGGGAAGTGGCCGGGCACCCAGTCGAGAATCACACCGATCCCTTCGGCATGGCAGCGGTCCACAAAGGCCCGGAATTCATCGGGGCTGCCATAGCGGCTGGTGGGGGCATACCAACCGGTGACCTGATAGCCCCAGGAGCCATCGAACGGATGCTCCGAAATCGGCAGCATCTCGATGTGGGTGAAGCCACGGGCCTTGACGTAGGGGATCAGCTTGTCCGCCAGCTCTGGGTAGGTCAGAAAGCGGGCGCCGGGCTTGAGGTCGGCAGCGGAAACCGGCGGGCGCGGCGTGCCATCGGGCTCGCGGTAGGGATCGTCGGCGGCGGCATGCAACCAGCTGCCCAGATGCACCTCATAGACGGAAATGGGTTGCTGCAGGGGGTTGCGGCTTTCGCGCTCCTCCATCCAGGCGGCGTCTTGCCAGTGGTGGCGGCCCCGGACTGCCACCACCGAACCGTTCGCGGGCCGCACTTCATGGCGGAAGCCGTAGGGATCTGCCTTGGGATAGCAGTGGCCGTTCTGGGCCCGCACCTCGTACTTGTAGATCGTTCCTTCGCCCAGGCCGGGGATGAACAGCTCCCAACAGCCGCCCAACCGGGACTGCATCGGGTGATGGCGGCCATCCCAGCCGTTGAAATCACCAAGCACCGAGACGCTGCGGGCGTTCGGCGCCCATAGGCAGAACTGCACACCGGCAACGCCATCGCGCTCCCCCAGGTGCGCCCCCATCCGCTCCCAGATGTGATGGTGGTTGCCCTCGGCGAACAGATGCCGGTCGAGATCCCCCATCCACTCCTGCCGGAAGACCCAGGGGTCGTGCTGTTCATGCACGATGCCGCCGCGCTCGACGCGCACCCGGTAACCACTGCCGGGATCAGCCCCCACGGCGGCCTCGAACATCCAGGGGTGGTGGGGGGTGTGGGTGGGCACCTCCTCCCCGCCCAGCAGCAGGGTCACCTTGGTCGCCTCCGGCATCCAAACCCGTACCACCCAGCCGCCGTTCTCGAGAGGCTGGGGGCCCAGCACCGCAAAGGGATAGTCGTGGCGGCACTCCGCCAGCCTCGACGCGTCCTCAGCCATCCACTGCAGGCTGGCGATCGTCATGGGCGTTGGAGCGGACGGTGAGCCGGGAGCTTACGTCCGCCCACGGGCTGCCCACTTCGGCCGGTCAGGGGGCTGGGGCTGGTGCGTTCGGTTCTGTCGGGAAATCCACGCCGATGATCTGGTTTCGGTCGTCAAGGATCACGAAGAGGTTGTCGGTCAGCCGGTTGAACTCGAGGGTGGCGATCACCAGCTTCATCTCCGGGGTGCTCTCGGCGCGGGCGATGCGGCGGATCCGCTGGAAGTTGCCGGTGATCCGCTGCAGCCGCAGCCATTTGGCTTGAAGTGCGCTCTGGGGGATCTCCTCCTGCAGCGTGGGGCTGAGGAAACTGCTGGCCGAGATGAAGTGACCGCGCGCGAGGGCGGCGATGAAGTCACGCACCACCGCTTCGGCCGGGGCGTCGGAGGCATTGAAGTGATAGCCGGTGAGCTTGCCGTCGGCGTTGATCACCATCAGCAGTTGGCGGCTGCCGCGACTGGTGCGCAGGGTGGCCTCCACCGAGCTGGAGTCGTAGCCCGGCTGCACCGAGGTGATCGTCCAGCTCAGCAGCTGGGGCTGGGTCTTCATTGTCTCGGCGATCATCGAGGGGCTGGATACCCGCTGCAGCTCCGGTGCGAATTGGGCGAAGCGGGCGTTGGCATCCCGGCTCTGCAGCACCCGCAGGATCCGTTCGGCCGCCTGGCGCGCCCGCATCTCGCTCAGGGCACTGGTGGGGGCGGCGGCAGGGGCGCTGCGGCCGCCCGGCACGGTCTGGGGCAGCTGCGCCAGGGCCGGCAGGGCCGCTGAGGCGGCCAGGACCGCGGCCAGAACGGCGGGAACCGGGCCAGAGAGGCGGGAGCGCAGCATGAAAGGGCGATCGGAGCGGCCCAAGTCTGCCCCAGATGGGGGCTGTGGGCTCAGGGGGCGCCCAATAGCGGCGCCAGCCAGAGTCTGGCCCCCGCCAGGTCGAGCTCCAGCGTGATGACCCGGTGTCCCGGGCCGGTGGGGCCCGGTGCCAGGCAGGCACTGCCGGGGTGTACGGCGATCTGGGGCCAGGCGGCTCCCGCCAGTGACAGCCGCAGCCGCTCGCCGCGCCCCAGGGTGGCCCGCAGGGGCTGCAGGCGCAGGCGTAGCGAGCCGCCATCGCGGGCCCCGCTCTCCTGGGGGCCCATCCGGCGCCCCATCCCTACGCACAGCTGCCGCACCCGGCTCCCCCCGTCGCTCACCACCGACAGCGCTGCGCAGAGGTCGAACCCCCCGCCTTCCCCGCATACGCGGATCACCAACCGCGGCTCCCCCAACAGCTCCAGATCCTCCGCCAGCGGCGCGCTGGTGAAGCAGGCCACATCGCAGCGGCCATCGAGGTCGGCCCGCTCCACGAGCCCGGGCTCCGGCCCCAGATGCCCGCCCCGCCCGGGCACCGGCCGCCAGGGATCGTGCACCAGGGTCAGCCGGCCGCCCTCCAGCCCCGCCGCGCCCGCCTCGCCCGGCCCGATCTCCCGCAGCTCCCCCTCGTCGTTGCGCACGGCCGCCAGGCCGCCGCTCGCCAAGCGCCAGGCCAGCCGATCGCCTCGCCCCCTGCCGAGGCCGCCACGGCCTGGGGCGGGTGGGGGGAGGGTGCGCCAGTCGCCCCTCAGCCCATCCTGCAGGGAGATCGAAGCAGAGGCATCCGCCTGGGGTGGCTGGGGTGGCGCCGCCGAGCCCTCCCCTGCGGCCGTTGCCCCCTGAAGGTGGTGGCGGAAAAAAGCCAGCTGCCGCTCATCGATACCGCCGCGCCAGTCGAGGTGGCTCCAGGCGCCGACCAGCAGCGAGGGCTGGCCCCCGGCGGCGCGGCTGCGGCGCCAGAGGTCGAGCACGCCGCGCAGGTGCGGATCGTGCCAGCCGCCGATCAGCAGCAGCGGGCGCCGCAGCAGGGCCTCCACCGGCTCATGCACCACCCACCCCTGGGGCCGGCCTGGATCCTGGCGGAGCCAGCGGGCCACCATCCCCTGCGGATCCAGCCGCTGCAGCAGCAACTCCCCCTGGCGCGGCCAGGCGCCGCTCTCGAGACAGTGGCGGATTTCCTGCCATCCCGCCCTGTCGTCGCGGCGGCGGCAGCCCTCCGCCGCCAGCTGGAGCCCCCAGCCCACCAGCGGCGCCCACCAGTGGGCGCCCCCCTCCGCCGCCCAGTGGCGGCGTTCATCGAGCCCGGCCATGGCGGGGGCCAGGGCGTCGGGCAGGTCAGCCTCCTGCTGGGCCCCCACGCCGATCAGCAGCTGGCTCAGGCCCTGGTACGAGAAGCCATAGGTGCCGACCCTGCCGTTGCAGGCCGGGTGGCGGCGCAGCCAGCGCACGGCGCACCGCCCATCGGCCGCCTCCTGGGCGAAGCCGCCGAAGCGTCCTCCCGAGTCCCCCCGTCCGCGTACGTCCTGTACCGCCACCAGGAAACCGTGGGCGGCATACCAGCGGGGATGGGCAACCACAACCGTTGAGGCGATGCGGCGCCCGTAGGGCTGGCGCATCAGCAGGGCGGGCCAGGGACCCTCCCCCTGCGGGGGCCGCCACAACCGGGTGGCGAGCGCCACGCTGTCGTCGCAGGCCATCCAGGCATCGCAGCAGTGGTCCCGCCAAGGCTCCAGCCAGCCCTCCTGCCAGCCCTCAGGCGGGGGCTCGGGGGGGGAGCCGCTCGACACTCAGCGCACGTCGGGGCAGTGGAGACCGATCACGTAAGTGCTCAGCACCTCGGCATCCATCGGGCTCAGCCCCTGGTTTGCGGCCACCCAGGCGATCGATTCCTTGGAGGTGGCCGATTGCCCCTGGGCGTTGAGTTGTTTGAAGCGCTCGCAGAGGCTGCGGGCGAGGGCGGGGTTTTCCTTCACCGTCTCCAGCAGGGCCGAGGCCGCCAGCGAGGGATTCGCAGGCAGTGTCGCCAGCAGGAGCGGCAGGGCGAGGAGGCCGCCGGGGAGCCGGAAGCCTCGGGGCCGCGGGGGGCGGACCGGACGGAAGGGCATGGGGCGCGGGCGGGGAAGACCAGGGGAAATCCCGCAAGGGGCCTGGGTTCCTCTATTTCAGGGAGGCCGCTGCGGCGGCGGGGCGCGGCCAGGGTCAGTTCGTGGAGCGACCGGAATTGCGGGGGGCGGTTTTCTCGCCGGGGCGGACGGTGATTCGTATCTCGCCCCCGGCCAGATTCCGGTCGGCCTCCGCCAGGATCACCGGCCGGGCTCGCCCCCCCTCCAGGGCTTCCAGGCCCCGCAGCCGCACGCGCACGTGGCCATCGGCGCTCACCCGGCCGTTGCCCCGCAGGTTGCGGGCCACCTGCTCAGCGGTCGGTCCCCAGGCCTCGTCCGGCAGCTCGGTGGTCGAGGCCGCCACCACAAGGTCACCACCGTTGTCGAACACCACCGGTGCCCGCAGCGCTCCGGGCACGCTCACCCGCGTCACGTAGCTCACCGCGAAGGCCAGGCAGGAGATCGCCAGCAGGGCCGTGAAGCTGGTGATGCCCACCAGGCGGAAGCGGATTCCCCAACGCTGCAGGAACCCGGCTGCGGTGATCAGGGCCAGCAGGCCACTGGCGGCCCCCAGCCACTCCCCGGCGACGAACAGGATCGGATCGGCGGCCATGGGGGCTGGGGAAGGCGGAACAGGCTCCTTATATTGCGGCCGACCCGGCGGTGACGGTCCCAGCGGATGCGGCGGTGGCCGGAACCAAATCGCCTCCTCCGGTGGCTCCCCTTGCTGCTGCTCGGCGGCGCGGGCACCGTTCTCACGCTGGCGGCGGCCAACGGCTGGCGGTCTTTGATCGAGCGCACCTACCTTCGGGCCCGTCCCTGGGTGGAGAGCCAGGTGGGGCGTGCCCTGGGCCATCCGCTGCAGATCGGACCGCTGCAGGGAATCGGGCCGGAGGGTCTGAGGATCGGTCCCAGCCGGCTGCAGCCAGGTCCGCGCGACGACTCCACGGTGCGGCTGAGCGGGGCCACGGTGTCGGTGGATCCCTTCGAGAGCTGGCGCCGTCGCCAACTGATTCTCGACCTCACCTTTCACGGCGCCGAGGTGGATCTGCGCCGCAACGCCCAGGGCCAGCTGTGGGTGCTGGGCACCTTGCCGCCGGGCGGGGAGCCACCGCCGCTTGAGCTGCGCCTGCGCCTGCTGGAGCCCGCCACCTTCCGGCTGTGGGGCCTGGCCGCTGATCGCTCGCGGCCGATCACCCTCACTGCGGCGGGGCAGGTGGACCTGGGGTTGCGTCGCCGCGGCCTCGATCTGCGGGCCCGGGCCGCCGCGCCTGGCCTTCCCGGCATGGCCCTGCTGCGGGGAAGCGGCAACTGGCGCGACCGCCGCTGGC
>CANEWU010000118.1 GCA_947442825.1 Synechococcaceae cyanobacterium
CAGCTGGGAAGGGGTCGGCGGATGCAGCCTAGGAATCCCCGTCCAGGGGGCCCCCCTCGGGGGCCATCCCCTCCGGAGCGGCCCCCACCACCCGCCCCGGGACGGTGCGGAAGATCAGACCGGAGAGCAGCAGCAGGGCCAGAAGGTTGGGCAGGGCCAGCAGCGCGTCGAGGGTATCGGCGATGCCCCACAGACCCGGCAGGCTCTGGCTGGAGGCGAGCACCACCACCCCGATCCACACCAGCCGGAAGGGCTTGCGGCCCCGGCTTCCCACCAGAAAGGCAAGGCAGCGTTCGCCGTAGTAGCCGAAGGTCACCAAGGTGGTGAAGGCGAAGAGCACCAGGCAGAGGTCGAGGATCCAGACGTTGCCGCCGGAGCCCCAGGCGAAGGCCTGGCGCAGCAACTGCAGGCCCGCCCCCTCCTTCCCCATCAGTCCCCAGGCGGAGTGACCGCTCCCCAGGGCGGCATGGGGACGCACGCTGTGTTCGAGCACGCCACTCATCAGGAGCAGCAGGCCGGTGGCGCTGCACACCAGGAGGCTCACCAGGTTGGACAGCATGGCGATCGCCCCCTGGCGCACGGGATCGGCGGGGCTGGCCGGGGCGTGGACGATCGAGGAGGTGCCCAGCCCAGCCTCGTTGGCGAACACGGCGGCGCGCACCGCTGTCTGCACCGTGAGGGCCAGGGCGCCTCCGCTGAGGGCCTCGGGTCGGAAGGCCTCCTGCAGCATGCGACCCAGCGCCGCGGGAACAAGGGCAGCGTGGGGGAGCAGCAGGGCCGTCACCGCGAACAGGTACCCGAAGGTCATCAGCGGCACCAGCAGCGAGGACAACCGACTGATGCGCCGGAGCCCACCGGCGAGCATTAGCCCGGTGAGCGCCGCCGCCCCGATGCCGATCGGCAACGGCGGCAGGCCGCTCAGCTCCTGCAGGCCGAGGGCCAGCTGCTGGGCCTGCACACCGTTGCCCAGGCCGAACACCCCGAGCGTGCCCAGGGCGGCGTACAGCGTGGCCAGCCAGCTCCAACCGGGGCCCAGGCCGTGTCGGATCGCCTCCATCGGTCCGCCGTGCACCGCGCCGCGCGAATTGCGCTGGCGGAAGCGCACCGCCAGAAAGGTCTCACTGAATTTGGTGCCCATGCCCACCAGGCCCACCAGCCACATCCAGGGCACCACCCCCGGCCCGCCGACCCCGAGGATGATGGCCATTCCGGTGAGGTGGCCGACGCCGAGGGTGCCGCCCAGGGCGGTCATCAGGGCGGCGAAGCTGCTGATCTCCCCCGTGCCCGCCCGCTGATCGCGGAAGGATTGCCAGAGCTGGAGGCAGGCCCAGGGCAGGGCCCGCAGGGGCAGGAACTGCAGCCCCAGGGTCAGGAACAGGCCCACCAGGGTGATCCAGTCTGCGGACAGGCCCCAGAGGAAGTCGTTCAGCGCGTCAAGCCACGCCATGGTCTGCCCCGCCGGGAATCGCCTCCGACTTTCCCATGGGCGGCCCGGTGCCGCCGCTCCATAGGATCCCCCCAGGCTTGGCACGGCAACCGATGGTGGCGACCCCGCAACTGGCAGATTCTTCCGCCCCCGCGCCCGCGCCCGCGACCCAGGGAGGCGACCCGGCGCAGGCCGACTGGGAGGCGGTGATCGGCCTGGAGATCCACGTGCAGCTCGGCACCGATAGCAAGATCTTCACGGCTGCCTCCACCGCCTTCGGCGACGAGCCCAACACCCATATCGACCCGGTGGTCTGCGGGCTGCCGGGCACGTTGCCGGTGCTCAATCAGCGGGTATTGGAGTATGCGGTGAAGGCCGCACTTGCCCTCAATCTGCAGATCGCTCCCCACAGCAAATTCGACCGCAAGCAATACTTCTACCCCGATCTCCCCAAGAATTATCAGATCTCCCAGTACGACGAGCCGATCGCCGAGAACGGCGGCATCGAGGTGGAGGTGGCGGAGAAGGGCAAAGACACCTATCGCAAAACGGTGGGAATCGAGCGCCTGCACATGGAAGAGGATGCCGGCAAGCTGGTGCACGCCGGCAGCGATCGCCTGGCTGGTTCCACCCATTCCCTGGTGGATTACAACCGGGCTGGCGTTGCCCTCGCCGAGATTGTCAGCTGTCCGGATCTGCGCACCGGTCGCGAGGCGGCCGAGTATGCCGCCGAGGTGCGCCGCATCATGCGCTATCTGGGCGTCTCTGACGGCAACATGCAGGAGGGTTCGTTGCGCTGCGATGTCAACATCTCCGTGCGCCGCGGCCCCATGGCGCCCTTCGGCACGAAGGTGGAGATCAAGAACATGAACTCCTTCTCCGCTATCCAGAGGGCGTGCGAGTACGAAATGCAGCGGCAGATCCACGCCTACGAAACGGGTGAACCCGTGCGGCAGGAAACGCGGCTGTGGGATGAGGGCAAGCAGGTCACCCGCAGCATGCGTAGCAAGGAGGGGGCGAGCGACTATCGCTATTTCCCCGACCCCGACCTCGGGCCGATCGAGGTGAGCGAAGCCCAGCGCGAGGCCTGGCGCGCGCAGCTGCCCGAGCTCCCCGCCGCCCGTCGCGATCGCTATGCCGAAAGCCTGGGGCTCTCCCCGTACGACGCGCGGGTGCTCACCGATGAGCGGTCGATGGCCGATTACTTCGAGGCGGCGGTGGCCGCCGGCGGCGATCCCAAGGGCCTGTCCAACTGGATCACCGGCGACCTGGCGGCCTATGTGAACGCCCAGCGCCTCTCCTTTGCCGACCTCCCCTTCGGCCCCGCCGAGCTGGCGGAGATGGTGACGCTGATCGACGGCGGCACGATCAGCGGCAAGATCGCCAAGGAGATCCTGCCGGAGCTGCTCGAGAAGGGCGGCTCCCCCGCTGCGCTCGTGGAGGCCCGGGGGCTGGGCATGATCAGCGATCCGGCGGCGATCACGGCCATCGTCGACGAACTGCTGGCCGCCCATCCCGCTGAGGTGGAGGCGTTCCGCGGGGGCAAGAACAAGCTGCAGGGTTTCTTCGTCGGTCAGCTGATGAAGCGCAGCGGCGGCCGCGCCGATCCGCAGCTGGCGAACCGCATCCTGGCGGAGCGGCTCAAGGGCTGATCCCGCGCCGCTCAGACGATGCTGATCTGCGAGAGGCTGGTGAAACCGCTGGCAAATTGATAGCCCGTGATCTCCAGTACCGCATCACTGAGAGCGTTGAAACCGGCGTTGCCATCGTTGAGGCCGATGAACGTGCGCAGTGACGCGCCGCTGCCGTAGGTGAAGGTGGCAGCCCCACTGGCGACGAAGTTTGTGCTACTGAGCAGGGTGGCCAGGGCCGCGTTGGTGAGGCCGCTGAGCGCCCCGAGTTGGCGGAAGTCTCCGGCGGCCGGCACCGTGCTCACATCGAAGCGATCCCGACCGACCGTGAAGTCGCGGATCTTCTCGAAGGTGCGCGCGGACGTGCTGCCGCCGACGATGCCATCGGTGAGCAGGGTGTACACGAAGCTGTTGACCCCCAGGCCGCCGCTGAGCACGTCGAGCCCGCCCCCGCTGATGATCGTGTCATCGCCATTGCCGCCGTTCACGGTGTCGACCCCGAGGCCGGCGAGGATCGTGTCGGAGCCGCTGCTGCCGGTCACCGTGTCGTTGCCGTCGCCGCTGTCGATGCGCAGATTGGCGCCGAGCAGGGTGCTGCCGCTGAAGTTGAGCACGTTGGCGGTGGCGTCTCCGAGCAGGCGCACCACGCCGGTGGTGGCGGTGGCGTCGATCACCTCGATGCCATTGGTGGCCGAGAAGCTCTTGAGGCCGATGTCCACGGCGGCGGTGCCGGTGGCCGCCACGAGGCGATCGATCTCCCCAGCGCCGGTGCCGCGGTCGGTGATCGTGTCGTAGCCCTCGAAGCTGCCGGCCGCAACACTGCCGGCCACCTCGTAGGTGTCGCTGCCACCGGCGCCAGAGAGGCTGTCATCTCCTTTGCCACCGAGGATGCGGTCGGCGCTGGCGCCACCGGTGATCGTGTCCTTGCCGTCGCCGCCGTCGATGCGCAGGTTTGCGCCCAGCAGGGAGATGCCGGTGAAGTTGAGCACGTTGGCGGCGCCATCGCCGAGCAGGCGCACCAGGCCGGTGGTGGCGGTGGCATCGATCACCTCGATGCCGCTGGTGGTGGAGAAGCTTTTGAGGCCGATGTCCACCGCGGCACTGCCGGCGGCGGCCACCAGGCGATCCACCACGCCGGCGCCGGTGCCCCGGTCGGTGATCGTGTCGTAACCCTGGAAGGTGCCCGCTGCCATGCTGCCGGCCACCTCGTAGGTGTCGGCGCCGCCGCCGCCATCGACCGTGTCGTCACCCCGGCCGGCCAGAATCCGCTCCCCATCGGCGCTGCCGGTGATCGTGTCGTTGCCGTCGCCGGCGTCGATCACAAAGCCGCCGCCCAGGAAGCGCATGCCGCCGAAGTGGAGGGTGTTGGCGTTGCCGTTGCCCTGCAGACGAACCTGTCCGCTGACGCTCACGCCATTGACCACCTTGGTGGTGCTGTTGACGATCTGCTCGATGCCCGAGCCGGCCAGGTGATTGCCAGCGCCCAGGCCGATGTCCACATCGTCGTTGCCGACGGCCACGATCCGATCCAGCCCACTGAGGCCGGAGTCGCCGTAGGTGTCCTGGCCGCCGTAGGTCATCCAGCCGCCGCTCTCCAGCCCGCTCACCAGGTAGGTGTCGCTGCCCTCCCCACCGTCGAGCACGTCGTTGCCGCCGTCGCCGCGGATCGTGTCGTCCCCGGCCAGGGTGCGGATCTGGTCGTTGCCGTAGCCGCCGCTCACCACGTTGGCCTGGGCACTGCCCACGAGGGTGTCGTTGCCATCGCCGAGCTCGATGCTGAAGTTGCTGCCGCGCAACTCGGTGGCGCTGAAGTTGAAGGTGTTGGCCTGCCAGTCGCCGAGCAAGCGCACCGTCCCGGTGGTGCCCGTGGCGTCGATCAGTTCGATGCCGGAGGTAGGGCCGAAGCTGTTCAGGCCGATGTCGACCCCCTCGCTGCCGTTGTCGCTCACCGCGACGATGCGGTCGCTGCCACTGCTGTCGCTGTAGCTGTCGTAGCCCTCGAAGCTGTAGGTCTGCCAGTTGGGATGGGCCGGGTCGCGGCCGCGCACTTCATAGGTGTCGTTACCGGCGCCGCCCCGCAGCACGTCGTTATCCCGTCCCCCGAGGATGGTGTCAGCCAGGGTGGTGCCAACGATGGTGTCGTTGCCCTCGCCACCGACCAGGCGGAACTTGCCGCCGATCAGGGTCACGCTGGAGAAATCGAGCACATTCGACTGCCTGCTGCCCACCAGGTTCACCGTGGCGGTGGTGATGCCGCCGTTGCCGTCATCGACGGTGGTGGCATTGATGATCTGCTCGATGCCAGTGCTGGCATCGAATGTCTGGAAGCCGATGTCCACCGCGTCCCAGCCCAGCGCCACGATCGCGTCCACCCCATCGGTGGCGGCACCGGAGTCGGCGTAGGTGTCAAAGCCTTCGAAGTCGTAGGAGCGCCAGTCGGGGTTGTAGGGGTTCTGGCCGCTCACCTCGTAGCGGTCGCCGCCCCCTCCGCCGTTGAGCCAGTCGCTGTCGCGGCCGCCGCGGATGCGATCGTTGGCTGCGCTGCCGATGATCGTGTCGTTGCCATCGCCGGCATCGATCAGAAACTCGCCCGACAATGTGGTGGCGGAGAAATCGAGGGTATTGGCGCGCCAGTCGCTGAGCAACCGCACCTCCGCCGTAGTGGGATTGCCGTTGGCGTCGAGCGTTTGGGTGGCGTTGACGATCAGCTCGATGCCGCTCTCGGGCCCGAACTGCCACAGACCGATATCAACGGGCTGATCTCCCAGAGCCACGATGGCATCCAAGCCACTGCTGCCGGAATCGGCGAAGGTGTCATAACCCTCGAAGAGATAGGGCTGCCCCTCCACCCATTCAGGGGTGTTGCCGGTCACCTCATAGATGTCGCCGCCGTCGCCGCCATTGAGCCAATCATTGTCGCGGCCCCCGCGGATGCGATTAGCCAGCTCGTTGCCGATGACCCTGTCGTTGCCATCGCCGGCATCGATCAGGAAGGAACCACCGATCAGGGCCGTGCTGGAGAAATCAAGGGTGTTGTTCTGCCAGTTCCCGAGCAGGCGCACTTCGGCCACGGCCGGCTCGGGGTCTGCCACGAGCGGCGGCTCCTCCAGTAGCGCCGTGGTGGCGTTGACGATCTGTTCGATGCCGGAGCTGGCGTCGAAGTGCAGGAAGCCGATGTCCACCGGGCCCTCGCCTTCGGCCACGATCCTGTCGATGCCGTCCGTGGCGCTACCGCTGTCTTGGTAGAGGTCCCACGCCTCGAACAGGTAGGGCACGCCCGGATACCAGTTGGGGTCGTAGCCGCTGACGCGGTAGGTGTCGCCACCGCCGGCGCCATCGAGCGTGTCGCTGTCGCGACCGCCCCGGATGTCATCGGCCAGGGCGGTGCCCACGATCGTGTCTTGGCCGTCGCCGCCGTCGATCTGGAAGGGGCCGCCCACCAGTTCGGTGCCTGAGAAATCGAGGCTGTTGTTCTGCCAGTTGCCCAGCAGCCGCACCAAGGCCCCCCCTTCGGTGGCGTTGACGATCCGCTCGATGCCACTGCCGGCGCCGAAGCCCATCAGGCCGATGTCCACCGCTCCGAATCCTTCGGCCAGGATCTGGTCAACGCCGATCAGGCCGCTGTCGGCGTAGGTGTCGTAGCCCTGGAAGCTCCAGGTGCCCCAATCGGTGTGGAGGGGATCGGCGCCGCTCACCAGGTAGGTGTCGCTGCCCTCGCCGCCATCGAGATGGTCAGCTTCGAAGCCGCCGTCGAGCTGGTCGTTGCCGGCGCCGCCCCTGAGGGTGTCGCCGCCCCAGCTGCCATCCAGCAGATCGGCACCGTCGCCCCCCTCCAGCACGTCGTTGCCGCCGCGGCCGAGCAGCTGGTCGTCGCCGCCATCGCCCAGCAGCGTTTCGCTGGCCCCCGTGCCGAGGCTGAGGCGGCGGTCGGAGAGAAAATAGTTGAGCCAGCCGGAGACATCACTGAGGCTCTGGTTGGTATTGCCGTCTTCGTTGAGGAAATTCTCTCCGCGGATTTCGTAGCCATAGTGGTAGATGCCATCCACCACGGTGTTGACCAGGTTTTGACCGAAAAATTGAGTGGTGGAGCCATCGTTTTGGATCAGATGGAAACCGGTCTCCACCCCGTTTTCATCATTGCCATGGTCGCGATCAAAGGCTTCGAAGGCGGTGTCGCGCACCAGGCGGTTGACCAACCGCAGGTCGTAACGGCTGATCCAGCCGTCGAGATTCACGCCGGTGGTGTTGATCGCATCAAGCAGCAGCTGGTTGAGGCGATCGGCGGCCGCCAGGCCATCGTTGATGTCGAGGGCGGCGGTGAATTTGGAGAGGCCGGGATCGAGGCGCATCCAGTCGACCATGCGATCGAGGCCGCTGCCGGTGGTGGAGGGATCGCCGTAGTAGAAGCTGATCCATTCGGCTACATTGCCC
>CANEWU010000119.1 GCA_947442825.1 Synechococcaceae cyanobacterium
CGGGACTGTTGGCGGCGGCTACGACCGCGCAGGCCCAGACGTGCCAGTTCCTTTCGCCGGTGGGCGGTAACGGCGCCACCAACATCGTCACCAAGACCATCAGCCCCGGCAATCCTCTCGGCCGCCCGAACTGGAACACCGACTTTTTCGTTACCCAGCCGTTCGGCTCCTTCAAGCTGTTTTTCACCGCCAATTCCTCGGTGAGTGCCACGTATCCGGTGCAGGCCTATCTGAAGTTCACCGACGGCTCCAGCCTGCAGGTGGTGAATGAGAAGTTTGCGCCCCAGATGGGCACGGGGCGCCACTGGGACGTGCCGGCGGTGCCCGGCAAGACCGTGAGCCAGGTGAATTTCAAGATCGGGGCCAGCGCCGACCAGGCGGCCACCGGCTTCACCTATCGCATCTCGGTGCAGGGCTGCAACTGAGCGGTCGGCGGGGCTGTCCCCATCAGCAGCGCTCGCCATAGGCCCTCAGCGCCCGCGGCATCCAGGGCTGGCAGGGGCTGTCCCTCGAAGCTCGCCACCGGGCGGCAGCCCAGGCTGTTGATCAGCAGCGCCGCCTCCGCGCCTAGCAGATCGGGGGCCTGCAGGGTTGCCTCCTGTGCCAGCCCCTGGGCCAGGGCCAGGCCCCGCAGGATGCCCGGCAGGCAGCCGCTGCTCCGCGGCGGGGTCCACCACTGGCCGTCGTGGCGCACCAGCAGGTTGGCGGCGGTGGCGCAACACAGGCCGCCGGCGCTGCTCGCCAGCAGGGCGTCGTCGGCCCCACGCCGCCGCGCCTCGCGCCGCGCCACCAGCGAGCCGGCGTAGGCGAACGATTTGCAGCCGCTCAGTTGGCTGGCGGCGTTGCGGGTTTCGAGGCGGCTGAGCACCAGCTGCACCGGCGTGAACAGGGGGGCGCTGGGGCTGTAGGTGAGCCAGAAGCGGGGGCCGGCGCCGGGATCGCCCGCCGGGGGGGGCTCAAGACCGCGACCACCGCCGCCGCGGCTGACATTCCAGCGCAGGGCGCCGCCGTCTTCCCCGCTGCGCGCCACCGCCGCGGCTGTGAGCGCCTCCAACCGCTCCCGTGACGGCGCCGCCGGCAGTTCCAGTAGCGCCGCCGCTGCATTCCAGCGCTGGTGGTGCTCGGCCAGGCGCCAGGGCCTGCCCCCCTCCACCAGCAGCGTCTCGAACAGCCCATCGGCCAGCAGCAGGCCCCGGTCGTCGAGCGGCAGCGCCAGCTCCGCCGGTGCCCCCCAGCGCCCCGGGTCGTCGTCCCTGCGCCAGGGATCGCCGATCCAGGCGATCGGCGTGCTCACGAGAGGGCCTCTAGCAGCGGTTGGATCTTCCAGCCCATCTCCACCGCCTCCCCTTCGGGATCGGAGTCGGCGACGATGCCGCCACCGGCGTGCACCCGCAGGCGGCGCCCCTTCACCAACACGGTGCGGATCAGAATGCTGCTATCGAAGCCGCCGTCTTCGCGAAGGTGGAACAGGGAGCCGCAGTAGGGCCCGCGGGGAACCGGCTCCAGGCCGTCGAGCCGCTGGCAGGCCCGCAGCTTGGGGGCGCCGCTGATCGAGCCGCCCGGCCAGCAGGCCCGCAGCAGGTCCACCACCCCGCGGCCCGCCGCCAGCTCCCCGGTGACCACCGAGGTGAGGTGGTGCACCTGGGCGTAGCTCTCCAGGCCCACCAGCTGCGGCACCGCGATCGAGCCGGGCCGGCACACCCGCCCCAGGTCGTTGCGCAGTAGGTCAACGATCATCACGTTCTCGGCCCGGTCCTTCGGGTCGCTCACCAGCGCGGCGGCTTCATCGGCGTCGGCGGCGGGATCGGCGCGGCGCGGGCGGGTGCCCTTGATCGGCCGTGTTTCCACCTGCCCGCCGGGCTCCAGCCGCAGGAAGCGTTCCGGGGAGGCCGATACCACCGCCTCGTCCCCGGCGATCGCCAGGCCGGCGAAGGGGGCGGGGCAGTGGCGCCGCAGCCGCCCGTAGAGGGCCAGGGCATCGGCTGGTTCCGTCAGCAGGGCCTCGCAGCAGGCCGTGAGGTTGGCCTGGAACAGGTCGCCCGCAGCGATCCAGCGGCGTAGCTGTCGCACCTGCTCGGCGTAACGCTGCGGCGTGGTGTGCCAGTGCCAGGCCTCCAGCGGCAGGCCGGGCGTCGGCTCTCCCGGCGCGGCCTGCCCATCGTCGTCGTCGGGGTGGGCGTCGGGGCTGGCGGCCTCGGCCAGCGCCTCCGCGAGGGTGGCCAGCCGCGCCAGCCGCCCCATCTCGCGCCCCTCCAGCCAGCAGCGGCGAGCCGCCCGGTCGAAATGGATCAGGGGATCGAAGCGGCCGCACCAGAGGCTGGCCATGTCACTGGCGCACCAGTGGGGGGCCGGTTCGCTCCAGGCGGCGGCCTCATAGCCCAGCCAGCCCAGCCAGGATCCGCCCTCCGCCACTGCCGCGAGGGCAGCGAAGGGATCGCGGGCACCGGGCTCCCCCGGCAGGCCGCGGCACTCCCACCGCTCGATCGGCTCGACCCCCAGCACCGCCCGGCTGCCCAGGGGGCTGCCGTCCCCCTCGAGCAGCACCAGACCCTCGGCCCCCAGCTGCCCGGCCAGCCGGCGGGTGAGGAGCCAGGGCTCGATCCAGGGGATCTGCCGGCGCAGGGGATCGGGGCGGGCCATCGCCATCAGCCGCGGGATGGGTGGCCGTGGCGGGCCTGGCCGACGGCGCTGGCCAGATCGGGGCGGCCGGCCTCCCGCAGGGCGTCGTCGCGGATGCGGCAGCTGTCGCACAGGCCGCAGGGGATCTCGCCGCCGCTGTAGCAGCTCCAGGTGGTGGCGATCGGCACCCCCAGCCGCAGCGCCTCCCGCGCGATCTCGGCCTTGCTCCAGCGCACCAGCGGCGCCCAGAGCCGGGCACCGTGGCCCTCGCGGCCGGCCCGGGTGGCCAGATCGGCCAGGCCCTGGAAGGCTTCCAGGTAGTCGGGCCGGCAATCGGGGTAGCCGGAGTAATCGATCGCGTTGACCCCCAGCACCACCCGCTCCGCCCCGCGGGCCTCCGCCAGGCTGAGGGCCAGGGCGATGAACACGGTGTTGCGGCCGGGCACGTAGGTGCTGGGGATCACCCCGGTCTGCACGCCGTCGCTGGGGATGGCCAGGCTGGGGTCGGTGAGCGACGAGCCGCCCCAGGCCGCCAGGTTCACGGCCACCTGGTGGTGTTCCGCGAGCCCGAGGACGGTCGCCAGCTCAGTGGCGGCCTGGAGCTCGCGGCGATGGCGCTGGCCGTAGTCGAGCGACAGACCGATCACGCGGTCGCCGCGCTCCAGCGCCAAGGCGGCGGCGGTGGCGGAGTCGAGGCCGCCGGAGAGGAGGGCGATCGCCAGGGGTTGGGCCATGCCCCCATTGTGGAGATCCGTTGTGGAAGCCCGCAGGGCTCGCCAACATGCGGAGGACGGTCGCGCGCCCCCGCCTCGATGCCCCTGCCCTTCCCGCCGAAACGGCCTGTCCCGCCGGCGTTCGGCGCCGCCCCGCTGGCGCTCGCCACCGCCCTCCTGGCCGCCGGCGCCGGCGTTGCCGTGCCCCGGCTGGATCTCACGCCCTACCCCGCCCCGCCGGCCGGCCAGAGCCGCTGGGTGATCCAGCTGCCCGGCGTGCTGCCCCCCAACCCCGAGCCGAGCCTCTCCCCGAGCACGGCCGACTGGCGGGTGGAGGTGATCGTGGGCCGTGAGGTGATGGTGGATTGCAACCGACACTTCTTCTCAGGTCGCATCGCCACGGAGACCCTGCCGGGCCAGGGGAGGAAGGTGTACCGCGTCGACAAGGTGGGCCCGATGGCCTCCACCCGCATGGCCTGTCCGCCCGGGGAAGCCAAACGGTCGGTTTTTGTGCCGATGGGCGGCAAGCCGTTTGTGGTGCCCTATAACGTCAGCCTGCCGATCGTGGTGTACGCCCCGAAGGATCTGGAGGTGCGCTGGCGCCTCTGGAAGGCCGCCCGCGAACAGCGGCCCGCCCAGCGTCTCTGAGCCAGCGCCCCGCCAAGACTGCACGCATGTCCCGCCCTGATCCCCAGGCCTCCCCGGAGGCCACCGGCCCGGCCGATTCGGCCCGGCCGCCCCGCCGCAATCCGTTCGAAGGCCTGCTGCCCCTGCTCACCACCGGGCTGGTGGTGTTGGGTGGCGGTTTCTACTGGGGCTGGACCACCCGGGCCAACCTCAAGCCCTCCCTGGAGCAGCTCCGTGCCCAGGAGCAGGACCAGCTGCTGGCCCTGGGCTGGAAACAGAGCGCCGACGGCGTGCTCACCCGCTGGTGCAGCGAAGACTGCAACCCGCCCAAGCTGTTCGGCGGCGGCAAGGCGGAGGTGTTCGAGGTTTGGTGCCGCCAGCGGCCTTGCGGCAACATCCGCGCCACCTTCAAGGTGCTCAACAAGGAGGGCGCCGCCATTGGCACCACCACCTCCACCAAGAGCGGCCTGCAGGGGGAGCGGCTGCGGATGGCGGTGGTCAGCCCCGAACCCCAGGCCTCCCGTTTTGAGTTGGAGCAGTTCAGTGCCCAGGCAATGGTTTACTGAGCGCCGCAGGCCGCCTCTTGTGGGGCGGAGCGGCCGGCCCCACGGGCTGCGATTGCTTGCCATGGCGCTGGCCTCCCTGGCCGCTGGATGCGGTTCCCCACCGACCCCAGCCACGGGGGGGTGAACCTGGAGCCTCCGGTGAACCTGCAGGTGCTGGTCTCCTCGGGCCGGGTGAGCGAACGGTTCAACCGCGCCAACCTGCGCAAGGTGGTGGAGAGCGAGGTGAACGACTTCAGTCGCTCCAATCCGCGCATCTACCTGCATCTGCGGTTCGCGCCAGAGGAGGAGGTGATGAGTGTGGTGCGCAAGCGCTCCGACCTGGGGGCAGGCCCGGATCTGATCCTGAGCCGCGAGTGGCTGGCCTTGCAGATGGCCCGCGAGAATCTCACCGAGCCCAGCGGCTTAACCAGCCGGGATCTGGCACCATTCAAGATCCTCAATCTCAGTGATTTTCAGCAGAAGGATGGGTATGCCTCCCTGCCCCTGCTGCTGCAGCCCAATCTGGCCTGCTACAACCGCAAGTCCTTCAAGCAGGCGCCCGCCACGCTGGCGGAGTTGCTGCGACGCGCGGAGGAGGGCCGAGTCATCGGCCTTTCGCTGGTGCTTGACCAGGTCAGCTGGACTGGCACCGGGTTTGGGGCCCAGGATCCGGTGCTGAAGTTGTTCGACACCCCAGCGGACAAACCGGGCGGTTCCTCCCTCTCCCCTGCCGATCGCACCAAGGTGCTGGCCTGGTTCCGCTGGTTGTATCGGGCCAACACCAATCCCAATGTTCAGTTCTCCGACACCAACGAGGACCTGGCTGAGCGGCTGATGAAGCGGCAAGCCGACTGGATCAGCTGCAACTCCGCCGTGGTGCCGATCCTGCGCAAGGCCCTCGGCAAGGACCTGGGGCTTTCGGTATTCCCCGGGGAGCAGGACGGCCAGCCGGCGCGGGCGGTGGCGCGGCTGCAGATGATCAGCTTCGGGCGTGACTCCTCACCCGGCCAGCGCAAAGCTGCCGAGCAGTTTGCCCTGTTCCTGCTCAATGACTACAGCCAGAATGTTGTGATGAGCAAAACCGATGGCGTGCTGCCCGTGAATGGCAATGTGATCATTCCGTCGAAGCGCTCCCCCGAACTGGCGGCCTTCAACGCCAGCAAGCCATACGCGATCGTGCCCTCCTTCGACCGGGCCGTGGGGGTGCGGTTGGAGCGAACGCCACTGACCCGTCTGATCAAGCGCACTGTTTACGGCGATATCTCTTCCGAGGCCGCCCTGCGCAACCTGGAAGAGATTGCCCGGAACCGCAGGCCACAATCCGGTGCTCCGCCGGTTCCGGCTCCTGCGCGCCCCGCGCCTACTCCGTAAGCCTGAGCGATCCATGAACAACTTCCTTTATTTGCTCAGCGGCTGGTTCGGGGTCTTCACCCGCGGCTCGGTGCTGATCCAGCTGGTGGTGTTGGCGGCGGTGATGTTGCTGTACCGGTCTTCGCGGCTGCGGCTGCGATTGCCACGCTCCAGCTGGAAACGCCTGGCGTTGCTGGCCGTGCCGATCGTGCTGTTTCAGCTGTTCGCGGTGCTGTTGTCCAGCTATGGCCAGCCGGAGGGATTGGTGGCTCTGGCCGTGAATCTCTTGCTGATCTGGGCCGGGCTCACGGCGCTGCGGCTGCTGTTGCGGCGAATCCAACCGGCGCAGGAGGTGGAGGGCTACTGGCACCGCGCGGTGGTGCCCTTTTTCCTGGTGCTGGCCCTGGTGGCCTTCGTGGATTCGATCGAAGGCTTCCAGATGGTCAGTGCCATCCCCCTGCTCCAGATGTTTGGGCAGACCTTCACCGTGGGCAGCCTTGTGATGTTGGTGCTGTTTCCCTACTTCCTGGTGGTGCTCTCCGAGCTGCCGGTGTTTCTTGCTGGCGAAGCGCTGGCGCGGCTGGCAGGGATGGAGCCCGGCAACCGCAAAGCGTTCGAGCTACTGCTGCGCTATGGCCTGATCGGCATTGGCCTGCTCTGGCTTGCCAACCAGATCGGGCTCAATTCCACCGCCGTTGCTGCCATTGCCGGCGGTCTTTCGGTGGGCCTTGGTTTCGGCGTCAAGGAGGTGTTCTCCAACTTCATCAGTGGTATCTGGCTCCTTTTCGAGCGATCGGTACGCCCCGGCGACATTCTTGTGTATGAGGGGGATCCCTGCGAAGTGCGCAGCCTGGGCCTGCGCGCGGCCACCCTTTGGCGTGATAGCGATAATGCCGAGCTGCTGGTGCCGAACCAGAACTTCTTCACCGCCACCACCATCACCTACTCCGGGTCCGACTCCCTGCGGCGCAGTACTGTGATCTTCTCGGCTCACTACCGCCATGAGCCCGAGCTGGTGGTGCAGTTAATCCTGGAGTCCGTGGCCAGGGTTCCCAGGGCCTTGAAGACTCCGCCGCCGGTTGCTCGCATCTGCAGCTACGCCGAATCCTCCATCGATTACATGGTGCTCTATTGGATTGATGCGCCGATGGATAACGGCAGCATCGCTGGCGAGGTGCGGCGAGCTGTTTGGCATACCTTCCACGAGCAAGGTATCGAGTTCCCCTATCCGCAGCGCGTGGTGCATCCCGCCCAGTCCATGCCGGGTGACCAGCAGGGTTGATGGGCCCGCCTGCCGGGCCCGGCCCCTGCTTTCAGCGCACCCCCAGCCATTTATGGCTCTGCAGGCTGAGGCGCCAGGCGGGGTGAGCGCGCACGAACTCGATCGCCAGCCGCTGACCCTCGGCGCTATCCCAGCCGGGCTGGAGCAGCAGGGCCGGCGCACCGCTGGTCGATGCCGCCATCGCCTCGGCGAAGGCCAGATCGTCGGGACCGTGCACCACTACCTTGAGCTCGTGGCACGCCGCCAGCAGCTCGGGGCGGGGCGGCTGGTGCGGCTTCGGGGAGAGGGTGATCCAGGCGAAGCGGCCGCTGAGGGGATCGACGCCGCTTGTTTCCAGATGGAGCGGCAGCC
>CANEWU010000120.1 GCA_947442825.1 Synechococcaceae cyanobacterium
AGAGGAGCACCAAAAAGCAAATGCCGTAGAGAACGGGGAAGAGATCCGTGAGGAAGGGGAGGCTCTGCGGCATGGCTCGCGGGAACAGCCGGTCGGCAGGGTGGCGCCCGGATGCCCGTCCATCATCACTCGTGCGGCGTCGATTGGGTGCCGGCGGAGGAGATCATCCAGGCCCAAAGGGTGGTGCAGGCGGCCCCGAAAGCGAGGAAGGCAAGCAGCAGGCGACTGGTGTCCATGGCGTGAAATGAATCTTTACGGACTCTAGGCGTGATGCGCTTGCTTCGCCTGAGTGGCGGACGGTTTGCCCTCCCTTCCCCGGTCCGATGGCGGTGTCTAGCGTTCGCTCCTTCTCCTTTTCCGCCTGCGATGCGACCCCACCGCGTCCTCTCCGCCGGTTCCGCCGGCCTGGCTGCGGCCGCATTTCTGACCGCTGGCCCGTTCCTTTCCCCTGCGTCCAGCGGCGCTGCCCCTGCGGCCGGCGCGGTGCTCGGCCGGCAATCGTTTGTGGCGGAGGCCGTGCGGCGGGCGGCGCCGGCGGTGGTGACCATCGACACCGAGCGGACCGTGGCGGTGAGCGGCGGTGGCCCCAGCGGTCTCCTCTCCGATCCCTTCTTCCGCCAGTTCTTCGGGCTGCCCCAATTGCGCCAGCCTTCCCAGCGCACGGAGCGGGGCCAGGGCAGTGGCTTCCTCTACCAGAGCAACGGGCTGATCCTCACCAATGCCCATGTGGTGGAGCGCAGCGACCGGGTGACGGTGGGGCTGCAGAACGGGCGGCGGGTGTCGGGAACCGTGGTGGGGCTCGACAGCCTCACGGACCTGGCGGTGGTGCGTCTCGAGGGGGGCGGGCCCTGGCCGGTGGCCACCCTCGGCAATTCCGACGCTCTCCAGGTGGGGGACTGGGCCATCGCCGTGGGCAACCCCTTCGGCCTCGACCAGACGGTGACCCTGGGCATCGTCAGCAGCCTCAATCGCAACGCCAGCAAGCTCGGTATCACCGACAAGCGACTCGATCTCATCCAGACGGATGCCGCCATCAACCCCGGCAATTCGGGCGGGCCCTTGCTCAATGCCGCCGGTGAGGTGGTGGGCATCAACACTTTGGTGCGCTCGGGCCCTGGGGCAGGGCTCGGTTTTGCCATTCCGATCAATCGGGCTCGCACGATCGCAGGCCAACTGGTGAGCACCGGCCGTGCGAGCCACCCCTTCATTGGAGTGGCACTCGATCAGGCCAGCAATGGGGTGCGCTTGATGGCAGTGCAGCCGGGTGGGCCCGCGGCAGCGGCTGGTCTGAAGGTGGGAGATGTGATTGAGGCGGCGGCGCGACGGCCGTTGCAATCACCCGCCCAGCTGGTAGCCGCTGTGGAAGCCACCGGGGTGGGACGCACCCTGGAGCTCTCGGTGCGCCGTGGATCCGCGTTGCTGGTGGTGCCTGTGGTACCCCAGGAGATGGCGAGGCCGCGCTGAGGCGCACCAGGGGTGGCCCCGGTTCAAAGAACGTCGGGGGACTGGCCGCCGGGGGTCTGGTGGCCAGGACCCGGGCGCAGGGAGTCGAGCAGAGAGGGGTCGAGCTTGGTGCCGCCGTTGAAGGCCTGGGAGCTGCCCAGTTGCTGACGCATGACCCACTGGGTGGCCGCTTTCTGGCTGTGCCACGCCTGCAGAAGCTGCTTGGCCAGGCCCTGCAGGGCGAGCGGATCCAGGGTGGCATCGATAGCCCGGCTCATGCGCTCCAGCTCGAACTGCTGGCCGAGACTCAGGGCAAGAGGTTCCGACATGGGGACCGGTGCGATGGGACGGGTGGGCCGCCCCAAAGCTACAAACTGTTTCAGCTGCTCACGTATCCGTTGCAACAGGGCTAGCGGCTTCGTCAGCAAAATCGGTCAGCGTTCCCGGTCATGGAGGGCCTCTGCGGGCGCATGCGGCGCTGGTTTCAGCCGTTCTCCCGCAGGATTTCCACGCACTGGGTGACGCAGTCACCGTCCTCCAGCGAGCAGGTGGTGATGCACTCGAAATAGGCCTCCACCGGATCAGACGAAGGGCCGGTCTGGTCGTTGCCGCCATCGAGGGAGATGGCGTGCAGTCCAAGGGCCGGCGGCAGGAAGCCATCCGCGGCGGGGGTGCGGTCAAAGGGGGCGAGGGGAGCGCTCATCGGGTCGGTCCTGATACGTGTTGTCAGCCTATGAACACAGACCCAGATGCACCACTGGAATAAGCCCTCTTGCCTACGGATCTGTGTAGTTGTGTAAGGGTGGTGTCTCGTCGTGGCTCTCCAGTCGGGCTGCCTGGCGCCGGTCCTGGCGCTGCTGCTGCTTTTGTTGCTGGCGCAGGCGGTTTTCCCGACGGCGCGCCTCGGCGGCCCGATCCTCTGCCTCCTCCCGGGCCGCCTCCGCCTCCTCCCGCTTTTTCTCCTGGTAATAGGCGTAATCGCCGCGATAGAGCACCAGTTCGCCATCGCGCAGTTCAACGATGCGGTTGGCCACCTGGCCGATGAAGTACCGGTCGTGGGAGACGATCAGGGCCGCACCCTCGAAGGCCCGTAGGGCATCCTCGAGCATCTCCTTGGCGGGGATATCCAGGTGGTTGGTGGGTTCATCGAGCACCAGCAGGTTGCAGGGGGAGACGAGCAGAAGGGCCAGCGCCAGCCGCGCCTTCTCGCCACCGCTCAGCTGGCCGACCTGTTTGAACACGGCGTCGTTGCTGAAGCCGAGGCTGCCCAGCAGCGAGCGCACCTGGCTCTGGCTCCAGTCGGGCACCGCCTCGAACAGGGTGTCGATCACCGTTTTCTCCAGGTTGAGCGCTTCGGCCTGGTTCTGCTCGAAGTAGCCCGCCACCACGTTGTGGGCCCCCAGCGTGGCCTGTCCCTCCTGGGGCGTCTCCAGCCCCATCACCAGCCGCAACAACGTGGACTTGCCGGCTCCGTTGGGGCCCACGAAGGCGATGCGGTCGCCGCGTTCCACCTCCAGGGAGGCCCCCAGAAAGAGGATCCGCTCGCCGTAGCTGTGGGAGATGTCTTCGATCATGGCCACCTGGCGGCCGCAGCGGGGGGCCGGCGGGAAGCGGAAGCGCGGGCCCGCCAGGCTCTCCAGCGGCGCGTCGATCCGCTCCACCTTCTCCAGCAGCTTCTCGCGGCTCTTGGCCTGGGTGCTGCGGGTGGCGCTGGCGCGGAATCGGTCGATGTAGGCCTGCTGGCTGGCCAGCTCCTTCTGCTGCCGCTCGAAGGCCGCCAGGCCGGCCTCCTGCTCCAGCCGTTTCTGCTCGAGATGCTGGCTGTAGTTGCCCAGATAGCTGCGCGAGATCCCCCGTTCGGTTTCGACGATCTGATTGCAGACCCGATCGAGGAAGGCCCGGTCATGGCTGATGACCACCAATGGCACGCTCTGGCCCCGGAGGTAGTCCTCCAGCCACTGGATGGTTTCGACGTCGAGGTGGTTCGTGGGCTCGTCGAGCAGCAGCAGATCCGGCTCCTGCAGCAGGATCTTGCCCAGGGCGATCCGCATCTGCCAGCCCCCGGAGTGGTCGCCCACCGGCAGGTCGGCCTGCTCAGGGGCGAAGCCGATCGTGGGCAGAAGGCGGTCGATGCGGGCGTCGAGTTCGTAACCGTGCAGGGCTTCGAAACGGTTCTGCAGATCCCCCAGTTCGCGGATCAGGGCGTCGAGGTGGTCCGCATCGCTGGCGGCCCGTTCCCCCCCCATCTCCCGCTCCACCTGCCGCTGGCGGTTGAGCACCTCGGCGGCCTCGCCGAAGGCCTGGAACAGCTCCTCACGCACGCTGCGCTGGGGGTCGACGTCAAATTCCTGCTGCAGATAGACGATGCGCGGATCCCCCTGGCGCACGACCTGGCCGCTGCTGGGCTCCTCCTGGCCGGCGAGGATGCGCAGCTGGGTGGACTTGCCGGCGCCGTTCACCCCCACCAGGCCGATGCGGTCGCCGGGGCGGATCTCCCAGCTGACGTCACGCAGCACTTCGCCGGTGGGATAGATCTTGCCGATGCGGTCCAGGCGCAGCACGGAGGGAGACAGGTACGGGGAGTGTGCGCATCATCTCCCGCCGCGGCCCGATCGCCTGGTGACGTCCCCGCCGGCGGGGACGCGGGGCACACTATGGAAAGGGCGACGCGCCATGCCCCGCAATCGAAGCCTCCCGTGATCAAACGACTCGAGCAGGTGGCCGCCCTGGTGGTGGCGGCGGGGCTGGCGATCGTCAGCTACTGGCTGTTCTTCAGCTGGGCTGGCGGCGGCGACCGGCGCCGGCCCCCACGGCCGGACTCCCAGTCCTCGGGGGCGCTGGAGGGAGGGGCGGCCCTAAAGACCGCCGCGGGCCTTGACCACCCACTGCTTGGTGGCTCCGTCGTCGAGGCTGGCCAGGTGGTGGCGCACCTCGTCGACAGTCACCGGCAGGCCGAGTGAGTCGCCCAGCTCAACGATGCGGGCGAGGGCGCCCTTGGGATCCTGCAACGCCTGCCTGAACAGGGACTGGGTGAGGTCGCTGTCGGCGCTGATGCGGGCGTAGAGATCGGCGGCGTGGCCGCCGCCCGGGGTGCTGGTCATGGGCGCAGGGGGATCTGTTCCGACGCTATGGGCGGAGGCGATCCCGCGCCACGGGTGCGGCCGCAGCGGTTCCGATTTGTCGTAGAAGCCCGCTCGGGGCCGTCAGGCGGCCCGCGGCTGGCTGTCGTCCTCTGTGCCGCTGGCGAGGGCGTCCTCCATGCTGCGGGCGTCAAGGCAGAGCACCTTGCGCAGCTGGGCGTAGTTGGCGGCCAGGGCGGCATGGCCCTCCTGCTGGGCGCCGAATTCGGCCCGCTGCAAGACGTGGTGGAGATGGGTGAGCAGGTAGGTGCTGATCACCGCGGAGACCAGCACGTCGCTGCGCTCGGCGGTGCGGCGGCGCTTGCTGGGGCGGGCGCTGGAGGGGGTGCCGGGTGCGGCGGTACGGACGCGGGGCGTGGTTCGGGCCATGGGTGGGGTGCGGCCGGGGCTGCGGGGTGGGTGAGGAGGCGGGAAGGCCCGGGTCGGGCCAGGGGTTGCCTCCCGGGAGGGGAAGGGGAGGACCCTCATCCTAGAAATGGATACTACCCATGTGGACCTCTGTACACTGTTCGGTACCCAACAGCATCCGCGCTTACCCGCGCCTATCCCGGGATACCCCGGGATATCTCGGCGGATCCCCTCCCTCCCCGTGCCCACCCGCCAGACCTCATCGAGCGGACGCCCCAAGTCGCCCCGCATCCAGGTGGTCCTGCCGGAGGACCTCTGCGACCGGCTGGCCCTGCTGGCGGAGGCCGAGTCGCGCACCGTCAGCAACATGGCCCGGGTGCTCATCCAGCAGGGGGTGGAGCGCCTCGAGCGGCAGCGCTTCGACCAGGTCGGCCCCGAGGCGGCGGGGGCAGCCGGCGTGGGGGGCTTGCGCACCGATCGCTTCCGTGCCGCCCTGGAGCGCCAGCAACAGGCGGCCCCGCGGCGGCTGCGGGGCGCCCCCCGGCGCTTGCGATTGCGTCGGCCGATCGGCTAAGGGGGGCCAGCCAGGGCAATCGCTTCAGGGCGGTTCGGCGCAGACCCCCAGCACCGTGGCGCGGCGGGCCCCGGTGACCGATGGCAGGGAGCCGGGATGGCCGCGGCGGTGCCACCACGCCAGCAGCGCGAAGGCCAGCGCTTCGCGTACGGCGTCATCGATGCCCAGCTCCCGCAGGGGTTGCACGGCGATGCCGGGGCAGCGCTGGCGGAGCTGCTCCATCAGAACGGGGTTCTTCGCGCCGCCGCCAGCCACCAGGAGCTCCAAGGGTCGCGGTCCGCGGGCCAGGTCTTGCGCCACCACCGCGGCGCTCAGGGCGGTGAGGGTGGCCAGGGCATCGGCGGGGTCGGCGGGCAGCTCCTCCAACCGCCTCTCCAGATCCGCGGCACCGAAGAGTTCCCGGCCGGTGGATTTGGGGGGGCTCTGCTGGAAATAGGGCTCCTGCAGCCACCGCTCCAGGCAGTCGTGCTGCACCTGGCCGCGGGCGGCCCAGGCGCCGCCCTCATCGCAGGAGAGCTGGCCCTGGCTGAAGCGGGCCACCGCCAGGTCGATCAGGGTGTTGGCCGGGCCGCAATCCCAGCCGAGCAGCGGCTTGGACCGATCGGGCCCGCTGCGGGGGGGCAGCAGGGTGAGGTTGGCGATCCCCCCCAGGTTGAGCACGGCCCGCCAGCCGCCGGTGCGGCCGATCAGGGCTTCGTCGGTGGGGGGAACCAGCGGCGCCCCCTGGCCGCCCAGGGCCAGGTCGGCGCTGCGGAAGTCGTAGACCACGGGCCGCTCCAGCAAACGGGCCAGCAGCGGCCCCTGCAGCATCTGCCAGCTGGCGCCTCGGCGGCCCCCCAGCGGCGGCCGATGCCAGACCGTCTGGCCATGGCAGCCCACCAGGCTGGCGATGCTGTGGGGGTCGCAGGCGCGGGCGGCGGCCGCCTGGGCTTCGGTGACGGCCTCCGCCAGATCGACCAGCTCCGCGGCGCGGCGGGGATGGCCCTGGCCCACTTCCACCAGCCGCTCCCGCAGCAGGGCGGGGTAGGGGTGGGCGTGGTGGGCCAGGATCCGCCAGCGGGGGCGGTGCGGCCGACCGGAGAACTCCGCAAGCACCGCATCAATGCCATCGGCACTCGTGCCGCTCATCAGGCCGAGCACGTTCATGGTGACCCCGCGCGGCCGGATCGCCTTGCGCTCATGCGGTGGGGAGGCGCTCGAGCGACGCACTGTTGCCGATCACCACCAGCAGATCGTCGGCGCCCAGCACGTGGGTGGCCGGGGGGTTGACCATCAGCCGATTGGCCGGACCCGCCGCCAGCACATTGACGTTGTGGTTCTTGCGCAGGTTGAGATCGCGCAGGGAGCGGCCGACGAAGGACGGGGGCACCTTGATCTCCTCGATGCTGTTGCTGTCGTCGAGGCGGAGCCGCTCCAGCAGGTTGGGGCGCACCAGCTCCTGGCCGAGGCGGAAGCCCTGCATTTTGGAGGGGAACACGACGCGGTCGGCGCCGACCCGCAGCAGCATTTTCTCGTGCAGATCGCTGGTGGCGCGGGAGATCACCTGCTTGACCCGGCTGCCGCTGGCATCCTTGACGATCAAGGTGGCGGTGATGCTGGCCTCGATCGGCTCGCTGATCGCCACCACCACCGTGCCCACATCCAGGGCGCCGGCGGCCCGCAGCGCCTCCTCGTCGGTGCAATCGAGGATGCGGTATTCGATCGAGGGCTCCTGCTGGCGCAGCTCCTCGATCGCCCGCTGGTTGAGGTCGATGGCGAGCACCTCCTGGCCGGCCCGCACCAGCTCCCGGCAGACGGCGCCGCCGAAGCGGCCGACGCCGATCACGCAGAAGCTGTTGGCGACCGCATCGGTGCCGCCTTGCCATTGCTACCACTGGGTCATTGCCGGTTCTGCGCTGGGAGAGGGAGGG
>CANEWU010000121.1 GCA_947442825.1 Synechococcaceae cyanobacterium
CAACCGGGGCTATGCGCGGGTGGAGGCGGCGTACCACCGCAGCCTGGCGTGGGTGCTCTGCCGCCGGCGCCTGATCATGGGGGCGCTGCTGGCGGGCATCGCCCTGACGGCCGTGGCGTTCAACACCATCCCCTCCGGCTTCGTGCCGGTGGAAGACCAGGGCTACGCGATCGGCATCGTGCAGGCGCCGGAGGGCAGCTCCCTGGAGAACCTGCAACGGGTCAACCAGCGGGTGGCGGCGGTCCTGCGGGAGGAGCCGAGCATCCAGTCGGCGGCGGTGTTCGGGGGCGCGAGCCTGGCGGGCAACGCCCCCAACCGCGGACTGTTCTTCTTCGGCACCAGCAACTGGAGTGAGCGCAGCGCCGCCGATCAATCGATGGCGGCGATCGTGGCGCGGCTGAACCGCAAGCTGGCCAGCATCGAGGAGGCGCGGATCCTGGTGATCGAACCGCCGGCGATTCCGGGCTACGGCAACAGCGGTGGTTTTGAGTTCCAGCTGCTCAACCGCAGCGGCGGCGCCCTCTCCGAGAGGCAGTTCTTCGAGGGGGCGCAGCAGCTGGTGGCGAGCGGCCAGAGCAGTGGCCTGTTTGACCGGGTGTTCACCCAGTTCTCGCCGGAGGCGCCGCAGCTGCAGATCCTGGTGGATCGGGATCGCATGGCCTCGCTGGGGGTGGATTTCCAGAGCGCGATGCAGGCGTTCAGCTTCAACATCGGCTCGTTCTATGTGAACGACACCTTTGAGGCGGGCCGGGTGCGCAGGGTGTTCGTGCAGGCGGATGGGGCCTACCGGGCCACCCCCGACCAGCTGCGCACGCTGTACACCAAGAATGCGGCGGGCGAGCCGGTGGCGTTGGCGGAATTCATCCGCATCGAGCCGGTCACCGGCCCGGCGGTGATCCCCCGCTTCAACCTGTTCCGCTCGATCCTGGTGGAGGGCGGCCCGGCGGCGGGGCGCAGCTCGGGCCAGGCGATCGCCGACATCCGCCGCCTGTTTGACGACCTCTCGATTCAGGGGATCGGCGTGGACTGGACGGGCATCTCGCGGGAGGAGCTGCGGGCCGGCGCCCTGGCGATCCTGGTGTTTGCCCTGGGGGTGTTGGCGGCCTATCTGGTGCTGGCGGCGCAGTACGAGAGCTATAGCGATCCACTGATCATTCTGATGACCGTGCCCACGGCCATGCTCGGGGCGCTGCTGTTTCTGGCGGCGCGGGGCGAGGTGCTCAACATCTTTGCCCAGGTGGGATTGGTGATGTTGATCGGCCTGGCGGCGAAGAACGGCATTTTGATTGTGGATATGGCCAACCAGCGCATGGAGGAGGGGGCCAGCGCCCTGGAGGCGGCGGCGGAGGCGGCGCGCTCGCGTTTCCGGCCGATCCTGATGACCGCCATCTCGTCGTTGTTTGGCTTCCTGCCGCTGGTGTTGGCGAGCGGGGCTGGGGCGCGGGGGCAGGCGTCGCTGGGCACGGTGGTGTTTGGCGGCCTGGCGGTGGCCACGGTGCTGAGCCTGTTTGTGGTGCCGGTGTTTTTCGTGGTGATGAAGCGGCTGGTGGGGGGACCGCCGCCCGCACCGGAGCCGGAGCTGGCCCCCGGCGCGCCGCAGCCATGAAGGCGCCGCCTGGACCGCTGTGCGGCCGTCAGGTGGTGGTCGCCGGCCTGGTGGCGGCGCTGGGCGGCCTGGCGGTGGCGATGGTCCTGCGGGCGCTGATCACCACCACGCCGGTCCGCCCCAGCGACTACAGCCTGTTCTGGGGCACGGTGCTGCTGGGGGTGTCGGGTCTGATCGCGGGCATGGCGGTGGAGGCGGTGCGGCAGTTGCAGAGCCGCTGCCCCGATCCGGAGTACCGGCGAGGCAGGCAACGGCGGGGTCCGCGGCGGGGATGAGATGGCGACTGGGCCCTTCCCTTGGTGCATAGCCGGTTGTTTCCGGTACGTTGCGGCTGAAGCGCCGCACCCCCTTGCCCCGGACTGTCGTTCCCCTGCTCCGATTGGCCCTTGGGGGGTTGGCCCTGCCGCTGCTGGTGGTGGGCTGCAGCAAGCCCCAGGCCGCGGCACCGCAGCCACCGGTGGTGAATGCCATCACGGTGGGGGTGGCGCCCTTCACCCCGGGCATCGAGGTGGTCAGCACGATCGAATCGACCACCAACGTGGTGATGCGACCGGAGGCCGACGGCCGGGTGGTGCGGATCCTGGCCCAGCAGGGCCAGCGGGTGCGGGCGGGCCAGCCGATTCTGGTGCTCGACAATGTGCAGGAATCGGCGTCCCTCGATGCCAGCCGGGCGGAGGCGATCAAGGATCGGGTGAATGCCGAGCGTTATATCTTCTTGAATGAGCAGGGTGCGGTTTCCACCAAAGACCGCGATTTTTATGTAACGCAGGCGATCCAGAGCCGCGATCAGATGCGCGCCAACGCCGCCAAGCTGGGTTATAAGTTTGTCACGGCGCCGATCGATGGGGTGGTGGGCAACCTCGATACGGTGAAGCTGGGCGATTACGTGCGCCAGGGCCAGGCGATCACGGGGATTGTGGACAACAGCGTGCTCTGGACCCTGATGGATGTGCCGGCGACGCAGGCCAACCAGGTGCGGCTGGGCCTGCCGGTGCAGGTGATGAACCAAACCACACCACCGGTGCGAGGTGTGGGCCGGGTGGTGTACATCTCGCCCTATTTCAATAAGGAAACGGGCGATACCTCCTCACCGAATACGGTGCTGGTGAAGGCGGAGTTTCCCAATCTCAGCGGCCGACTGCGAACTGGCGAGATGGTGCGCAACCGCATCATCACGGGCATCTCCGCCCAGCTGGCGATCCCGGCCTCGGCGGTGCTGATGAAGGCGTCGCAGCCGTTTGTGTTCCAGGTGCAGCCGCTGGGGGTGATGCTGCCCAAGCTGCAGCAATCCGACCAGCTGACGGCGGCGCAGAAGAAGAGCCTCGGCGCCATGCCCGGGACCACGCCGATCGTGGTGCAGATCCCGGTGCAGCTGGGCCCGATGCAGGGCAGCTCGTTTCCGGTGCTCGCCGGCCTGCGCCAGGGGGACCGGGTGGTGGTGAGCAACACGGCGCTGCTGCGCAGTGGCATGCCGGTGCGGCTGGCGGAAGCCACGGGCTCCGCTGGCGCCCCAGTCGCCGCCCCAGCTTCAGCCCCCGCTTCAGCCCCCGCGAACTGAGGCCGCCATGTCGCTCTCCGATAATTTCATCAAGCGGCCGGTTCTGACCACCGTTTGCAGCATCTTGATCGTGCTGGTGGGGCTGATTGCCATCCCCAGCCTGTCGATCGAAAACCTACCGAATATCGCCCCACCCCTGATCCAGGTGACCTCCAGCTACGGCGGCGCCAACTCGGTGGTGACCGAGCAGGCGGTGACCAATCCGCTGGAGCAGCAGATCAATGGTGTGCCGGGTGCGAATTATATCTCTTCTACGAGCAACAACACCGGCAACAGTGTGATCTCGGTGTACTTCGAGCAGGGCAGCGACATCAATATCGACCAGGTGAACGTACAAAACCGCGTATCACTGGCGATGCCGCAGCTGCCGCAGCAGGTGCAGGCCACCGGCATCTCGGTGGAGCAGAGCACACCGTCGATTCTGATGGCGTATCAGGTGTCCTCGAGCCAGGGTCAGTTTGATTCAGCGTTTCTCAATGGCCTGATCTACGAGAATTTGTATTACCAGCTCGGGCGGGTGCCGGGGGTGGCCAATGTCAACCTGCTGGGGGGTAGCAACCCGGCCTTCTGGCTGTTTGTGGATCCCAATCTGCTGCGCACCAACAACATCACCGCCGACCAGGTGGTGGATGCGGTGAAGAGCCAGAACAGTGTGGCGGTGGGCGGCATCGTGGGCGGCCCACCGGCGGGCGGCAACCAGCTGTTTGCCTATCCGATTCTGGTGCAAAACAACGGCAATCTGATTTCGGTAGATGATCTCAACAACTTGATTGTGGGCCGCACCTCGCAGGGCAGTTTACTGAAACTCAGCGATGTGGGCCGCGCCACCTACGGCTTCAACACCTTCGCCCAAACGGCGATCAGCAAGGAGGGCTACCCGGCGATCACGCTGGCGATCTTCCAGACGCCGGAGAGCAACGCCCTGAATGTGTCGAACAACGTGGTGGAGGTGATGGCGGCTTTTAAGGCGGGGGTGCCGCCGGGGGTGACGGTGAAGGAGATTTATAACATCGGTGAATTCATCCAGTCGGCGGTGGAGGGTGTGGTGGATGCGCTGGGGCTGGCGATTGTGCTGGTGCTGGTGATTCTGTTTTTGTTTCTGCAGGATTGGCGGGCCACGGTGGTGCCGAGCCTGGCGATCCCGATCTCGCTGGTGGGCACCTTTGCCTTCATCAAGGTGTTTGGCTTTTCGATCAACCAGCTCACGCTGCTCGGCCTGGTGCTGGCCACGGGCCTGGTGGTAGACGACGCGATTGTGGTGATCGAGGCGGTGGCGAAGAACATCGAGGCGGGCATGCGGCCGCGCAGGGCGGCCCTGGAGTGCATGGGCGAGCTGATCGGTGCCTTGATCGCCACGGCACTGGTGCTGATGGCGGTGTTTGTGCCGGTGGCCTTTTACCCGGGCAGTATCGGCATCATCTACCGCCAGTTTGCGCTCACGATTGCTTTTTCGATTGCCATTTCCGCCTTCAATGCCCTCACCTTCTCACCGATGTTGTCGGCGTTGATCCTGCGCAGTGAGAAGGCGCAACCGCCGGGGCGGTTGGTGGGATTGGTGGGCGGCCTGGTGCTGGGGGCGGCGTTCGGGCGGTTTTCGGCCGCCTCCTTCGGGCCGCTCACCTATGGGGTGGGCCTGGTGGCCGGCGGCTTGGCGGGGGCGAATCTGGCCTGGATTTTTGCGCGCTTCAATGCCTTCTTCGCGCGGGTGGAGCGCAGCTATGCGCGATTGGTAACGGGCCTGATCCAGCGTCGCCGCTGGATCCTGGCGGGGCTGTTGGGCGGCATTGTGCTCACTGGTATCGCCTTTCAGGCGTTGCCTTCGGCCTTCATCCCGGAGGAGGACCAGGGCTATGGGCTGGGCATCTTCCAGCTGCAGAACGGCGCCTCCCTGAGCCAGACGCAGGCGATGGCCCGGGAGGTGGCGGCGGTGCTGGCGAAGGAGGAGGAGATCATCGCCGCATCGGTGGTGAGCGGCTATGGCTTCAATGGCGCCAGCCCGGATCAGGGGGTGTTCTTCTACGGCTTCAAGCCGCTGGAGGAGCGGGGGGGGAGCAGCGCCAAGGCGCCGGCGATCATCAAGCGCTTGAACCGTGATCTCTCAACCCTGGGCAGCGGCATGGCGGTGGCGGGCCCGCCGCCGGCGGTGCCGGGGTTTTCGAGCCAGGGGGGCTTCTATTTCCAGTTCAACGACGAGAGCAACGGCGCCTATAGCTTCAACCAGCTGGATGATCTGGCGAACCAGCTGGTGGGTGAGGGCCGCAACTCGGGCTTTTTCAGCCAGATCTACACCCAGTTCATCCCCAGTGCGCCCGCCTATGCGTTGAGCGTAGACCGCTCGATTATGGGGGCGCTGAACATTGATTTCCAGCAGGCGATGAATACGATCGCCGTGCTGGCGGGCGGCAACTACAGCGGCCTTACCTACGAGGCGGGCCAGGTGCGCAATATCTATGTGCAGGCCCAGGCCGCGAATCGCAGCAGCCTGCAGGATATTTTGGGGTACTACGTGCGCAGCCGCGATAGCAAGATGGTGCAGGTGTCGGAGTTTGCCAGTGCGCAGCTGAGCAGTGCGCCACCGGTGATCAGCCACTTCAACCTGTACCGCACGGTGCTGATCCAGGGGCAGGAGGGGAATGGCAAGAGTTCGGGCCAGGCGCTCGATAAGATCCAAGCGTTGTTCCGCCAGCTGAATTTCAACAACATCGGCTATGCCTTCACCGGCCTGGCGGCGCTGCAGCTTTCGGCCGGCAATGCGAGTGTGCTGGTGTTTGGCTTGGGCATTTTGGTGGTGTATCTGGTGCTCTCGGCCCAATACGAAAGCTACGTAACGCCGGTGATCATTTTGATGACGGTGCCCTTGGCGATGTTGGGGGCGCTGGCTTTTCTGGCGATGCGCTCGATCGATCTGAATATCTATGCGCAGGTGGGTCTGGTGACGTTGATCGGCCTGGCGGCGAAGAATGGCATTTTGATTGTGGAGGTGGCGGAGTTGCACATGGCGGCGGGGATGGATGCGGCGCAGGCGGCGATTGCTTCGGCGGAATCGCGGCTGCGGCCGATTTTGATGACGGCGATTGCGGCGCTGGCTGGCTTCTCGCCGCTGGTGGCGGCGACCACGGCGGGGGCGAACAGCCAGCAGTCGCTGGGAACCGTGATCTTTGGTGGCCTGCTGGTGGCCACGATCCTCTCGCTGGGCGTGGTGCCGCCGTTCTACGTGGCGATCAAGCAGCTGGAGGCCCGCCTGTTTCCCCCGCAGGTGGAGGACCCCGATCCGATCTGACCCTTCCCATCTAACCCCTTCCCGATCTGAACCCCTGGAGACGCAACGATGACCTATTGCATCGGCTATTGGCTGGAGAAGGGCCTGGTGCTCGTTTCCGATTCACGCACAAATGCCGGGGTGGATTATATCTCCACCTACAGCAAGATGTATGCATTCCAACCGGCGCCGGATCGGCTGTTTGTGCTGCTGGCGGCGGGCAGCCTGGCGACCACGCAGGCGGTGGTGAATTGGATCCGCAGGGATCTGGAGCGGCCGGCAGAGCAGCTGAAGGGAGCGGCGCAGGACCTGCGCCATTGCGATTATTTGTTTGAGGCGGCGGCCTATGTGGGGCGGGTGAATGTGGCGGTGCAGCAGGAGAATGAGGCGGAGCTGAAGCGCAGCGGCGCGAGCGGATCGGCGTCGTTCCTGCTGGCGGGCCAGATCGGCAGCGAACCGCATGGGTTGTTTTTGGTGTATCCGCAGGGCAATGCGATTCAGGCCACGGCGGAAACGCCATACCTGCAGATCGGCGAGGGCAAATACGGCAAGCCACCGCTCGATAATGTGGGGCATGCGCACCTGTCGCTGGAGGATGCGGCGCGGCTGTGCCTGATTTCGGAGGTGCTGACGCAGCGATCGAATCTGTCGGTGGGTCCGCCGTTTGAGCTGGTGGTGATCGAGGCGGGCAGCTGCCGGATTGCGCACCAGCTGAAGGTGATGGCCGACGACCCACGGCTCGATCAGATGATCGATACCTGGCGGGAGGCGCAGCGGGAGGCGTTGCACCGGTTGCCGGCGTTCCCGTGGGAAGGCAAAGGCGAGGGCTGAGCGATGGCGGAATGGAGAGCTACGGGCCAGCTACCGCAGGGGCCGGTGGTGCGGGCGCTGGTGGAGGAGGCGCACCGGCGTTTTGCGCCGGTGAGGGAGGGAGAGGTG
>CANEWU010000122.1 GCA_947442825.1 Synechococcaceae cyanobacterium
AATCGCAGTCCGCTTCAAACGGCCGGCCCGGAAGCGGCTGGGCATCGGCCAGGGCAGCGGGGTCGAGGCCGTCGCCACCGGTGGCGGGGCCGTGGCCGGCAGGCTGGACGCTCGTCACCATGGGAAAACCGCGAATGGGCTCGGAATTCCTGATGCTAATCAGTGCCGCTGGAGGCGTCGGTGCCTGAGGAACTGCGCGAGGCGCCGCTCGGAGCGGAACATCTGGCCGCCTGCATGGCTCTGGACCAGGCCTGCTTCGCGGGGCTTTGGAGCGAAACGCACTGGCTCCGGGAGCTGGAGGATCCCCGCAGACCAGGGGTGGGGGTGTTCCACGGCGAGGAGCTGCTGGCCCTGGCCACCGGCTGGCTGGTGGTCGAAGAGTTGCACGTCACCGCGGTGGGGGTGGCACCGGCCTGGCGCCGCCGCGGCCTGGGCCGCCGGGCGCTGGCGGGCCTACTGGGCCGGGCGCGGGAGCTGGGGGCGGAACGGGCCACCCTCGAGGTCGCCGCCACCAACCCGGCGGCGCGGGCGTTGTATGCGGGCGCGGGCTTCCGCGAAGCCGGCATTCGTCACGGTTACTACCGCAACGGTGACGACGCCCTGATCCAATGGCGAAATCTGACCCGGGATGCGGGTGCGGAAAACCGATAATTTCTAGCGTCCAAACCCATTATTCCCGACCCAAAAACTATGCATCTATTTCCGCAAGCCCCTGCGCTGTAAGCGATCTCGCCCCCGAGTGTGCGCACGGGCTCACCGCACCCGCGCCAACCCTTCACTCCTGATAGCTTGGAACCACCTGCAGTCGGTCCAGCCCATGTTTGAGCGCTTCACCGAGAAGGCCATCAAGGTGATCATGCTGGCCCAGGAGGAGGCCCGCCGCCTCGGTCACAACTTCGTGGGCACCGAGCAGATTCTGCTCGGTCTGATCGGGGAGGGCACCGGCGTGGCCGCCAAGGTCCTGAAGTCGATGGGCGTCAACCTCAAGGATGCCCGGGTGGAGGTGGAGAAGATCATCGGTCGTGGCTCGGGCTTCGTGGCGGTGGAGATTCCCTTCACCCCTCGCGCCAAGCGGGTTTTGGAGCTTTCCCTGGAGGAGGCCCGCCAGCTGGGTCACAACTACATCGGCACCGAGCACCTGCTGCTCGGGCTGATCCGTGAGGGGGAGGGCGTGGCAGCCCGGGTTCTCGAGAACCTCGGCGTCGACCTCGCCAAGGTGCGCACCCAGGTGATCCGCATGCTCGGCGAAACCGCGGAAGTGGCAGCCGGCGGCGGCGGCAAGGGCTCCACCAAGACCCCCACGCTCGACGAATTCGGCACCAACCTCACCCAGCTGGCTACCGAGTCGAAGCTGGATCCCGTGGTGGGCCGTCAGAATGAGATCGACCGGGTGATCCAGATCCTCGGCCGGCGCACCAAGAACAATCCCGTGCTGATCGGCGAGCCGGGCGTCGGCAAAACCGCGATCGCCGAGGGCCTCGCCCAGCGAATCACCACCGGCGACGTGCCCGACATCCTGGAGGACAAGCGCGTCCTCACCCTCGACATCGGCCTGCTGGTGGCCGGCACCAAGTACCGGGGTGAATTCGAGGAGCGCCTCAAGAAGATCATGGAGGAGATCCGCTCCGCCGGAAACGTGATCCTGGTGATCGATGAGGTGCACACCCTCATCGGCGCCGGCGCGGCCGAGGGCGCGATCGACGCCGCCAACATCCTCAAGCCGGCCCTGGCCCGCGGCGAGCTGCAGTGCATCGGCGCCACCACCCTCGATGAATACCGCAAGCACATCGAGCGCGACGCCGCCCTTGAGCGCCGCTTCCAGCCGGTGATGGTGGGTGAGCCCTCGGTGATCGACACCATCGAGATCCTGCGCGGCCTGCGCGAGCGCTATGAACAGCACCACCGCCTGAAGATCACCGACGAAGCCATCGTGGCTGCTGCCACCCTCGGCGACCGCTACATCTCCGACCGCTTCCTTCCCGACAAGGCGATCGACCTGATCGATGAGGCCGGCAGCCGGGTGCGCCTGCTCAATTCCAAGCTGCCCCCGGCCGCCAAGGAAGTGGATAAGCAGCTGCGGGAGGTGCAGAAGCAGAAAGAGGAGGCCGTACGGCAGCAAGACTTCACCAAGGCCGGCGAACTGCGCGACCGCGAAGTCGAACTGCGCGACCAACTCCGCTCCATCCTCCAAGCCCGCCGCGATGAGGAGCCAGGAGCCGAGGAGGCCCCCGGATCCGCTCTGCCGGTCACGGCAGCCGCAGAGGTAACCGGCGAAACCCCTGGCGACGCCGGCATGCGCACCCCCTTGGTCACCGAGGAGGACATTGCCCAGATCGTCGCCTCCTGGACGGGCGTTCCGGTCCAGAAGCTCACCGAGAGCGAATCGGTGAAGTTGCTCAACATGGAGGAAACCCTCCATCAGCGCCTCATCGGCCAGGACGAGGCGGTGAAGGCCGTCTCCCGGGCCATCCGTCGGGCCCGTGTTGGCCTCAAGAACCCCAACAGGCCGATCGCGAGCTTCATCTTCAGCGGCCCCACCGGCGTTGGCAAAACGGAGCTCACCAAGGCCCTGGCGGCTTACTTCTTCGGCAGTGAGGAGGCGATGATCCGGCTCGACATGTCGGAATTCATGGAGCGCCACACGGTCAGCAAGTTGATCGGCTCCCCTCCGGGGTACGTGGGTTTCAACGAAGGCGGCCAGCTCACCGAGGCGGTGCGTCGTCGCCCCTACACCGTCGTTCTCTTCGACGAAATCGAGAAAGCCCACCCCGACGTCTTCAACCTGCTCCTGCAGCTGCTTGAAGACGGCCGTCTCACCGACTCCAAAGGCCGCACGGTGGACTTTAAAAACACCCTCATCATCATGACCTCGAACATCGGTTCGAAGGTGATTGAGAAGGGCGGCGGCGGCCTCGGATTCGAGTTCGGTGGTGGTGATGTGGAGGAAACCCAGTACAACCGCATTCGCTCGCTGGTGAATGAGGAACTCAAGCAGTACTTCCGGCCCGAGTTCCTCAACCGTCTCGACGAGATCATCGTCTTCCGGCAGCTCAGCCGCGATGAGGTCAAGCAGATCTCCGAGATCATGCTGCGCGAGGTCTTCGGCCGCATGCGCGAAAAGGGCATCGACCTTTCGGTCACCGAGGCCTTCAAGGAGCGCCTGGTGGAGGAGGGATACAACCCCAGCTATGGTGCCCGTCCGCTACGGCGTGCCGTGATGCGCCTGCTCGAAGACTCCCTTGCCGAGGAGTTCCTCTCCGGCCGCATCGGCGAAGGTGATGCGGCGGTCGTCGATGTCGACGACACCAAGCAAGTGGTGATCCGCAAGCAGGGTGTAACCCCTGCCCTGCCCTCCTTGGCCGGCGCCAGCGCCTGACCTGAGGGAATCTCCCTTCCTTGCAGCTTCCATCCATGAAAGGGCCCGGCACTGCCGGGCTTTTTTGTGGGGATTGGCAACCGCAAGCGGCAAGCCCGCTCGAAGACCATGGACCATGGACCCGCATCATGCGAAGGGTTCAGGGGGGTTTGCCCAAAAGCTATAGCGAGAAAGCGGCAATCATGCGGCACCCATGCTGAAGAAACCCCAACAGTCGGCTCTCTTCGCCTGCTGAATCTGCTTTTCTGGGAAGGACTCCGGAACAAAACGGATGACAATGGCGGATCCCCTGTACTTCTTCGGCGTCACGGTGGCCGACAGCGAAGAGTTGCAGGATGCCTTCCGTGCTTGTCAAAGCGTCGCGGAGATGATGCAGCTGCTGCGCTGCGAAGGACTCGATCTCAGCCTTCAGCAACTGCGCAAATTCGCCTGCCGCCACGATGAACCCTGGTGGCCCTGGGCAGGCCAGAGCCCGGCCTGGAAAGAGGCCTTCTTCCGCACCGGTCGCGGTGGCCCCCTGGGCCTGCTGATGCCCGTGATCGGCCTGCTGGGCATGGGGCTGGCCCGGCGGGGGGGGGCTCCCCGGCGCGGTCTGGCTTGAGGCGCGGCGGCCGGCCGCGAAGGCCCAAAGGCAGGTTCTAGCCTGGCCCCATGCCTGCCTCCACCCAGCTGCACGCCATCTCGCCCGCCTGCGTGCTGCGCGGCGAACACGCCTGGCGCGAAGCCCTGCCAATCCTGCCCAGCCTCTGCCGCAAGCCCCTGCTGCTGGGACGCAGCAGGGCCACCTCCCCGCTACGGGCCTCCCTGACGGACGACCTGCGGGCCGCCGGGGTGGATCCCCAGCCCGCAGCCCTTCGTCACGACTGCTGCGAGGAGGATCTGCAGGAGCTGGCCCAGACCCTGCAGGAGGTGCGGGCGGATGCCGTGCTGGCCGTGGGGGGCGGCAAGGTGCTGGACGCCGGCAAGCTCCTCGCCCACCGCCATGGCCTGCCCTGCCTCACCGTTCCCACCAGCGCCGCTACCTGCGCGGGCTGGACAGCCCTGGCCAACCTCTATTCCCCAACGGGCGCCTTCCGCGGTGATGTGGCGCTGGACCGCTGCCCCGATCTGCTGGTCTTCGACCACGGCCTGGTGCGGCAGGCGCCGGCCCGCACCCTGGCCAGCGGCATCGCCGATGCCATGGCCAAGTGGTACGAAGCTTCGGTGAGCAGCGGCGGCAGCGGCGATGGACTGGTGCAACAGGCCGTGCAGATGGCCCGCGTGCTCCGGGATCAGCTGATGCTGGAGGCGGAGAAGGCCCTGGCGGAGCCGGGCGGGGAGGCGTGGGTGCGGGTGGCGGAAGCCTGCGGCCTTACAGCCGGGCTGATCGGCGGCCTCGGGGGCGCCCGCTGCCGCACCGTGGCGGCCCACGCGGTGCACAACGGCCTCACCCAACTGGCCGCCAGCCATGGCCACCTGCACGGCGAGAAGGTGGGGTTCGGCATTCTTGTTCAGCTGCGGCTGGAAGAGCAACTCGGCGGCAACCGATTGGCAGAACAGGCCCGTCGGCAGCTGCTGCCCTTGTTTGAGCGCCTCGGCCTGCCGGTCACCCTCGCCCAGCTCGGCCTTGGCGAGACCAGCCTTTCGGAGCTCGAAGTGGTCTGTCGCTTCGCCTGCCGCGAGGGCTCCGACCTCCATCACCTCCCTTTCCGGGTCGACCCCACCGATCTGCTGGCCGCGCTGGTGAGCACCGCCGCCGAACTGCGCCCCTCATGAGCGGGCCCTCCACCCGCACGAGCCTCGACGGCCGCGCCCTGGTGACGCGGGCGGCGACCGGCCTCCTCGATCCCCTTGGCCGCTCCCTGGCCGCCGCCGTGCAGTGGTGGGACCTGCCGGGGTTGGCGGGGGAGTGGCCTGTGGCGGTGGTGGGGGAGGGGCCGCCGTTGCTGCTGCTCCACGGCTTCGACAGCTCCTTCCTGGAATTCCGGAGGCTGGTTCCCCACCTGGCACTCCATAACCAGCTGCTGATCCCCGACCTCTACGGCTTCGGCTTCACCCCCCGTCCCGCGGATGGCGACTATGCCCCCTCCGGCGTGTTGCACCATCTGCAGGCCCTGCTGGCGCGGCTGGAAGAGCAGAACCTCGGACCGGTGGGGCTGATCGGTGCCTCGATGGGGGGCTCGGTGGCGGTGGAGCTCGCCCGAAGGCAACCGACGCGCATCGAGCGCCTGCTGCTGCTCGCCCCCGCTGGCCTGAACGGGCGGCCCCGGCCCCTGCCACCCCTCCTCGATGGCCTTGGCGTTCGCCTGCTCTCGCTGCCTGCCGTGCGCCGCGGTCTGTGTCGCAGTGCCTTCGCCGACCCCGAGGGATCGATTGGGCCCGCCGAGATTGAAATTGCCTCGCTGCATCTGGAAACCCCAGGCTGGGCCGACTCCCTGCGCCGCTTCGCGCGCTCTGGCGGCTTCGCCGGCTGCGGCGAGCCGCTGCCGTCCCAGCCGCTCCTCGCCCTGTGGGGAGCCCAGGACCGCATCCTGCGGCCCCCCCAGAAACGGGCAGCCCAGGCCCTGCTCGGGGAACGGTTGCGGGAGGTGGAGGGCTGCGGCCACCTGCCCCACCTCGACCGCCCCGATCTGGTGGCCGCCACCTGGAGCGAACACGCCGCAACCCCCGCCACCCGATGAACGCACCCCTTCCCCAACGTCTCCCCCTGTTTCGTCGGCTGTGCCTCACAGCCACCATGGCCTTGCTGCTCCTTCTCCATCCGCTGGCCGCAGGCGCTTCCCTCCTGCATCTGGCCGGGCCGGTGCCCACCGATCTCGGGGTTCAGGATGGCCACCTTGCCGCCTGCGGCACACCCGCCCACTGCAGCCGGGAGGAATGGCCAGTGGCCGACCCCCGCGCTGCCCTGGCGGGCCTGGTGCCGGCGGTGCTGGCCCTCGAGGGCGTTTCCGTGGTGGAGACCAGCGCCGATTACCTGCACGCCACGGTCACCAGCCGCTTGTTCGGCTTCATCGACGATCTCGAGCTCCACGCTGAATCCGGGCGCGGCGTGCTGGAGGCGCGCTCGGTGTCCCGGCTCGGCGACTCCGATCTGGGGGTAAACGCCCAACGGCTGGCCATCCTGCGTCAGGCCCTGGACACCTCCTCCCCGTCCCTCTAAGCGAAGCTCAGCCCTCGCCGCCCTCTCCCCCTTCCCCGCCCTCGGGCGCGGTGAGCGCCGGGCTGGCCCCCTCGGCAGGGCGATCCCGCTTTTCGTCGGCCCCCTCGCCGCCGCAACCGGCCAGGCCCGCGATCAATGTGGTGCTGGCCAGAAAAACGGCAATGGTGGAGCGGGCCATGGACTCTCCGGTCGTCTGTCCCCATTGTGCCCGCCCCCCGATGCAGTTTGAACTCGATTCCCTGCTCGATGCCGCCGCACTCGGCGAATTGCGCCAGGCCCTGCTCGCCCCCGGCACCCCTTGGCGCGATGGCGCTGAAACGGCGGGCTGGCACGCCCGGGAGGTGAAGCGCAACCGGCAGCTGGAGAGGGATTCGCCCCTGCACCTGCGCCTGCGGGACTTCCTGGAGCGCCGGCTGCTCGATCAGCCCCTGCTGCAGGCAGCCGCCCTGCCCCTGCGGCTGCATGGGCTGCTCTTCAGTCGCATGGGGCCTGGGGATGGGTACGGCCGCCATGTGGACAACGCCTTCATGGCCGGTGGACGCTCCGACCTGTCCTTCACCGTGTTCCTCAGCGACACGAACGCCTACGGCGGTGGCGCCCTGGTGGTGGAGACCCCCGGCGGGGAAGAGAGCTGGCGGCTGCCGGCCGGCCAGGCCTTCGTCTACCCGAGCACCCTGCTGCACCACGTGGAGCCGGTGGCCTGGGGTGAGCGGCTGGTGGCGGTGGGGTGGATCGAGAGCCGGGTGCGCAACGCCGAGCGGCGGGAGCTGCTGTTCGAGCTCGACACCGCCCGGCGCTCCCTG
>CANEWU010000123.1 GCA_947442825.1 Synechococcaceae cyanobacterium
GGGAGAAGCGCCAGCCGATCGGGGTGAGGGTGCCGGTGGGGCAGCTCTGCACCGCGTGCACCGCCTCGTGCAGGAAGGTGGGCCTGGCGATGCCCAGCTCGAAGGCGAGGGGCGAGAGCCAGAGGGTGCGGGAGGTGCTCTGGAAGAGACCGTAGGCCTGTCGCACGGGCGGCAGGGCGATGCGCAGGGTGAAGCCCCGGGCTTGCAGGTCGCGGATCAAGGGCTGGAGATCGGCCGGCAGGGCGCTGAGGGGCCGGGGCGCCAGGGCAGCCGGGGGGGCCTGGGCAAGGGCAGCGGGGATCATCAAGGGCTCCGGAGCCTGGGTCCACGCTAGGCACTGCCGCCCTGCTCCACCCGGCCTAGCTTGCCTGTACGTGTTCCCCCTGCGATGGAAGCCCTTCTCCTGGCCATTCTCGGCACCCTGGCCGCCGTGGGGGTGAGCAGCGTGAAGGTCACCAGCAGCAGCCGCTCGATGCTGGTGGAGCGCCTTGGTAAGTACAACCGCCAGCTCAAGCCCGGCCTGTCGCTGGTGCTGCCGGGGGTGGAGCGGGTGGTGAGCCACGAATCGCTCAAGGAGCGGGTGCTCGATATCCCGCCGCAGCAGTGCATCACCCGCGACAACGTTTCGATCGAGGTGGATGCGGTGGTCTATTGGCAGCTGCTTGAGCATCCCCGCGCCTACTACGCCGTCGACAACCTGCAGGCGGCGATGGTGAACCTGGTGCTGACCCAGATCCGGGCGGAGATGGGCAAGCTCGACCTCGACCAGACCTTCACCACCCGCCAGGAGGTCAATGAGGTGCTGCTGCGGGAACTCGATCAGGCCACCGATCCCTGGGGCGTGAAGGTGACACGGGTGGAGATGCGCGACATCCAGCCCTCCAAGGGGGTGAAGCAGGCGATGGAGCAGCAGATGACCGCTGAGCGAGAGAAGCGGGCCTCAATTTTGCGCTCGGAGGGGGAGCGGGAGGCGCAGGTGAATGCGGCGCGGGGCCGGGCCGAGGCCCTGGTGCTTGATGCCAAGGCCAAGCAGGAGGCGCTTTTGCTGGAAGCTGATGCCCAGTCGAAGCAGCAGCGGCTGTTGGCGCAGGCGCGGGCGGCGGCGGCCGGCGAGCTGGCCGCGGCGATCGAGGCCAATCCTGCGGCGGCCGAAAGCCTGCGACTGCTGCTGGCGCGGGATTGGATGGCGATGGGCCAGGAGATGGCGCGGGCCCAGGGGGGCAGCGTGCTGATGGTGGATCCCCAGAGCCCAGCGTCGTTGCTGGCGGCCTTGAAGGGCCTGCAGGAGAAGGGCTGAGCCGATCAAGGGTCAGCCCCGCAGCAGGGCCCGCAGCCCCTCGCTGTAGAGAAGTCCCGTGCAGAGGATGCCGCCGGCCCAGCAGAGGCTGCGCAAGGGAGGAATGTTGGCCACGTAGGCGCCGATGTAGCCGAGCCGTAGCAGGGGATGGAGCCAGGCGGCGGCGGCGCTGATGCCGGCGGTGGCGGTGAGCTCGGGTGCTGCCAGCAACACCAGCAGGCAGGCGGGGGCGTGGAGGGTGAAGGCCTCAAAGCTGTTCTGGTGGGCCCAGTTTGCGCGTTTGCCCCAGGCCGGCAACCTCTCGAACATCGCCCGCGGCGCCGCCAGGTCGGCGGGGGTGAAATCAGCCTTGGAGCGGCCGGCGGCCAGGGGGATCAGGCTGAGGATCACCACGGCGCCGCTGAGCACCAGGGACCAGGCGAAGGGGGCCACGGTGCCGGGTGGGATGACCGGCAGGGAGGTGGCGGCCAGCAGGGAGAGGGGGGCCATGGCGGCGGGGTGGAGCTGCCCCCGTTCTAGGAGGCAGAAGGGACAGGGCTGCGGGAGCGATTGGAGAGGCGCCCTGCTTCTGGATTGGGCCACTCGGGGTACCGTCCGGTCGGAGTGCCGTAGGTGGGAGAAGAAAGTGATCAGAGGAGAGCAATATTGTTTGGAGTGCCAATGCGGGTTGACCACCTTCTTCTCGCGAGTGCGTTATCCTTTTGGCGCAGCGGGGAGCAGTCCGGCGGGGCGCGCAGCAGTGGATGGCCCAGCTGGCTGGAGGGTGCAGAATCGCTTGGGCCTGTGAGCTAAGTCACGGCTGGGCAGGACAGATGTCACTTTCTTTGCCTGCCAAGTGAATGATCCTCAAGGGACGGGAGCTAGCCAGCTTCCAACTCTCTCGCTACGGGCACAAATGAACACGTCTTCCATCGTCAACGAACAAATCAACCATGGCCAAGATTGCCATGAGCTTTCCCTGGATGAAATGAAAGAAGTGAATGGAGGGGCAGTATGGGGCATCGTGGCTCCTGCTGCCGCTGCTTTTGCCGCAGGCTATGCAGTGGGAACATTGATCTATAAAAACTGTAGATGGGCCCGGTGGGCCTGAGCATCCGCGGCTGGAATGCCCATCGTTGTTCGGTTGTCTGCTCCCTCTGGGTGCCCTGTTGCCGCTCCTGCTAGCGAAGCTCAGGTGCATCAACGGATCGTTCGGCTGTTGGAGGCCCGGCCCTGGTTCGCCCAGGGCCCTTTCGTGAAAACACGGAGGTGGCACTGGTCGGTCAGTGCCATTCCGTCGGGGGCCGGCCAGCACTTCTATGATTTATCGATTGGACAGGCAGGGATGGATCACCCTGCTGGCGGCGCTGCTGCTCGCCTTGATCACCCTGTTCACCTCCTACGACCATGTCGACGTCCCTGGAGTCGCCGCTTCCCTCCCACTACCGCAGCAAGCAGGAATTCCTTGCCTCCTTGCCGCCCTGGCGACGGCTGCTGGCGAAGCTCAACTGGCATCCAACGATCGAGAAGAAAGTCGCCAGCTACGCCAGCGAACAGCGCGCGAAGCAGCTGAGGCTCGAGACCGAGAAGATCAAGCTCGACACCGAGAAGATCAAGCTCGACACCGAGAAGATCAAGATCGAGATCGAGCAGATCAGGAACGAGACCGAGCAGCTGAGGAGCGAGAACGAGCGGCTGAGGAGAGAGGACGAGCGGCTCGCCGAGCTCGACGCCAGGATCGCTGCGCTCTGGCCCTCCTCGAATGCCAACGCAACCCCGGTTCCGCCAATCGAGAGCAGCTCGATACCCTGATTAACCTGCTGGGCCAAGCGATTGAACTGGCCTGACTCTTCCTCATCCCTCCGATCCATAGCGCTGGCGCATGAGCCACCTGGATCCGGGGTCGAGCCCAGTGCTCGCCCATAGCGTTCGCCCCGTGCCCGCGGGGCCATAGGATTGATGGGGTCTGTCATTGCCATCCAATCCGCCCTATGGCCGATAGCTTTTCCTTCGACGTTGTTTCCGATTTCGATCGGCAGGAACTGGCGAACGCCGTGGATCAGGTGCGGCGGGAGGTGGCGCAGCGCTACGACCTCAAGGATTCCGGCACCGAGATCGAGGTGGAGGATGCCGCCCTCATCATCACTACCGCCAGCGACATGACGCTGGAAGCGGTGGCGGATGTGCTGCGTCAGAAGGCCACAAAGCGCAACCTCTCCCTCAAAATCTTTGATTTCCAGACCCCCGAGCCGGTGGGTGGCAACCGCATCAAGCAGTCGGTGACCCTGCGCCGGGGCCTCAGTCAGGAACTCGCCAAGAAGCTCAGCAAGAAGGTGCGCGACAACGTTAAGAAAGTAACGGTGGCGATCCAGGGCGAAAGCCTGCGCATCACCGGCAAAAGCAAGGATGACCTGCAGCTCGCCATGCAGTTGCTCAAGGCTGAGGATCTGGAGCTGCCGCTGCAGTTTGAGAACTACCGCTGAAGCTTCACCCCTTTCGCCGCACGCCCACCTCAAGAGAAGCGCCAGCTGCGAACCCTGCGCAGTTGCCCTTTCTACCGTGAGACTCCAGGCTGAGAGAGGTGGGTGGAGACTCTGGCTCAGGGTTTGGCGCAAGGGCGGCTGGCGCGGTGGGCTCAGGCCTTGCGGCTGTGCTGGTTTCTGCTCAACTACGGCAAGTTCATCCATCTCTGCGATGGCTATCCCGTTTTCTCCCTCGCCACACCGGCGCTCTTCAGCACGCCGGCGGCCCACTTCATCGCTTGTACGTTTTCCGGCGGCATTCAGAATCGCAATCTACCCAACCTGCTGAGCCTGGCCATAAGCGATGGCTGCCATGCCTGTTGCGATCATTGCAGCCTCCCCGAGCTGCGTCAGCTGATCCGCGACGCCCAGCAGCTCGGGGTGTCGATCCTCAATCTGGTGGGTGGCGAACCGCTGCTGCGGTCCGACCTGCCCGAGATCATCGCCAGCGTTGACAAGAGCCGCAGCACGGTGGTGCTGTTGACCAACGGCTGGCATCTGGCCGAGCGGGCTCCGGAGATGGGCCGTGCCGGCACCCCCGGCGTCTTCTCTTTCTCTCGGCTGGTAGGGATCACCCCCGTTGCAGGGAGAGCGCCTCGGCACGGTCTGGGCCCTGGCTGCCACCGACCCGGTTGATGCGGTGGCGTTGCTGCGATGTAGCTGTGGGCGGATGGCGGAGCAGGGGTGCAGCCGCATGCTCGCGCCGATGGATGGCAGCACCTGGGGCCCCTACCCCTGTCGCCTGGAGGCCCCGCTCGGCTTCCATGGGCAGTCGCGCTACCTCTCCAGCCTCTGCGCCCTGGGGAGGTGCTTGCTCCCGAAGCCCCGGGGCTCGCCCGAGCCGTCGGCCGCGGCACGGCCTTCCATGCCCTGATGGCCGGGCCCTTGTCCTGACGGCCCGGACGATCCCGGAAGCGGGGAAGTGGAGCCAGGGGGGTGGGACGGACCCGATACGATCGCCCTGATCTCAGCACCGGCGTACGTGTTACGGCTCGATTCCAGCAGCGGTTATTGCTATCTGGAGATCCACGGTCGTTCCGTACCGATTGAGGATCCCTTTGATCCCAGCCACGGCACCCTGTGCTGGCCCCGCCAGGAAGCCGATGCGGGTTGGACTCCGTTCGGCGCCGCGCCCTGCGGGGAGGAGTGTCTGGTGTTTTTCTATAACTTCGAGCGAGTCCAGCTCGTTGAATGGGTGGTGGATCAGGAGGGGCGTTATCAACACCAGCGCCCGATCACCAGCGCCGATCTGATCGACCATCTGCCCCACCTCTATCTGGTGGCCGAGCGGCTTTTCTTCAGCCTGATGGTGCAGTTCCCGGAGGCCGGTCGGGCAGCCTCCCTGCGCAGCCTGCGTGGCCGCCTCGGCGATCGCCATCTGGCCCGGCGCTTTCTCTATGGCTACTACCAGGCCCAGGGCCGCCCGGAGATGGCGCGGCGCTACGCCCGTCGCCTCGGGGATGAACGGGGCTCCCACCAGCCACCCCTGCTGCCCTCACTCTTGGAACCCGGGGTGCCGCCGCGGCTGCTCTATCTGATCCAATCGGCCCGGCGTCTGCCGGAGGAGATGGAGCAGGGCTTCGCCGAGGCTGGCGCCCATTTCCATTGCCTCACCTTCCGGGAGCGGGTGGAGGATTCGCGCTACAGCTTTGTGCCCGGCTCTACCTGGACCAGTGGCCGCAACCTGCTGTTGCGCCGCACGCGACCTGATTTGCAGCAGTTTGATTACGTGGTGCTGATGGATGACGACGTGCGGTTTGAGGATGTCTCCTTCGGCGAAGGCTTAATCCGCTTTCAGAGCTTCCTGGCGGAAGTTCAGCCGGAGATTGGTGCTGTCGCCACCCCCTGGCACCAGGGATTTGGGCACTATTTTGACCCCGAGCAACCGTGTACGCCCGTGACCGGCTTTGATGCTTTGTTCAATGCGTTTCGGCGCGATGTTGTTCTCGACGGCGTGCTTTTCCCCTACATTGAATGCTTCGATCATAGCAGCTGGTGGTCATCGCAGCTGGTGCTGATGAAGCTTGCCGCGCGCTATTACTGCGCCGCCCAGTTCAATGGCATCAGTGCCAGAAGTCTCAACAGCACCGCCTATCCCCGCGGCTGTACGGGTGACATCTCCGTCACCTGCCTGCTCAAGCTCTGCTGCGGTCCCACCGCCTCCATTGAGGAGCTCGGTGCCCATGCCTTCGAGTTCCACGACGGCGTGAACCCCCACCAGTCCTCCCTGCAGAAACGGATGCTGCGCTACATCACCTTCAATCCGGAGCTGCGCGATCGCGTCTTCCAGCAACCGATCGAGGCGATCTGATCTGGCGGCTCCGTCCGTGAGTCCTCGCCCCCCATCCGCCGGCTGGCGTTTCTGGGTGGATCGCGGTGGCACCTTCACCGATCTGGTGGGTCGCTCCCCGGACGGCATCCTGCACGTGCGCAAGGTGCTCTCCCGTACGCCCGGAGCCACGGGCGATCCGGCGGTGGGGGCCCTGCGCTCGGTGCTGGGCCTGGCCGACGGCGAGCCGATTCCCGCCGGCCTGGTCGCCGAGGTGAGGCTGGGCACCACGGTGGCCACCAACGCCCTGCTGGAGCGGGCCACGGCCCCGGTGCTCCTGCTCGTCAACCGGGGCTTTGCCGATCTGCTGCGCATCGGCGACCAGCACCGGCCCGACATCTTTGCCCTGGCGATCGAGGCGGCCCCCCTGCCCGAGCTGCGGGTGCTGGAAATCGATGGCCGCCTCGATGCCCAGGGGCGCGAACTGGAGCCCCTGCGGCTCGATGATGCCCTGGCGGAGCGCCTGCGCCAGGGCATCGCCGCCGGGTACGGCAGCGTCGCCGTTGCCCTGTTGCACAGCAGTCGCCATCCCGCCCATGAGCGGGCGGTGGGCGCTTGGCTCGAATCGATCGGCGTCCCAGCGCCCCTCCTCTCCCACCAGGTGAGCCCCCAGCCCCGCCTGGTGCCCCGCGGCACCACCACGGTGGTGGAGGCGGCGATCGCCCCGGTGCTCCGTCGCTACCTGGCCCAGGTGCAGCAGGCGCTTGGAGCCGGTCCGCGGTTGCGGGTGATGACCTCCGCCGGCGGGCTGCGGGCGCCGGACTTGCTGCTCGCCAAGGACACGATCCTCTCCGGCCCGGCTGGGGGGATGGTGGGGGCCGTGGCGGCGGCCCAGCGGGCGGGCTTCGCCGAGGGGCCGATCCTGGGCTTCGACATGGGGGGCACCTCCACCGATGTCTTCCACCGGGAGGGGGGCGCGGCAGATCTGGGCGGGGAGCGCTCCAGCGAGACGGAGATCGTGGGCCTGCGCCTGCAGGCGGCGATGCTGCCGATCCACACGGTTGCCGCCGGTGGCGGCTCGGTGCTGGCGTTGCGCGCGGGTCGCCTCACGGTGGGGCCCCAGTCCGCCGGGGCCGATCCGGGCACGGCATGCTACCGCACCGGCGGCCCCCTCACCGTCACCGACGCCA
>CANEWU010000124.1 GCA_947442825.1 Synechococcaceae cyanobacterium
GCACGGGATCGGGGAGGGCCGTGGCTGCCATCGGAGGGGGTGAACAGTGGCCCCCAGCATGGCTAGCGGGTCGCTCGGCAGGGTTGCCGCGGCGGCCGGATCGCCGCGCCAGCACCGTGGAGGGAGCAACGGCGAAGCGTGATAGAAAATCACGCCGGAAGCTCGAGACGCTCAGGTAGCCGCAGGTGTGGGCGATGTCCCTCACCGTGCTGCCGGGCGGTGCCTGCTCCAGGCGGCGCCGGGCCAGCCACAGTCGCTGGCGCCGCAGGTACTGCATCGGGCCGCAGTCGAAGCGGGCCCGGAAGGCGTACTGAAGGCTGCGGCGCGAGTAGTGGGAGCGCTGCTCCAGGTCCGTGAGGCTGATCGATTCGTGGCAGTGGGCGTGCATCCAGTCGAGCAGCGAATCCAGCTGGCTGGTGCTGTGGCGCGGATCGGGGTCACGGGGCTCGTGCAGCAGGGCTGGGGTGAGCAGTTCGACAATCAGACGCAGCAGCAGGTCATCGAGCCGCAGGGCCTCCGGCGGTTCGCCATGGCGTCGCACCACCCCGTCCAGAAACGCCAGCAGGCGATAGAGCCGCTCGAACGGTGCTGGGTTGGCCCCTTTGCCGATCTCGCGCACCAACGGCGTGCTCGCCATCCCCAACCACCGTTCCGTCCGGTGCGCCGGCCCGTCCATCGTGCGGCACACCGCCTGAATGTGCCCAGGATCCACCCGGATCGTCAGTCCCCCCAGCACGTCGTTGTAGGTGCGCCAGGGGCCGGGCGGCACCAGCAGCAGGGTGTGGCCGGTGAGATTGGAGAGGCTGCGCCGTCCGATTCGGAAGTCACCCCGACCCCGGTAGGGCACCACCAAGGTGGATCGTTCGCAGCCCTCCACCTCCCCCTGCAGCCCCGTTCCCCAGAGCGCCACGAGTTCCAGGGGCCCTAGCTGCAGGGCTCCGCCATGGCAGCGAAATGGGGCCGAGGGGGATGGCCGCCGCACCGGATCGCAGCTGCGGACTGGCATCAACTGCCCCATCCGCTCGGCCAGCTCCACCGGATCGCGGAACACCAGCGAGCGGCCGGGGAGTCCGAGCAACGGCATCGCCGGATCGCGCTGGCAGTTGGCGGCCCAGTGCGGCGGGAGGGTGAGCATCAGAGCCGGATGGTCGACGTGGTGCTGCGAAGCCGCCCCAAAGTATCGATGCACTTCGCAGAGATGCCGAGCCAGTACGCCTGCTTGAGACCCGCTAAAGACCGCTAAAGACCGCTAAAGACCGCTAGAGACTCGCTAGAGAAGGGTCCGAAGGGAGGCCCGATGGCGCTGCTGGAGCCCACCAATCTGCTGCTCCTTGCCTGTGCTCTCCTCTATGGGCTGCTCGGCGAGCCGGGTGAGGCAGCAATCCTGCTTGTCTTTGTGCTGGCGATTGCGGCCCTCGATGCCTGGCAGCAGCAGCGCAGTCGGCGGGCGCTCGCCGAGCTGGCCCGGCTTTCGGCCCCCCGCGCCCGCGTTTGGCGGGGGGGACAGGTGGTGGAGCTGCCCCCCGAGGCCCTGGTGCCCGGGGACCGCCTGCGGTTGGAGGAGGGCGATCGGGTGCCGGCCGATGCGCGGCTGGAGGAGGGGGTGGGTCTCTGGCTGGATGAATCGCTGCTCACTGGCGAATCCCTGCCTGTGCTGCGCCAGGAGCCCGGCGAGCCGATCCTGGCCGGTTCCCTCGTGGCCGCTGGCCGGGGCCTGGCGGTGGTGTCGGCCGTGGGCGAAGCCACCGAGCTCGGGCGACTGGGGCGCAGCCTGGCGACGGTGACGGCTCCGCCGACCCGGTTGCAGCGACGCACCCGGCGCCTCACCGCCCGGCTCACCGTGCTCGCCGTGGCGCTCTGCGTGGGCCTGGGCGTGCTGCAGGTGCTGCGGGGCGGCGATGGCACCGCGGCGCTGCTGGCCTCCCTCGCCCTGGCCCTGGCGGTGCTGCCCAACGAGATCCCGGTGGTGTTGGCCCTCTTTCTGGCCCTGGGCGCCCTGCGGCTGGCGCGTCTCGGCGTGCTCGCCCGCTGGCCCGCGGCGGTGGAGAGCCTCGGGAGTGCCACCGTGCTGGCGGTCGACAAGACCGGCACCCTCACCGAGAACCGGATGGCGGTGGCGCAGCTTTGGCGCTGGCGGGATGGGGCGCTGTGGCGAGCTGGCCAGCCGGCCCGATCCCGTTGATGCGATGGAGGTGGCGATCCAGCGGTGCGCTGCTGAGCAGTTGGGGGAGGCCGAGCACCGCCATCCCGACTGGCCGCTGGCGCACGAGTACCCCCTGAGCCCCGATCTGCTGGTGTTCTCGCGGTTGTGGAGCGATGGCGCCGGCCGCTGGCGCCTGGCGGCCAAGGGGGCGCCGGAGGCGATCGCCGATCTCTGCCACCTCGCCGATGGGCCCCGCCACGAGCTGCTCACCGTCGCCACCGCCCTGGCCGCCGAGGGGCTGCGGGTGCTGGCGGTGGCCACCGGCCTGGAGGGGGCTCCTCTGCACGGCCAGCGGCTGCCGCCACCGCAGCCCCCCAGCAGCGTTCACGATTTTTCCTTCGCGCCGGTGGGTCTGGTGGGCCTGGCCGATCCGCTGCGGCCGGAGGTGCCAGCCGCCATCGCGCGGGCCCGGGCGGCCGGCCTGCGGGTGCTGATGATCACGGGAGACAGTCCGGTAACCGCCAGCGCCATCGCTGCCCAGGCGGGCCTGGGGGGCGGGCCGGTGCTCATCGGCCCGGAGCTGGAGGCGCTCTCCGCCGCCGACCTGGAGCAGCGCCTGGCCGTCACTTCAGTATTTGCGCGGGTGCGGCCTGAGCAGAAGCTGCGGCTGGTGCGGGCGCTGCAGGCTGGCGGTGCCGTGGTGGCGATGACCGGCGATGGTGTCAACGATGCGCCCGCCCTACGGGCTGCCGATATCGGGGTGGCCATGGGTGCCCGCGGCACCGCCGTGGCCCGGGAGGCGGCCGATCTGGTGCTTCTTCACGACTCCTTCGCAGCCCTGGTGGAGGCGGTGGCCATGGGGCGGCGCATCGAGGCGAATCTGCAGCGGGCCCTCGGCTACACCCTGGCGATCCACCTGCCGATCGTGGTCCTGAGTTTGCTGCCGCTGCTGCAACCCCACCAGCCCCTGATCCTGTTGCCCGTGCATATCGCTCTGCTGCACCTGGTGATTGATCCGGCCTGCACGGTGGTGTTTGAGGCCCTGCCGGCCCGGCCTGAACAGATGCGGCAACCGCCCCGCTCGCCCGCTGCGCCGCTGTTGAACCCCGGAACCTGGCGGCGGGCGCTGCTCCAGGGTGGTCTGCTAAGCCTGGCGGCCCTGGCCGTGGCGCTCTGGCCCTCCCTGGCGGAGGACGTCCGCCGCAGCCTGGCCTTCGCCCTGTTGCTCCTGGCGGGGGGTGGGCTGGTGGCCTGGAACGGGGATCGTCGCGACCGCCTCAGTCGCCTCGCCGTTCCCCTGAGCGTTCTGCTCTGGCTGGGGCTGATGGCCATTCCGCCCTTGCGGGAGCTGCTGCGGCTGGCTCCCCTGCCGCTGTTCTTCGGCCACGGGCAATACTGAGGCGAGCAAGCTGCGGGTGGAACTGGCCAGCGCCGGGCCGGAATTCACGACTTTTTGACGATCGGCCCCCCCAGGATTCGCCCCATGTCCATTGCCCTCCCCACCGATCCGGGTCTGGCCGCCTTCGGCTCAAGCCTCACCGCCATCACCCTGGCCGAACTCGGTGACAAGACCTTTTTCATGGCGCTGATCCTGGCGACCCGCCATCGACCGCGCCATGTCCTCCTCGGGGCCTTTGTTGCCCTGGCGGCGGTCACGGTTCTGTCGCTGGGGCTGGGCTACGGATTGCGTGAGCTCCTGCCGGCCAGCGTGGTGCCTCTCCTGGCGGCCGTGCTGTTTCTGGGGTTCGGCGTCAAGCTGCTGCTCGATGCCCAGCGCATGGCCGCTGACGAGGCTGAGGACGAGGAGCGGGAAGCCCAGAGCGCCATCAATGAGGCGGAGAGCCGCCAGCGCCGCAGCACCGCCTGGGCAGTGATCAGCGAAGCCTTCGTGTTGGTGTTCCTGGCGGAGCTGGGCGACCGCACGATGTTCACCACGATCTTCCTGGCCACGGCCCCGGCCTTCACCCTGGTCGGTCTTCTGGCGGGCACCTTGCTGGGCCATGCCCTGGTAACCGGCTTGGCGGTGGGGGCGGGTCGCTGGATCGGCGGCCGCATCCGTGAGCGACTGCTGTATCGGTTGAGCGGGGGGCTGTTCCTGGCGTTTGGCCTGCTGGCCCTGCGCCAGGCCCTGGCCTGACACTCCCTGCGCGACCCTCGCGCTTCACAGGGTCTGGCGGTGTTGCTCAGCCGGATGCTGGCCGACGCGTCGGATGCTGGCCGACGCATCGGGCGCTGGCCCACCAGGAGGTTCAGTCCCCAGCCTTGATGGTGGGCAGCGGCTCGTAGCGCAGGGGGCCGCGCGGTTCCACCGCCAGGCTCCAGAGCCCGCCCCCCAGAGAACCCAGCCCCGCCAGGAGAGCCGGCAGGTCGCCGTCGGCGATCCAGCGGGCCTTCAGCGCCGGCACCCTCTCCTGGAGCGCCTCGATCGGCACCTCCACCAGCAGCAGACTGTGCCCTGCCGCCGCCCGCCGCAGCGGAGCCTCCTCACTGCGCTGCCAGACCCTTAACAGCAGCTCGAGGGCCTGGCGGCGCCCCTCCTCCCCGGGATCCCCATCGGGCCCGAGTGCGGAGCTCAGGGAGCGCCCCTGCAGGGGCATGGCCCGCCGGCCGCCCTGCTCCAGCAGGGCCAGAGCCAGGAGATAGGGGGCGTCCATCGGAGTAGGGCAGAGATGCCACCACAGTGCCCTGCCGCCCGATCGGCCCATACCCCCGTTCGTGGACGTTGCTCCGATCCATGGCCAGGTTGGAACCATCCCCCCTCCCCCTGGGTGCGGCCGATGCCTGCCTCCGTGCCCTGCTGCTGTCGGCCCCGCCCGTCTGCGGTCCTGGGCACGCGGCGCTTGGCTCCGCCCGTCGCCCTGGCGCTGCTGGCCCTCGCCGGCCTGCTGCAGGTCGCCCCCCCCGCGTTGGCTAATCCGATGGCGGATATTCAGCGGCTGGAGGAGCTGATCAACGCCACCGGCACCGAAACCCAGGTGCGCGATGACTGTCGACCCAACCACGCCGGCTATTACGAGCGAGACGGCAAGGGGATCGATCGCCTGGTGGTTTGCAGCAACACCGTCGACATGGCCGATGTGGAGGCCGTCTGGGAGGTGATGGCCCACGAGGGTACCCACGTGATGCAGGCCTGCACGGGTGGTCCGGCGTTGCAGGATGCCCAGATTCCCCGCACCCTGCGGGAGCTTCGCAGCCTCGCCCCCCACTACGCCAAGCTGCTGGACGAGGGGTACGACCCGCGCGATCAGCGCCTGGAGGCGGAGGCGTTCTGGATGGAGCTGCAGGCCCCGGAGCTGGTGTTTGCCCTGTTCGAGCGCAATTGCGCGGGCTGGCTGCCGTCGGGGGCGCGGTGATGGGGCACTTCTGGGGTCCTTGGGGTATGGGGCTGGCTCTTGCTCTGGCGGCGCCTTTGCCGGCGGCCTTCGCCCTGCCGGGCCCGAATCCCGCCACCGCGCCGGCCTCGCCGGAGACCACCAGCCGCGAGCGGGAACTGCTGGAACGCATTCGCGAGCTCAAGACCCCCCGCCTGCGCAGCTACGGCGCCTGCCGCTACGACTGGGGCGCCTGGCGCCTGAATGACCGTGGCGTGCGCTCCACGGCCAGCGAATGCGGGGAGCCGCCGGTCCGTGGCACCGTGGCGGTGTACTGCGACACGCTGCAGATCAACCGGCGGGTGGAGGAGGGGCCGTGGGAGGGCTGGCGGTTGCCCTACAGCGCCGATGAATCGCCCCTGCTCGGCGGTGAAGACCGTCTGGTGGCCTCCCTCTGCGCCAATGTGCGCCAGGCCGGCCGCGGTGAAGCGGCCCCGGCGATGGGGGCTCCGGCCAAGCCATCGACCACCCCCGCGAAGCCCGTGCCAGTGGCTCCCTGAGGGCGGCAGAGCGGCCGCTGAGGTTTTTTCAGCTCCAGTGCAGCGTCATCGGCACCGCCCCCTCCAGGCTGCGCTTCACCGGGCAGCCCTCCCCGGCGCGGATCAGCAGCTGGCGCTGCGAGTCCTCCAGCCCCGGCGGCAGCTCAATCCACACCTCCAGGCCGGCGATGCGCCGCTCCCCTTCGCTGGTCATCGTCTTCTCCACCCGCGCCTGGCAGCCCTCCAGGGCCAGGCCATGGCGCTCGGCCACGATCCCCAGGATCGTGAGGATGCAGGTGCTCAGGGCTGTGGCCACCAGGTCGGTGGGGGAGAAGGATTCGCCGCGCCCCTGGTTGTCAAGCGGCGCATCGGTGAGGAGCTCGCGGCCCGAACCGGCGTGCACAGAACAGCAGCGCAGACCCCCCTCGTAGTGGCTCGTCATCACGGTCATGGTGGGGGAGCGGCCTAGGGTTTGGTCCACTTTGGCTCGCCATGAATCCGCCACTGGTCCCCCTCTCCCTGCTGGCTCTGGCGGCGCCGGTGGAGGGGTTGGCCAAGGCGATCCAGCTCTCGGTGGCGCCGGTGTTTCTGCTGGCGGGCGTGAGCGGCCTGCTGGGGGTGTTCACCAACCGGCTGGCGCGCATCATCGAGCGGGCCCGCGTGCTGCAGGACCAGGCCCGCTCGGCGCCGATCGCGCGGGGGCGGGAGGTGCGCCGGGAGCTGGTGGTGCAGAAGCGGCGCATGACCCTGGTGCTGCGGGCGATCCAGTGCTGCACCATCACGGTGTTGCTGGTGTGCCTGGTGGTGGCGGTGGTGTTCGTGAGCGCGGTGGCGCGGCTCGATTTGGCGCTGCTGGTGGTGCCGCTGTTCGTGGCGGCCATGGGCTGGTTGATGGCGGCGGTGGTGCTGTTCCTGATCGAGATGCAGCTGGCGGCGGAGCAGCTGCGGCGGCGTTTCTGAGGGGCTGAGGCCGCAGATCCCGGCGCGTCTCAGCCCGCCAGATCCAGTTCCTCCAGCAGTGCCCGCTGCCGCGCCGGGCTCACGAACCGATGGGCCGCCATCGCGCCACTCACCGCCACCGGCGGCACGCCGATGCCCGGGAACACGCCGGCGCCACAGAGCACCAAGCCCTCAATCGGTGTGCCACCGCCGGGGAAGGGGCCCCGCTCGGCCGGCCAGGCCGGTCCGTAGCTGCCGCGGGCTACCCGCAGATACCGACGATGGGTGAGGGGCGTGCCC
>CANEWU010000125.1 GCA_947442825.1 Synechococcaceae cyanobacterium
CCTCATCCGGCTGCCGCGGGGAGAACATCAGATCCTAGGGAGCGACCGTCTCCTATCGCTCGCGGCGGCTACGTTTCAGGTTCCGGCGAGCGCAACGATGGCCATGGCCTCCTGGACCGCCCTGACCGCAGGCCTCACCGCCACGGTGATTGCAGCCGCGCCGCTGGGCCCTGTGCCCGCCGGCCAGCTTCCGCCGGCGCCCCCCCCGCCTGCACCGCCGGCCGGCGCTCCCCCAGAGCGCCCCGCACCTGCACCCCCAGCCCTGGGGGGACGCCGCGGCACGGCCCTGCGGATCCAGGGGCGCCCCCAACAGGCCGCCTGGGAGTGGGTGGAGGGCAGCGGCGAGCGTCCGCGCCAGCTCTGGTTGCCCCTGGAGGTTCTGCAGAACCAGCTGGGCTTCCGCAGCCGCAGCCGCAGCGACGGCAGCCTCGATCTGGAATGGTTCGGGCGGGGGCTGTTGGTGCCGCCCTCCGCGCAGCGCCCCCTGGGCGATGAGGTGGGGGTGGAGGTGGCGGCACTTCTGGAGGCCAGCGGGGTACGGCTGGGCCTGCGGGGCGACACCTTGGAGCTGGAGGGGACGCCGGCCCGGCTGCTGGGGGTGCGCCAGGCCCGCCAGACAGGCCTGCGCCGCGTGGTCCTCGATCTAGACCGCCCGGCCCTGCTGCGCAGCGGCGACGACGGATCGCTGCGGCTAGCGCTGCTCGCGGACCCGGCCCAGCTGCAGGCCCTGGAGGCGCTGGGGCTGCGCGGCGCCCAGGAAGCCGGCGCGCTCGCGTTGGCCAGTCAGACGGCGCCGCCCCGGCGCGTCTTCACCCTTGGCGGACCGGCCCGGGTGGTGATCGAACTGGCGGCCACGGGGGAAGCGCAGACAGGCGAGGTTGCCCCGACACCGATCGACCCACGTCTTCTGGCCCTGCTCGGGACCCAGCTCCATTGGGACCGGCAGGTGCGCGCCGTGGCCGGCGGCCGGGTGCTGATCACCTCGGTGCGGCTCGACCCGCGCAGCAGCCCCCTGTTGCTGCGGCCCCTGCGCCGCCAGGACAGCATGGAGGGCCTCAGCTCGCTCGGCCAGCTGGCCCGCAACCGCGACGCCCTGGTGGCGATCAACGGCGGCTACTTCAACCGGGTGCGTCGCCTGCCGCTCGGCGCCCTGCGGGAGGACGGTCGCTGGCTGTCGGGACCAATCCTCGGCCGCGGCGCCATCGGCTGGGAGCCCCGCAGCCTGCCGCGCTTCGGCCGCTTGCGGCTGCAGGAGAGCTTGGTGGACCGCTCCGGGCGGGAGTGGCCGCTGGTGGCGCTCAACAGCGGCTGGGTGCAGCGGGGCCTGAGCCGCTACACGACCGAGTGGGGAGGCCAGTACCGCCCCCTCTCCGGCGGGGAGGAAGCCCTCCGGCTGCGGGATGGCTTGGTGCGAGAGCGACTGGATGCCGCCCGCCTCCAGGCGGGGGTGGCTCTAGGCGAGGGGGAGATGTTGGTGGTGGCCCGGGGCGGGGCCCTGCTCCCCTGGGGGGAGGGCGAGAGCCTGGGGCTGCGCAGCGTGGCCAGCGATCCGCTCGGGGAGGCGAGCCAGGTGATGGGCGGCGGCCCGCTGCTGCTGCAGGAGGGCCGCATCGTGCTCGACGGGGGCAGGGAGGGCTTTTCCGCCGCCTTCCTGAGCCAGGGTGCGCCGCGCACGGTGATCGGCAGCGATGGCAGCCGCCTGTGGTTGCTCACCCTGCAGGGCCTCGACGGCGCCGGACCAAGCCTGGGGGAAACCGCAACCCTGCTGGCGAACCTCGGCCTGCGCGACGCCCTCAACCTCGATGGAGGCAGCTCCACCGGCCTGGTGATGGGCGGGACCCACACCGTCAAGGGGCGGGGCGTAGCCGGCTCGGTCAACAACGGCCTGGGGCTGGTGCTCGAAGGCGACGGGGGTCCGGGGGGCTGACACAGTGGGGGCGCCGCCACCCTCCCTCCACCGTGCCCCGGGGTCACAGCCTGCGGATCAGCGCCGCCGCCGCCGCCGAACTCAGCCGCCAGGCAGCCGTGGCTGGCACACCGGGGCTGATGCACATCGATCTGGTGGAGGGGGGCTGCGAGCAGTGGACAATCCGTCTGCGCCCCGGCCATCTGGCAGGAACGCCCGTGGCCCGCGCCGACGGCATCACCCTGTATGCCCCGGCGGATCAGGTGGGGCTACTCACGGGCCTGCACCTCGACTACAAGGGCGATCTCAGCGGCGGCGGCTTCCTGGTGCGGCCCACCGGCGAGGTGCACAGCTGCGCCTGCGGGGCCGCCTTCAGCCGTGCCCCTGGACGGGGGACGATGACGAAGTAAGGTGAGGGATTGTCGAAATCGGTCGGACGTCCGACCAGTTCCCTCCGGCCCTCGATGCCCACAATCCAGCAGCTGATCCGCACCGAGCGGCAGCGTCTCACCCGCAAGACCAAGTCGCCCGCCCTGCGCTCCTGCCCGGAGCGTCGTGGCGTCTGCACCCGCGTCTACACCTCCACGCCGAAGAAGCCGAATTCCGCCCTGCGGAAGGTGGCTCGGGTGCGCCTCACCTCCGGCTTTGAGGTGACGGCCTACATCCCCGGCATCGGCCACAACCTGCAGGAGCACTCCGTCGTGCTGATCCGCGGCGGCCGAGTCAAGGACCTGCCCGGTGTGCGATATCACATCATCCGCGGCACCCTCGACACCGCCGGCGTCAAGGATCGGCGCCAGAGCCGCTCCAAGTACGGCGCCAAGACGCCCAAGTCCTGATCTCCCCTGAGCCACTCAGGGTTCTCCCGCCTCCCTTCCTCCCCCCTCCATGTCCCGCCGCAACGCCGCCGAGAAGCGCCCGGTCCTGCCCGATCCCCAGTTCAACAGCCGTCTGGCCTCGATGATCGTGGCGCGGCTGATGAAGCACGGCAAAAAGTCCACCGCCCAGCGCATCCTCTCGGACGCCTTCACCCTGATCAACGAGCGCACCGGCGGCGATCCGCTGGAGCTGTTCGAGACCGCGGTCCGCAACGCCACCCCCCTGGTGGAGGTGCGGGCCCGCCGGGTGGGTGGTGCCACGTACCAGGTGCCGATGGAGGTGCGGCAGGAGCGGGGCACGGCCATGGCCCTTCGCTGGCTGGTGAGCTACTCGCGGGCCCGCAATGGCCGCAGCATGGCCCAGAAGCTCGCCGGCGAGCTGATGGATGCCGCCAACGAGGCCGGCAGCGCTGTGCGCAAACGGGAGGAAACCCACAAGATGGCCGAGGCCAACAAGGCCTTCGCCCACTACCGCTACTGAGCGCCCGCCGGAGCCGGCTCCCCTGGGGATCCGCCTCCGCTTCGGCCGACGCAATGCCGGCCTGTAAAGTAATTCTCGATTTTTGTCGACCCCACCTCGGAGACGGAACCCGTGGCTCGCGCCTACCCCCTCGAACGCACCAGAAATATTGGTATCGCCGCGCATATCGATGCCGGCAAAACCACCACCACCGAACGCATCCTCTTCTATTCCGGTGTGGTGCACAAGATGGGCGAGGTGCACGATGGTGCCGCTGTCACTGATTGGATGGTGCAGGAGCGGGAGCGTGGCATCACGATCACCGCAGCGGCGATTTCCACCAGCTGGAAAGATCACCGCATCAACATCATTGACACCCCCGGCCACGTTGACTTCACCATCGAAGTGGAGCGCTCGATGCGGGTGCTTGACGGGGTTGTGGCCGTATTCTGCGCCGTCGGTGGCGTGCAACCCCAATCGGAAACGGTGTGGCGGCAAGCTGATCGCTACAACGTGCCGCGCATCGTGTTCGTCAACAAGATGGACCGACAGGGCGCCAATTTCCTGAAGGTCTACGAACAGATCAAGGATCGCCTCAAGGCCAATGCCGTGCCGATCCAACTGCCGATAGGATCGGAAGGTGATCTCATTGGCATCATCGATTTGGTGCGAAATAAAGCCTACATTCACAAAGACGACATCGGCAAAGATATAAGCGAGGAGCCGGTTCCCGCTGAGATGGAGGAAGAAGTCGCAAAGTGGCGCGCTAAATTGATGGAGAGCGTGGCCGAAAACGATGACGCACTTATTGAATCCTACATGGAAGGCAATGAGCTGACTGAAGAGCAGCTCATTCGCGGCATTCGTGACGGGGTCACCCACCACGGCATGGTTCCGATCCTCTGTGGCTCCGCCTTCAAGAATAAGGGTGTCCAGATGCTCCTGGACGCTGTGGTTGATTACCTGCCAGCTCCGGTAGACGTTCCCCCGATTCAGGGCGTCTTGCCCGATGGCAGCGAATCAAGCCGCCCATGCGAGGACAGCGCCCCCTTTAGCGCCTTAGCGTTCAAGGTGATGGCGGATCCCTACGGCAAGCTCACCTTCGTGCGTGTTTACAGCGGCGTGCTGCAGAAGGGCAGCTACGTTCTTAACTCCACCAAGGACAAGAAAGAGCGCATTTCCCGCCTGATTCTGCTCAAAGCCGATGACCGTGAGGAGGTAGACGAGCTGCGCGCCGGTGACCTCGGCGCCGTTCTTGGCCTGAAGGACACCACCACGGGCGACACGCTTTGTGTGGAGAATGATCCAATCATTTTGGAGTCCCTTTTCATCCCCGAGCCGGTGATCTCGGTGGCCGTGGAGCCAAAGACCAAAGGCGACATGGAGAAGCTCACCAAAGCCCTCACCTCTCTCGCCGAAGAAGATCCCACGTTCCGGGTGAGCACCAATCCCGAGACAAACCAAACGGTGATCGCCGGCATGGGCGAACTCCACTTGGAAATCCTCGTCGACCGGATGCGGCGCGAATTCAATGTTGAGGCCAACATCGGTGCTCCTCAGGTTTCCTACCGGGAAACCATCCGCAGCAGTGCCAAAGGCGAGGGCAAGTTCGCCCGTCAAACCGGAGGCAAGGGACAATACGGCCACGTAGTGATCGAGATGGAGCCCGGCGAGCCAGGTTCTGGGTTCGAATTTGTCAACAAAATCGTTGGCGGCATCGTTCCCAAGGAATACATCGGCCCGGCAGAAGCCGGCATGAAGGAAACCTGTCAGTCCGGTGTGATTGCAGGATTTCCGATGATCGATGTCAAGGTCTCGATGGTCGATGGCTCGTATCACGACGTCGACTCTTCGGAGATGGCGTTCAAGATCGCCGGCTCCATGGCCTTCAAAGATGGCGTTAAGAAGTGCAATCCCGTACTTCTGGAGCCGATGATGAAGGTTGGGGTCGAGGTTCCCGAGGATTTCCTCGGCTCGATCATCGGCGACCTCTCTTCTCGCCGCGGCCAAATCGAGGGCCAGTCCGTTGATAACGGACAGTCCAAGGTTCAGTCCAAGGTGCCGCTGGCCGAAATGTTCGGCTACGCCACCCAGCTCCGATCCATGACACAGGGTCGGGGTATTTTCTCGATGGAATTCAGCCATTACGAAGAAGTTCCTCGTAATGTGGCCGAAGCCATCATCTCCAAGAATCAGGGCAATTCCTGATCCTTACCCTCCCTCAACCACCCCCGATTCTTCCCTCTCATGGCACGCCAGAAGTTCGAAAGGAACAAGCCCCACGTCAACATTGGCACCATTGGCCATGTGGACCATGGCAAAACCACTCTCACCGCTGCCATCACCAGCGTGTTGGCCAAGAAAGGCATGGCCAAGGCCCAAGCCTATGACCAAATCGATGGGGCGCCCGAGGAGCGCGAGCGGGGCATCACGATCAACACTGCCCACGTCGAATACGAAACCGTAAAGCGTCACTACGCTCACGTGGATTGCCCCGGCCACGCGGACTACGTGAAGAACATGATCACGGGTGCCGCCCAGATGGACGGCGCCATCCTGGTGGTAGCCGCCACCGATGGCCCCATGGCCCAGACCAAGGAGCACATCCTTCTGGCCAAGCAGGTGGGCGTGCCTGCCCTGGTGGTCGCCCTTAATAAATGCGATATGGTCGACGACGAGGAGATCCTCGAGTTGGTCGAGCTGGAAGTGCGCGAGCTGCTGAGCAGCTACGACTTCCCCGGCGACGACATCCCCGTTATCAAAGTGTCTGGCCTCAAGGCCCTTGAGGGTGATGCCACGTGGGAAGCGTGCATCGACGAACTGATGGATGCCGTGGATGAATCCATTCCCGAGCCTCTCCGTGAAGTCGACAAGCCGTTCCTGATGGCTGTCGAAGATGTGTTCTCCATCACGGGCCGTGGCACGGTGGCCACCGGCCGGATCGAGCGCGGCATGGTGAAGGTGGGCGAAACCGTTCAGATCGTGGGGATCAAGGACACCCGCGAAACCACCGTCACCGGTGTGGAGATGTTCCGCAAGCTGCTCGACGAGGGCATGGCGGGCGACAACGTCGGCCTGCTGCTGCGCGGCATTCAGAAGGAGGACATCGAGCGCGGCATGGTGCTGGTGAAGCCCAACTCCATCAAGCCCCACACCAAGTTCGAAGGTGAGGTGTATGTGCTCAAGAAGGAAGAAGGCGGTCGCCACACCCCCTTCTTCGCCGGTTATCGGCCGCAGTTCTACATCCGCACCACGGACGTGACTGGCCAGATCACTGCTTTCACCTCCGACGACGGTGATAACGTGGAAATGGTGATGCCCGGCGACCGCATCAAGATGAGTGCTGAGCTGATCTGCCCGGTTGCCATTGAGCAGGGCATGCGCTTCGCCATCCGCGAAGGCGGCCGCACCATCGGGGCCGGCGTGGTCTCGAAGATCGTCGAGTGAGGCTTACTCCCGGCGGCCCGAGGGGGCCGCTGGGGGTTTTGCCCTAAAGTTTGGGGGGACGAAGCCAGGCCGGCGACGTCCTCTCCTTTCCATTCCTCCGTTCTCGCTCCGTCGACCCGCGGCTTCGGCCAACGGCGGCGATCAACCTGGACAACCTTGCATCCCCGCTGTGCCTGGGCCGTTATCGCCGGCACCGCTGGTCCCCGCCTCCCGCCTCCGACCCGAACCCCACCATGTCCACCACCGTCGCCCAGCAGAAGATCCGCATCCGCCTGAAGGCGTTCGATCGCCGCATGCTGGATCTGTCCTGCGACAAGATCATCGAAACGGCTGACCACACCGCCGCCACTGCGATCGGCCCGATCCCCCTGCCCACCAAACGCAAGATCTATTGCGTGCTGCGCTCGCCCCACGTGGACAAGGATTCCCGCGAGCACTTTGAAACCCGTACCCACCGTCGCATCATCGATATCTACAGCCCCTCCTCGAAAACCATCGATGCCCTGATGAAGCTCGACCTTCCAAGTGGTGTCG
>CANEWU010000126.1 GCA_947442825.1 Synechococcaceae cyanobacterium
TCAGCGAGGGAGCGCTGGCGGGCCCGGGCCGCGGTCTCGGGCCTGTGCACCAGCGCCCGCACCGACGCACCGCTGCGGCCCAGATCGAGGCCGAGGGAGCCACCGATCAGCCCCAAGCCCACCAGGCCCACGGGGCGCGATTGCCAGAGAGGGGGCATGGGGCGATGGCTCTCGCTGCGTCCAGCTTCCTACAGGCCGTTCGCAAAGGCGGTTCGCCGGCGGAGGCGCTGTCGCCCACGCTGCCGTGAGGCCCCAGGGCCCTCCCTACGATCCCGGGATGTTGGAAGCCAGCGCCCACCGCCATCTCAAGGCCCTGCTCCGGGGCGAGGGGAGGCAGCGCTGGCCGCACCACCTCACCCTGAGCCGCCTGGTGGCCCGCAGCCTGCGCCGAGGCGACCACACGGTGGTGCGGCTGGCTCCTGGCGCCGATCCGAGCTGGGCGATCAGCCTGCTGGTGCCCCTGGCCCTCAGCGAAGAGCCCCTGGCGCTGGTGGTCAGCGATGCGCTGCGGCAGCGTCTGCTGCGGGTGGAGTGGCCGCGTCTGCAGGCGGCAGGCCTGCCGCTGCCCTGCTGGCAGGGGGCCGATGCACCGCCGTCCTCCCGCGTCTGGCTGCTGAGCCACCGGGAGCTGTTGACGGCCTGGCGGCTGGGCCAGCTGGAAAAACGACAGCTGGTCATTCCCGAGGCGGAACGACTCGAGAGCGAGCTGCGGGAAGCGATGGCCATCCAGGTGAACCCGGGCCACTGGGATGCGTTGATCCGCAGCCAGCCGGCGCTGGAGGAGAGCCTGCTGACCCTGCACCAGCGGCTCAGCAGCAGGATCCTGCGCCACCCACGCCGGCGCCAGGGCCCGGTGCCCCTGGCGCCGGAGGACGAGGCACCGCTGCGCCACCTCCTGCGGCTGCTGGAACCCCTGCCAGGCCCCTGGGCCCCCTGGCTAGCGGCCGGCGGCGACGGATGGTGCGGCTGGGCGGCCTTGGAGCCCGACGGACTGCAGTGGAGCCTGCAACGACAAGCGCTGGATCCCCTGGCCGAATTGGCAGGCCTGCTGAGGGACCGTGGCGCGGTGCTGGTGGGGGAGTTGGCCCGCGGCAGGGGCGCCGGAGCCGCCGGGGAGTTGCTGCCCGCCCAGGGGCTGGGCCTGACGCCCACCGTGCAACTCGAGCTGACCGATCCGCCGCTGGCCGACCCGCTGCCGCTCTACGCCCCCCTGCGTCAGCCCCTGCCCACCAGCCCGCAGCTGGCGGAGCATCTGCTCGACCACTGCCGCCGCCTGGTGCTGGGTCAGGCGGGGCTGAGCGTGGTGCTCCTGGACGACGACGGTTTGCGGCGGGCCCTGACCAGCGCCCTGGCGGGGGAGTTCGGCAGCCGCGTGGGACACGAATGCACGGCCCCCGAGGGCAACGGGGTGATCTGCGGCCGCTGGTCGTGGTGGCTGGAGCACCAGGGCCGTCTTCCGGTGCCAGCGCAGGTGGTGGTGGCTCTGCTGCCGATCGCCAGCCTGGAGGATCCGCTTACTGCAGCCCGGGTGGCCCGGCTCCGCCAGCAGGGTCGCGACTGGTTCCGCGAACTGCTGCTTCCCGACGCCCTGAACCGGCTGGAGCGGGGTGTGGCCAGCCTGCGGCGTAGCGGCGGACGGCTGGCCGTGCTCGATGGACGCCTACGCGGCCGCAGCTGGGGCCGCCAGGTGTTCGCCACGCTGGAGCCATGGGTGCAGCTCACCCGCCTGCTGCCCTCCTGAAGCCGCCCTAGCCTCCTGGGTGTCGAACCGTCCCCTGAACTGCGATGGGAGAAGCCAAGCGCCGAGCCAACCAGGGGCTGCCTCCGCGGGCGAAGAAGGCGGCAGGTCGCCCGGCGGACACCTCCCCGCGCATCCTTCCCTGGCTGCCGTTCAGCCGCCAGCAAGCCGATCGCTTCGTGCAACTGAGCACGCGCGGGGCCTGGGTGGGCATCGGGGCCCTGGTGCTGTTCTGGCTCACGGTGCGCTTCCTGGGACCGGCGCTGGGCTGGTGGCAATTGACCGACAGCTGAGACAGCCCCCGCCGACGACGCCAGAGGGGCCGGATGGGGATGCGCGCACATGGCAGCCTCCCCCTCTCGGAAATCGGAAGAAAACCTTAGGCTTGCCCCACTGTCTGGACTGTCGCCGTGTTTTCCCGTCTGGCCGAGCAATACCGCTCGGTGGTCGACGATCTGGTGCTGAGCCTTGAGGCCTTGGCCCGCTGCCTGAAGGAGCAGGGACGCCTCGCCAGCTGCTACACCTGCGGCGAGCCGGGCGAGCGGCAAGGCACCGCCTTTGTTGCCCAGCTCGCCGACCATCACCTGGTCCGCTTCCGCGTGTCTGACTGCGGCATCAACTGGGTCGAATCGCGCAATGGCCACGAGCTCGTGAGCCTCGAAGGCGCTGAAGCGATCCAGGAAATGCAACGAGTGGCGAATGTACTGCGCCAGGAGCCCAGCGCCCTCTCGGGCGCGGCGCAAGCCGAGGAAGCGGAGGCCGCCTGAGCAGCACTCCGCCAAACCCTTGCCGCCGGCCGCCTGAGGCGGCCGGGAGCCACTGACATCAGGCGGCCGGGATCTCCTCGAGCACCTTCACCGCCGCCGCCTCGGCCTCGGCAGACCCCAGGGGCTTGGTGGCCGCCTGACGAGCTGCCGCGGCCAGGGGCTTCATCGAGTTGGCGGTGACCTCGGATCCCTCGGTGAGCCGAAGGCGGGTGAGCTGCTCAATCACCTCCACCTGATCGGGATTCTGCTCGAGCCAGGCGATCGTGTTGTCGCGACCCTGGCCGATGTTGTCGCCTTCGTAGCTGTACCAGGCGCCCTTGCGGGTGACCACCCCGGTTTCCTCCGCCAGATCGAGCAGACAACCCAGGGTGCTGATGCCTCGGCCGAAGAGAATGTCGAACTCGGCGATGCGGAATGGCGGCGCCACCTTGTTCTTCGCCACCTTCACCTTGGCTCGAATGCCGTACTCCTCGGTGCCTCGCTTGAGGGTTTGGATGCGACGGATATCCAAACGCACCGATGCGTAGAACTTCAGCGCGTTACCGCCAGTGGTGGTTTCCGGATTGCCGTAGGTGACACCGATCTTCTGGCGCAGCTGGTTGAGGAAGATCACCGTGCAGCCCGACTTGCCGATGTTGCCGGTGATCTTGCGCATCGCCTGGCTCATCAGGCGGGCTTGGCTGCCCACCGCCAGATCGCCCATCTCCCCTTCGATCTCCGCCCGCGGCGTAAGGGCGGCCACCGAATCGACCACCACGATGTCGACCGCAGCAGAACGCACCAGCTGATCGACGATCTCGAGCGCCATCTCGCCGGTATCCGGCTGGGAGACGAGCAGGTTTTCGATGTCGACCCCCAAGGCGGCCGCATACACCGGATCGAGAGCATGCTCCGCATCCACAAACGCCGCGACGCCGCCGCGCTTTTGCACCTCGGCGATGGCGTGGAGGGTGAGAGTGGTCTTACCAGAGCTTTCGGGACCGTAGACCTCGACCACACGGCCCTTGGGATAGCCGCCGCCAAGGGCAAGATCCAGGGTGAGGGCACCGGTGTTGATGGTCTCGACCCGCATGCGAGAGGCGTCGCCGAGCCGCATGATCGAGCCCTTGCCGAAGTTGCGCTCGATCTGATTGAGCACCAGGCCGAGGGCCTTATCCCGTTCTGCGGCCGCGCGGGGATCGGCCGGGGCGAGGGAGCCGGAATGGCTGGCGAAAGCGGAGGGGGAGGCGGTGGTAGCGGGGACGGCGGCCTTGGGATCAGAGGGCATGGCGGTGGTGAGCGATGGGGAAAGGGGCCGCGGGGACGGACATCAGGCGGCGGGTGGAAGCCGAACCTGGCCGCCATCCTGCGACCTCCGGATGACAAGTTCCACCACCGGGGGCCGGCACTGCGATCGCGTGTAGTACGAGCGTACTCTAACGGCTCAGGGCCAGTCCGCCAGGGGGGCGGCGAAGCTCTGTGGGTCAAGCCAGCGCAGCCCCGCTGCCTCCAGCCCCTGCCCATCACCGGGCGCCAAATACCCCCACGACACCAGGTAACAACGCACCTCCGCCAGACCGGGGGTGGCCCGCACCCGCTCGAGGGTCGGCCGACGGTCCTCCACGAACCACAGGGGGCGCCCCCGCTCGCGCAGCCGCAGCAAGACCTCCGGTTTGCTCCCGTGCTCATGCCCAAAGAGGGCAGCAGGGGCCAGGCCCGCGGCCGCCAGAAGCTCAGCGGCGAAGGCGGTGCCTTTGGTGGTGAGCACCATCCACTCCGCCCCTTCAGCGCCCAGGCGAGCGAGTCGCTCCACCACCCCGGGATAGGGGCGATGCAGGGCGAGCCAGCCGTCGCGGTCCTGGACGAGGGCGTCCTCACGCACGCTCTCAAGCTGGCGCTGCAGCCGCTCCGGGGTCCAGCCCCAGCGCCCGAGGGCGGCGGCGAGGCAGGCCTCGTAGTGGGCCGCCGCTGCCGCGGCATCAAAACCGGGGCGGCCCAGTTCTGCCGCCATCAGCACCATCTCCCAGCCCTGGTGAATGAAGGGCCGCAGCAGGGGGAAACCGGGGGGAGCAAGCGCGGGAAGCCCCAGGGGCAGGCCAGCTTCAACGGCCAAGCCAAGGGCGGCCCGGCGGGCCGACCACCAGTACTCGGGCATGCCGTCCACCAGCACACCGTCGAAATCAAAAACCAGCAGGGGGCTGGGAACCAGGGCGAAGGAGAAAAAAACTGGGCCGCTAGGATTCGAACCTAGGAATGGCGGGACCAAAACCCGCTGCCTTACCGCTTGGCGACGGCCCAACGTGCCCGGGATTCCTGCCGCGCGAAGATTCGGCTGCCGGTCGGGTACCGAATCAGTAACCCACAACGGCCGGGTCTTCGTCAACCGGCCCAGGCCGTCCTCCCACCCACGCCGCCGCCGCCCTCAGGCCGGGAACACCCGCAGCCGCTGTTGCGGCCCCCGGCCAAAGACGGCACTGCGCAGTCGGTAACGGCTCACCAGCTCGGCCTGCATCGTGCGCACCCGCTCGCTGCGGGGCAGCAACTCGACCGGCTGTCCCCGGGGAAGAACCACCTTTTCCACCGCGAGCCGGCACTCCTCCATTGCCCCATGGGCGTCGTCGGGGTCGGCGGGATCGGGGGAAGGAGCAGCCCCGGGATCCTCCCCCCGATCCCGCCGCTCCAGCAGCCGCTCAATCGCGCGCTGCAGCTGGTGCAGGCTGTCCGACTTGATCACCAGAATCGGCAGGCCCAGATCACGGGCGCGGCGCCGCAGATCGGGGTCGCGCCCGAGCTGCCCCCGCAGGCTGAGCAGCGCGTCCGCCTGGTCGGGATCGCCCACCACCTGCACGGGCCAGGCTCGGCTGCGCACCGCCTCCTCCAACGCCCGCGCCGGCAGGCCCACACCGCACAGCCGCAGAGGGTCTGAGGGCATAGGGGCAGGAGCTGGGACTCCGGCGATCGGTGTTGCCGTTGCCGGTGCGGAGGAAGCGGGCGGAGAGGGAGCGTGCGGATCCGGCAACGGGACCGGAGCCAAGCGGCGGGGGGTGGGGGCAGCCCGGGGGGCACGGGGAACGGGCTCTGGGGCCACTGACGGCTCCGCCAGCCGCACCTGACCGCCGCCAGAGAGCTCGCGCACCTGGGGGCGGGCCGCCTGGCCCCGCAGCAACAGGTCCACGGTGAGTGCCACCTCCCGATGCACCGACCAGCGATGGCGGCTGTGCATCTCCACCGCGATCGGGAAGGTGGGGTCGGCGGCTCTCTCCAGCACGGTCTTCTGGGTGCGGCGGCGGCGGGCCTCCTCATCGCCGAGCGTCACCGACTGAATGCCCCCCACCAGATCGCTGAGGGTGGGGTTGCGGATCAGATTGGCCAGCTCATTGCCGTGGGCGGTGGCCACCAGCTGCACGCCCCGCTCGGCGATCGTGCGCGCGGCCTGGGCTTCCAGCTCGGTGCCGATCTCATCGATCACGATGACCTCGGGCATGTGGTTCTCCACCGCCTCGATCATCACCTGGTGCTGCAACTCCGGCCGGGCCACCTGCATGCGCCGGGCCCGGCCGATCGCCGGATGGGGAATGTCGCCATCGCCGGCGATCTCATTGCTGGTGTCGATCACCACCACCCGGCGGGCCAAGTCATCGGCCAGCACGCGGGCGATCTCGCGCAGGGCGGTGGTCTTGCCAACCCCGGGGCGCCCCATCAGCAGCAGGGACTGGCCCGAATCGAGCAGATCGCGCACCAGCGCCACGGTGCCAAACACGGCCCGACCGACCCGACAGGTGAGCCCCACCACCTCGCCGGTGCGGTTGCGGATGGCGCTGATGCGGTGCAGCGTGCGTTCGATGCCGGCGCGGTTGTCGCCACCAAAGGGTCCGAGACGCCGCAGGATCTCCGCCAGGTCCGACCTCTCGATCGGGGCCTCCCCAAGGACCTGGGCCCGTCCGGGATAGCGCGCCTCGGGCGGTCGGCCCAGGTCGAGCACCACCTCCAGCAGCTGCTCGCGGCTCTGGGGAGCGGCCAGGGCCGATTGCACGGTGAGGGGCAGCACCTCCAACAGCCGGTCGAGGTCGTCGGTGACGCGCTGGGTAGCGCTCGCCCCCCCCGCGGACGAAGGGTCGGGAAAGAAATGCGGCGTGGCCAGGGAAGCGGCGCGAAATCGCCCTCCGTTTCTAGCCGGGTTTCAGGGGGCGAAGGCGGTCGGTTCGCCCGTCCTTCGGTGCAACCAGGGATCCACCAGCGCCTGGGCGATCCCCAGGGCCCGCTCCCGCAGCTCCGGCTCGTCGAGCAGGCGGCGCCCCCCCGCCTGAGCCTGCACCAGCAGGGGCTGGAGGAGGGAGCGGGCAACGCCCCCGAAGGCCACCCCCGCCACCCCCGGCACGGCGGCCCGCTCCACCAGCGGAAGCGTGCGGGCGTTCGTGCCGCCGGCGAGCTGCAGGGGCCCAGGGGGGGCCTGGGCCGCCACCTGCCGCACCAGGCGCACCGCGGCGTGGGCGGTGCCGCCCCCTACGTCGCCACTCATCGGACGCCCATCCAACTGCCAGAGGGGGCGGAATCCAGCGGCGCGCAGCTGGCGGAAGCGGTCCCACAGCTCGGACGCCAGGGCCTCGGGACTGACGGGGACGGCGCGGTCGGCGGGATCTTCTGAACCGGCAGCCGGCTCCAGACCGCAGCTGA
>CANEWU010000127.1 GCA_947442825.1 Synechococcaceae cyanobacterium
GGAGTGTGCTCTGGCTGCCGTTGCGGGGCATGGGCCAGGAGCGCATCAATGGGGGGGACTGGCTGGCGGAGCCGGGTACGGGCCTTCTGGTTCACCCGGGCGACAGCCTGCTGGGTGACACCAGTGAGGAGCTGGAGGGGCTCTCGATCCTGATCCCCGACACCCTCGCCATCCGCCCCGCCGCCGCCGGCACCCCCCTGCTGGCCGCCGGCCCCCTGTCCCAGCGCGTTCTGGCCAGCGCCCGGCAGCTGGCGGCGGCGGCCGCAGGCCGGCCGGCCGGGGCGGAGCACGCGGCGGACCAGTTTCATCAGGACCTGCTGAGGTGGAGCGAATCGCAGCAGCAGCCGGCTCCCCGGGAGCGCATCACTGCCCGCCGCCGCCGCGACATGGTGGAGGAGGCGCGCCGCTGGATGGGCAGCCGTCTGCCGGAGCGCTTTGGGCTCGGGGAGCTCAGTGCCGCGCTGGAGGTGTCACCCCGCCAGCTGCAGTACAGCTTTCTGGAGGAACTGGGCCGCTCCCCCATGGCTGAGGCCAAGCGGCTCCGCCTGCGCCGATTGCGGGGCCTGCTGCTCGATCCGGACGAGGATTCCCGCAGCGTGGCCGAGCTGATGGCGGCCTCCGGTCTGCTGGCTTCCGGGGCCACCGCCGCCGATTACAGGCGCTGGTGCGGGGAGAGCCCTCGAAGCACCCGGCGCCTCCGTCAGCCCGGGCTGCCCAGCACCCCAAACAGCACCACCAACGCAATCACGCCGCCGAAGACGATCAGGGCATAGAACTGGGCCCGGCCGGTTTCGAAGTACTTGAGGCCCTCGCCGCTGCCGAGGGTGAGCAGGCCAGTGAGGTTCACCACCCCGTCCACCACCTTGGAGTCGACATCGAGGACCTGGCGGGCCAGCCGGCGGCTCCCCTGCACGAACAGGCGGTCATTGATGGCGTCGAGATACCACTTGTTGGCCAGGAAGGCGTTGAGAGCCGGGAAGCGCTCCGCCACCGCTGTGCCCAGGTTGATGCGGCGCAGGGCGTAGGCCAGCACCGCCACCGTGATGCCCACCACCGAGATGGCCACCGAGGCCCCTGCCAGGGGCAGGAATTCGGCCCAGGAGAAGTGCTCCGCCATCTCGGCCGCTTCGTGGGGATCGAGCAGGGCGGCGAAGCGGCTGTTCCAGGGGGTGCCCAGAAGGCCGATCAGCACCGAGGGCACCGCCAGGATGGCCAGCGGCGCAGCCATCTGCCAGCCCGATTCATGGGGGTGGGAGGCGTGGCCGTGGTCGTCGTGGCCGGGCTCCTCGCCGCCCTCGCGGCCGGCGGCCGCCAGCAGCTGGGCGCGCATCGCCAGGTCGCCGCCGCGGAACTCACCTTCGAAGGTGAGGAAGTACAGGCGGAACATGTAAAAGGCCGTCAGGCCAGCGGTGACAAAGCCCATGCCCCAGAGGAAGGGGTAGGTGGCGAAGGCCTGGCCGAGGATCTCATCTTTGCTCCAGAATCCGGCCAGGGGCGGGATGCCGGCGATCGCCACGCAGCCGATCAGGAAGGTGATGGAGGTGACCGGCATCCAGCGGCGCAGGCCCCCCATCAGGCGCATGTCCTGGGCCAGCACCGGTTCGTGGCCCACCACCTCCTCCATGGCGTGGATCACCGAGCCCGACCCGAGGAACAGCATCGCCTTGAAGAAGGCGTGGGTGACGAGGTGGAACATGCCGGCCACCGGGGCACCGCAGCCCATAGCCAGCATCATGTAGCCCAGCTGGGACACCGTGCTGTAAGCCAGGCCCTTTTTCAGATCTTGCTGGGTGAGGGCGATTGAGGCACCGAGAAGCAGGGTGATCGTGCCGATCACGGCGATCACCAGCTGCACCGCCGGGAACGGCTCGTACACCGGCTGCAGGCGTGCCACAAGGAACACACCGGCGGCCACCATCGTGGCGGCGTGGATCAGGGCGGAGATCGGTGTGGGTCCCTCCATCGCGTCCGGCAGCCACACGTGCAGGGGGAACTGGGCCGATTTCGCCATCGGGCCCATGAACACCAGCAGGCAGAGCAACACCGCCACGCCACTGGAGAGCCCACCGCCGGCCACCGCCTCCTGGAGGCGCGCGCCGATCTCCTCAAACCCGAAGCTGCCGGTGGCCCAGAACAGGCCGAGGATGCCAAGTAGCAGGCCGAAGTCCCCCACCCGGTTCACCACAAAGGCTTTCTGGGCGGCGTTGGCGGCACCGTCTCGGTCGTACCAGAAGCCCACCAGCAGGTAGGAGCACATGCCCACCAGCTCCCAGAACACGTAGATCTCCAGGAGGTTGGGGCTGATCACCAGCCCCAGCATCGAGCTGCTGAACAGGGCCAGGTAGGTGAAGAAGCGCACATAGCCCTTGTCGTGGGCCATGTAGCCATCCGAATACACCATCACCAGCAGGGCGATGGTGGTGACCAGGGCCAGCATCACCGCGGCCAGGGGATCCACCCGATAGCCCATCTGCAGGTTGAAGCTGCCGGCGCTGGCCCAGTCGAAGAGCACTTCGCGGGCCCCTGCCCCCGCCAGCTGCTCCGCCAGCACGGCGAAGCTGAGCACCGCCGCCGCCCCCACGCAGCTGATCAGCAGCAGGGCCACCGGCTTGCGCAGGCGGTTGACGGTGCGGTTGAAGGAGATCAAGCCCAGGCCCGCCAGGCAGGCTCCCGCCAGCGGCAGGACCGGGATCAGCCAGGCGAATTCGGCGGCGGACGGCATCCTGCGGGCTCAGCACCGCCCGAGTGTAAGCAGGTATTCCGCATCCTTTTGTGCGGCCCGCATCGCCGGGACCCCTGGGCCCTCAGCCGAGCCAGTGGGCCAGGGCGGTGCGGGAGAAAGCGGTGGCCCCCAGGCCGATGAATCGGTGTGCCCACCAGAACAAACCCACGGCGATGGCAATGCCCAGCTGGGCTGGCCGTAGGAATTCGCTGGCCACCAGCGTCTGGCGCCCATCGAGCACGGCGCGGAAGGGGATCACCGAGGTGCTGGAGCGCAGCTCCTCGAACGCCGGTCCGAAGCGGTTGCGTAGCCGCCGATCGCCGTTCCAGACCGCGAACAGATGGTGAGCGATCAGCCCCAGGCAGGTGACGGCCATGAAGCTGGAGCCGATCCACAGCAGGTGCGTGGCGCACCAGAGGATCTGGCCCACGGCCTGGGGATGGCGGCTGATGCGGATGATCCCCGTGGCATAGAGCCGCACCTGGGGGCGCTGCAGCGCCGGGATCTCCAGCAGGTTGTAGGTGGCCGGATAGAGGAACAGGAAGCTGATCGCCGTGCCGCCCCACACCAGCGGCACGATCCAGGGCTGATCCTGCAGGTTCCACAGCCTCACGCCGTCGTAGCGGTGGGCCAGGAAGTAACCGATCACCATCACCGCTGCCGGGATGCTTACGGCGGCGAACAGCAACCGCCAGGCCCGGGCGCCGATGCGCGCCTCCGCCCAAACCCGCAGGGAGGCGCCGCCGCTGTGCAGCACCGCAAAGGCCAGCAGCAGGGCAACCATCACCAGGCTGCTGTGGTGCAGCGGGCCGCCGAGGCTGGCGGCGAGCGACTCGCTCGGCAGGATGGCGCTGGGCAGGGTCTCGCTGGGAAAGGTCTCGCTGGGCATCGGCGCGGCGCCCTGGGGGCCGGGTTGTGACAGCCGCAGTCTGCTTCCCGCTTCCTCCCCCTAGAGTTGTGACCTGCGTGACAGTCCGGCCGGCGGCACGGCTCCCGCGCCCGCCTTCTCTCTGCGGAACTCCATGGCGGACTTGCCCTTCACCCTCGATCAGCTGCGCATCCTCCGGGCGATCGCCAGCGAGGGCAGCTTCAAGAAGGCCGCCGACAGCCTGTACGTCACCCAGCCGGCGGTGAGCCTCCAGATTCAGAACCTGGAGAAGCAGCTCGATGTTTCCCTGTTCGACCGGGGCGGCCGCAAGGCCCAGCTCACCGAGGCCGGCCACCTATTGCTGAGCTACTGCGACCGCATCCTCAGCCAGTGCCAGGAGGCCTGCCGCGCCCTCGATGATCTCCACAACCTGCGGGGCGGCTCGCTGGTGGTGGGCGCCAGCCAGACCACCGGCACCTACCTGATGCCCCGGATGATTGGCCTGTTCCGGCAAAAATATCCTGATGTGGCAGTTCAACTGCAGGTGCACAGCACGCGCCGCACGGGCTGGAGCGTGGCCAATGGCCAGGTGGATCTGGCGATCATCGGCGGTGAGCTGCCGAGCGACCTCAACGACCTGCTGCAGGTGGTCCCTTACGCCAGCGACGAGCTGGCCCTGGTGCTGCCTCCCAAGCACCCCCTGGCGCGCCTGCCGGAGCTCACCAAGGAGGATCTCTACCGGCTGGGCTTCGTCTGCCTCGATGCCCAGTCCACCACCCGCAAGATGGTCGACCAGCTGCTGAGCCGATCCAAGCTGGAGGTGCAGCGCCTCAAGGTGGAAATGGAGCTGAACTCCTTCGAGGCGATCAAGAATGCCGTCCAGGCCGGCCTGGGGGCCGCCTTCCTGCCGGTGGTGTCGATCGAACGGGAGCTGGCGGCCGGCACCCTGTTCCGCCCCCAGCTGGCCGACCTGCAGGTGCGCCGCCAGCTGAAGCTGATCACCCATCCAGCCCGTTACTGCTCGCGCGCTTCGGAGGCCTTCCGGCGGGAGGTACTGCCCGTATTTGCCAGCGCCGACAGCCCGCTGCGCCAGAACCAGCCCCAGGCCACGGCCGCCCCCTGAGGGAGGCGGTTCAGCAGAGGCCGGCCCTGAACGGATCGGCTCAGAACTGGCCGGCTTCCGGGGTCACGCCCACGGTGTCATCGGCCTCGCCGCGGGTGACGAACTGGTTTTCGCGGATGTCGGTCTGGTACACGCAGCGCACGATCGGCTTGTCGCGGACCGAGCCGATGTAGGCGAAGGTGTTCATGCGCTGCTTGCAGTCGCGCATCTGCTCGGCGCTGATCGCCCCCTCCTTCTGCAGCACGCTCCAGTTCTCCCGGCGAATCACGCAGCCCGGCCGCAGGGCCGGCTGGGTCACGAAGCTGGAGCTGGGGTTCATCGTGGTGTAGAGCTCGATATCCATGACGAAGGCGCTGGCGCCCCACTGCCGGCAGAACTCCGGATCGGGCACGGCCATGTCGAGCTGTTGGCTGCTGGCGATGTTGCCCTGATCGCCCCGGGTGGTGCTGGTGACGGCACTGCCGATGCCGATGCCCACCACCAACACACCGGCAAGCACCGCCAGGGTGCGGGTGTTGAAGTTCATGCCTCCTGGGGCGGGTCCCCCCGCACCGCCGCCGGGTGGGCGACCCCTGCCGGAGCGGCCTGGGCGGCCGCCGCGTGGCTCGTCCCACGGATCGGCCCCCCGCTCGCGGGGGGGGCGGCGATCAGCGGAAGCGTTGCGGTCGCGCGGGTCGCGCCCTTCGCGGGGTGCGGTGCGGCCCGTCGGGGGGTCCCAGCGGTCTGGGCGGGAACGGCTCACAGGCTTTCGGGGGTGCGGGGCAGGCCCATCGAATAGTTCAGCACCCGGCAGTCCGGGTTGTAGCGCAGCTCACCGGCCTGGAGCAGGCCGCGGATCAGGCCCTCCAGCTCGGAGCCGATGCGCCGCAGGGTGTAGTCGTTGCAGTCGGCGCCGGCGTGGGCCGCCACCAGCTCCCGGAAGCAGCTTCGCACCTTCTCCAGGGTGGGCTCCTCCCAGAGAAATTCGTTGTCCGGGTCGATGTCGAGTGTGAGTTGGCCGGCGTCCGGCACCAGATCGCCGTTGTCCACCCGGGCGGTGAACAGCCGGATGTGGCGGGTGGTGGACTTCAGCAGGGTGTCGGCCATGGAGGTGGGGTGCGGCAGGGGGCCAGGGGGCGCAGCAAGACTCTAGGGAGAACCGGCCCGGCACCCGGTGGGAGCCGGAGGCCCGATAGGGTTGCAGCCTGTTTCGTGGGCCCTGCATGCGCGTCGCCATCGTTGGTGCCGGCCTGGCCGGCCTCTCCTGTGCCAAATACCTGGTCGATGCCGGCCACACGCCCCTGGTGCTTGAGGCCCGTGACGTACTGGGCGGCAAGGTGGCCGCCTGGCAGGACGACGAGGGCGACTGGTACGAAACCGGTTTGCATATCTTTTTTGGCGCCTACCGCAACATGCGCCAGCTCTTCGCTGAGCTGGGTATTGAGGATCGTCTGCAGTGGAAGTCCCACTCGATGATCTTCAACCAGAAGGAGACCCCCGGCACCTACAGCCGCTTCGACTTCCCCGATCTGCCGGCCCCCCTCAATGGCGTCGCCGCGATTCTCGGAAACAACGACATGCTCACCTGGCCGGAGAAAATCTCCTTCGGCTTGGGGTTGGTGCCGGCAATGCTGCGGGGCCAGGGATACGTGGAAGCATGCGACCGCTATTCCTGGACGGAGTGGCTGCGGATACACAATATCCCCGAGCGAGTCAACGATGAGGTGTTTCTGGCCATGAGTAAGGCGCTTAACTTCATCGAACCTGATGAGATTTCCAGCACCGTTGTGCTCACGGCCCTTAACCGCTTCCTGCAGGAGGGCGATGGCTCGCGCATGGCCTTCCTTGACGGCAACCCCCCCCAGCGCCTCTGCGAGCCGATCGTGGAGTACATCACCGCCCGGGGCGGCGAGGTGCAGCTCAACGCTCCGCTGCGCGAGATCCGAACCGACGCCGACGGACTGGTCACCTCCCTGCGCATCGGCGGTATCCGCGGCCAGGAAGGCCGTGAGGTGGTGGCCGACGCCTACGTGAGCGCCATGCCTGTGGATCCCCTCAAGCTGCTGCTGCCCGAGGCCTGGCGCGACCTGCCCACCTTCCGCAAGCTCGACGGCCTGAACGGTGTGCCGGTGATCAACATCCACCTCTGGTTCGACCGCAAGCTCACCGACATCGATCACCTGCTGTTCAGTCGCAGTGACCTGCTCAGCGTCTACGCCGACATGAGCAACACCTGCCGCGAATATGCCGATCCCGATCGTTCGATGCTCGAGCTCGTCTTCGCCCCAGCCAAAGACTGGATCGGCCGCTCTGATGAGGAGATTGTGGCCGCTACCCTGCATGAACTCAAGCGCCTCTTCCCCCAGCACTTCGAGGGGGATGAGCCCGCCAGGCTACGCAA
>CANEWU010000128.1 GCA_947442825.1 Synechococcaceae cyanobacterium
AGCAGGTCGGGCCGCAGGCCGAAATCGGCGAAACCATTGGGCGCAACATCGCTGACCAGGGGCTCGCTCGCCTTGATCTCGCTGACTGTGGCTTCGGCGGGGCTGGGGGCACCGGCGGTGCTCAGGCCATCGACGGGGCTGGTGGCATCAACGGTGCCCAGGGCATCGGCGGGGCTGGCGACCGCCTCGGTCACGTCAGCTGGACTGGTAGGAGCTGGGCTGGACTCGGTTTCGGCAGGAAGCAGAACGTCTGCGGGCGTAGTGAACAGGGGCTCGGCAACAGCAGAAGTGGCACCCTCGCTGCCATGCGCGGACGCGACAAAATTGAGGGCACCCTCAGGGGTGTGGGACACGGTAGGGATTCGGGCCTGCGGAGGACCGGACGATTCCTTCAACGCAGGCGGGCAGCGACCCGGTGGGCGAGAAGCTCAGGCGTGCGGGAAAAACGTAGGTTCCGCAACTGCCGACTTCGATGCCCTGAGCTGCCTGGCTCCGATCAAAGGGTGAAATTAAATCTTACAACACTGCTGATCAGCTAGCCCGACCGAAGTCATCCGCGATGCGCTCGATGTCGTCCTCGCGCAGCTCGGCCCCCCGCTGCACCTCCACGATCAGCAGGTCCTCCTGGCCGGCCGCGGCACGGTGCCAGGCCCCAATGGGAACGAACAGGGAGGTGCCCACGGCGGCGGGGATTCCCTCGCCCTCCAGCTCCAGTTCGCCGCAACCGGCGACCACCACCCAGTGTTCGCAGCGGTGCTGGTGGCGCTGCAGGCTGATGCGTCGGCCCGCCCGGATGGCCAGCCGTTTCACCAGGTATCCCTCGCCGCTGGCCAGGGTTTCGAACCAGCCCCAGGGGCGCTCGCTGCGGCCGTGTCCGTTTTCCTGCGGGCCCGTCGGCATGGACAGGGGGGAGGCGCCGGGATGGGCCATGGCGTCCGGCGGTAATTGGGGATGCGTCACAGGCAAAGGCTAGGCAGGTTGCGCCGTGGTTCCTGTGGCCCGTCAGAGCGCAGAACCCCCAACCCGCTCAGGCTTCCCTCGAGGGATCGCGGTCCAGGGCGGCCTGGATCAGAAGGGCCTGGCGCCGGGCCCGGGTCAGGGCGGTATAGAGCAATCGGCTGTCCTGGCTCTCACCGCCTGGCAGCAGCACGATCACCGACTCGGCCTCGCTCCCCTGCGCTTTGTGCACCGTGAGCGCCAGGGCCGGCTCCAGGCAGCCGGCCACCTGGGCCGGGTGAATGCGCCGTGTGGGGATCCGCACCCCTGGCTCGCCCTCGCCCCCGCCGTCCCCGTCGCCATCGGCAAACAGCAGCCAACGCACCCCGTCCTCTGGATCGGCCTCGAGCACAAGCCCCACATCGCCGTTGGCCAGCCCGAGCTCCGGCAAGTTGCGGGTGCAGAGCGCCGGGGTGCCCGCGGGCCAGAGCCGCGGATCCGTCAGTGCCCTTTCGCCGAGCAGGGTGCGATGGATCGCCTCCACTCCCCAGCGGCCACGGCGGCGGGGCACCAGCACCAGCAACCGCTCGCGCTCGGTCAGCAGCCGTTCCTCCGGCTCGGCGTCCGACCCGCCGGCGCCGGGGACGCAGGCCCGTGCCAGCTCCGCCAGCCGCTGGCGATGCCGCCGCAGGGGCTCCAGCAGCAGCTCCGGCAGGGTGTCCAGCGACCTTTCCTGCCAGGTGAGGTTGTCGGCTGGAGTGAGCCGCTGCAGCCGCTCCCGCAAGGCCAGCAGCGGATCTGATGCGTCGCTTCCGCCCGGGAGGCAGGCGTCCGCCTCGATCCGCTCCCGCAGCAACCCTGCCACCTCGGCAATGGCGCCGTCATTGCGATGGACCGTGCGCAGGGTGATGGCCGCCTCCCCCAGGGCCTCCCGCAGGGCGGGACGCTGCAGCTCAGGCAGCAGCGGCCCTGGCGCCACCGGCGGCAGCTGGGCCGGGTCGCCCACCAGCACCAGCCGACACCGCTCCGGCAGGGCCTCGAGCAGGGCCTCCATCAGTCCCAGGTCCACCATCGACACTTCATCCACCACCAGCAGATCGAGCGCGAGCGGTCGGTTCCGGTTCCGTCCGAAGCCATCGCCGCGGCTCTCCAGCAGGCGATGCAGGGTGGTGCAGGGATGGCGGGAGCCGGTGGCCGCGCGCAGCCGCGCCGCCGCCTTGCCCGTGGGTGCCGCCAGGTGCACCCGGGACTCCCTGCCCCAGCCTTCCAGGTCGGTCAGCATCCGCCCGACGGTGCTCGTTTTGCCGGTGCCGGGGCCCCCCTGGAGCAGCACCAGGCGGTGGCGTCGCACCGCCTCCAGGGCCCGGTGCTGGTCGGGATCGAGTTCGGGGCCGGCACTGGTGGCGGGGGGGGCCTCGGCCAGGGTCTCCGGTTGCTCGTCGGCCGGGATCGCTCTGGCGCGCCGGATCAGGCTCTCGAGCACCGCTTGGCGCCGCTCCCACCAACGGCGCCAGAGGAGCCGTCCGTCGTCGAGCACCAGGGGGCCATCGGGGGCCGTGGCCAGGCTGGATCCGATCAGGGCCGCGCGATGGCCCTCCGGCCAGAGGCCCGGATCCACCTCGGGGGGCGGCGGTCCTGTCAGCGCCAGTTCCGTCTCGCCGCGGGCCAGGGCGGCGGTGAGAGCCCGGATCAGCTCGGCCAGTCGCGGTTCGCTTTTCTCCTGCCGCAGACGCGGCAGCGCCTCCACCAGGGCATCGGCCAGGGCCGGCAGCCAGGCCGGCGCATCCTCCGGCCGGCGACCCCGGCCCAGGGGGCTCACCATGGGGCCTCCGAGCGGCCGCCCAGCGCCGCGTCGAGGGCCAGCAGCCGGGCCAGCGGTGGGCGCTCCACCATCATCCCGGGTACCGGATCGCTCTCCGCCCAGGTCTCCCCAGCGGCAGGTCCCGGCGTACCCCGCAGAAAGATGTAGGCGTAGCCGCCCAGGTGGCGTTCTGGCTCGTAGTGCGGCAGGCGCCAGCCGAGCAGGCGGTGCAGGGCCACCAGATAGAGGTGGGCCTGCAGGGGGTAGTGCCGGTCAGCCATCAGCAGCGCCATCGCCTCCGGGGCGTAGTGGCGGGGACCGCAGGCCCGGGGCTGGCCGGCGGCATCCCGTTCCCCCAACCAGTTGCTCTTCCAGTCGAGCACCCACCAGCGGCCCCCATCCGCCTCGGGCGGTGCGTGGAACACCAGATCGATCGAGCCGGTGAGGAAGCCCCGGCTGGCGATCGGTAGCGCGGCCAACCGTTCGGCGTAGGGGGAGCCGAAGGCACCGCCGGGGTGTTCGTGGAAGGGGCGCGCCAGATCCTCAGCGCGAACGGCATCGATGCGTAGATCGAAGCCCATCTCCGCCTGTCGGCTCTCCGCCGCCAGATCGGCGGGGCGCAGGGGGCCGAGCGGTCCGCCGAAGGGGGTGAGCCGCATCCGTTCGAGACCCTCCGTGGCGCTCTCCTGCCAGGTGGGATCCAGGCCGGCCCGCCGCAGTTCCCGCTCCAGCACAGCCTGGTTGGCAGGGGTGGAGAGGGGCTCGCCCAGCGCGATGCGCTCCAGGATGCGGTGGAGACAGTCCCCTGCGGCGGCGCCGCGGGGGAAGGGGGCCAGGGGGCCGTCGCTGGGGTCGCCCGTGGGGCTTGTTGACTCCTGCGCCGGCGGCACCACCGCTGCGACGGTTTCGCCGGTGGGTTCCGGGTCGAGGATGTCTCGCCCCTCATCCGGCTCCGCCACGCCGCTCGGGGTGACCCCATGGGCCGCCGCCGTCCAGCTGCTGTAGCTGCTGCGCCCCCACAGCCGGTCGATCGCCTGGGGCAGCGGAACCGGACCACAGGCCAGTGCCAGGCCCCCGTCCTGGCGGGGGGGGGTCCAGCGGGGACCCTCTGCCGGCGGCGGATCCCGCAGGGCGACCGGCAGGGAGCGGCCCCTGATCTGCTCCTCCAGCCGCTGCCGCCAGGCTTCCGGCGGCAGCGCCGCCATCGTGTCCTCATCGGGATCCGGCGGTGGATCTCCGGCGAATAGCCAGGGGAAGAGCGGCCCCCCCTGCTGGCCGAGGGCGGGGCCCCAGGCGAGCAGCAGCAGGTCGCGGGCCCGGGTGGCCGCCACGTAGGCCAGCCGCTCCCGCTCCGCCTCCTCCGCCCGCTGTTGCTCCCGCTGGGCCGCCCAGCCGGGTCCCCAGCGCGGGTCGAGATGCAGATCGAGGTGGGGGGCGTCGGCGCCGGGGGGCATCCAGCGCTTGCCGGGGGACCTGGGGCCGCCGCCGCGGCTACCGCTGACGCCGCTCCAGAGCACCGGGCAGATCACCACCGGGTACTCCAGTCCCTTGCTGCGGTGGATGGTCACCACCGACACCGCCCCATCCACCCGGTCGCTGTGGGCCTGGTGTTCCTCCGGCACCACCCGCTCCGCATCGCTGCGGAGGCGCCGTAGCCAGTCGGCCGCTGCTTCGGCCCCGAGCTGGTCCGCGTGCACCCGTTCCTGCACGAGGGCAGCCACCTGCTGCAGATCGGCCAGCAGCCGGCCGCTCAGGGCCAGGCTGGCCATCCGCTCGCCATCGATCAGGTCGGCAAGCACCCCCAGTAGGCCCCGCTGCGGCAGCTGCTCCGCCAGCCGTGACAGGCGCCCAGCCAGGCGGCCGCCCTCCCGTTGCGGGTCTTGCAAGAGCCGCTCGGCATCCCAGCCGAGCAACGGCGAGACCGCCAGCAGGCGCAGACGGTTGGCGTCGGCTGGATCGGCGAGGGCATCGAGCAGCCGCTGCAGGGCGGTGGCGGCGGGGCTGGCGAAGACATCGGCGCGGCTCACCAACCGGCTGGGCACCCCCCGCCGCTCCAGGGCGGCCCGCACCGCCTCGGCCTGGCGGTGCTGGCTGACCAGCAGGCAGAGGTCCTCCGGCCCCAGGGGGCGCCGGCCGCCCCCTGGGGCCGCGAGCTCCAGGCCGCGCTCCAGTAGCTCCACCACCACGCCGGCGATGCGGGGGGGCCACCAGGCCTCCAGGGCGGTCTTGGAGGGGATCGGCTCGCCGCTCTCGCCGAGCCAGAGCAGTTCGATCGGCGCTTGGGGGGGCTGGGGCTCGCCCCGGTCGGCCCGGGCCTGCACGGGCGGTACGGCAAGGCCGGAGAGGGGCAGGCCCGGTTGCATCAGGCCGTTGAGGCCTCCGATCAGGGCCGCGGTGGAGCGGCGGTTCTCCTGCAGGGCCAGCACGGTCTGGGCTTCGGCGCGGGCGCGCAGGTAGGTGGGCAGGTCGCCGCCGCGGAACCGGTAGATCGCCTGTTTGGGGTCGCCGACGATCAGCAGCGGATGGCCGCCGCCGCCGAAGGCCCGCTGCAGGATCCGCCACTGGATCGGGTCGGTGTCCTGGAATTCATCCACTAGGGCGGCCCGGTAGCGCTCGCCCACCGCCTCCAGCAGCGCCCCGGCCCCGCTGCCATCCGGCCCGGGATCCAGATCGGCCAACAGCTGGGAGAAGGTGGTGACGCCGCTGGTCTCCCGCCGCCGCTGCAGTTCGCGCCGGCCCCCGTGGGCGGCGTGCAGCAGGGCCAGCTCTGCGGGTCCGTCCACCAGGGCGGCGATCGCCTCCATCAGCTCCGGCCGCGGCAGGCGCACCTGGCCATCCGTCGGCCGCTCATTCTCCCGCGCCACCTTGGTGAAGGTTCCCGGGTGGTAGTGGCTCAGCAGGGGTTGGCGGCGCACGGCTCCGTAGTCGCCGGCGGGAGGCTGGCTGTCGATCCAGGCCTGCAGCTCTTCGCAACGGTCCCGCCGCGGCCGGGGGGTGTAGTCGCCGGTTCTGGAGGCGCCGTGCTCCTCCCGCCAGCGCTGCGCCGCCTCCCGCAGATCGGTCTCCAGCTCCCGACCGTCCCGGCGCCACAGCTCCTGAAACCGCCTCCAGCGCTCCTCCACCAGCGCCGGCAGCCAGGCGGGCAAAGGCTCAGACCACGCCGGCAGCTCGGGGGGTGGATCGAGCCGCAGGGCGGGGTCGCCCTCCAGCTGTCGCAGCACCGCCGCCAGGGCCGCGGCTGTCACCCCGGCGGCCCGCAGGCCATCGAGCAGAGGGAGCGACAGGGGCAGCAACTGCCGTTGAACGGTGTCGTGCACCACCTGGGCCAACCGCGTCTCGCTGTCGCCGTCGATCTGGAGCTCCGGGGAGCGGCCGGCTTCCAGGGCCTGGCGTTGCAGGGTGCGCCGGCAGAACCCGTGGATCGTGGTGATGTCGGCGGCGTCGAGCTCCTCCAGGGCCAGCAGCAGCCGACCGCGCAGCCGTCCCTTGGCGTCGTGTTCGGCGTCGTGTTCGGCGCGCCGCTCCTCCAGCCAGGTCTGGAGCACGGCATCGGCCGGGGGGCGCTCGGGATTCTCCAGGCAGGCAAGGGCCTCCTGCAGGCGCTGGCCGATGCGGTCCCGCAGCTCCGCCGTCGCCGCCTCGGTGAAGGTGACCACCAGCAGGCGCGAGAGGGGGTGGTCCGCCTCCCCCACCAGGCGCAGCACCAGGTGGGCCAGGGCAAATGTTTTGCCGGTGCCGGCGCTGGCCTCCAGCAGCCTCAGGCCCGGCCCCAGCGGCAGCCGGTTGGCATCGAAGGCGGCCGGCTCGCTCATTTCCCCTTCCCCCGCCGCGGCGGCGGGATCACCGCCGCCAGTACCGCGTCGTAGAGCGCCATGGCCCGCTCCCCGAAGGCCCCATCCACCAGCTCCAGCGCGGGTCGCTCCGCACCGAAGCAGACCACCATCTCGGGCTCCTGGCCCTCCGCTCTGGCGTGGCCGTCCCCCTCCCACGCCTTGACGACTCCCGCGAACCCGCTGCCCGCCCTGTCCCGCTCCCGTTCGCACCAGGCCCAGCCGCTCCGGGGGGGCACCGGCCAGCAGGCCTGTCGCCACTGCTCCCGCAGGGCGGCTAGCCGCTCCAGCTCCTCGCGGGCGGCCTGGGGCTCCGGCGCCTGCAGTCGCCGTTCCACCAGCAGACGGTTGCCGTCGCGGGCGATCAGCGCCGCCTGGGCTGGGGTGCGGCCGCTGTGGGCGGCGGCGGCCGCCGCCACCTGTAGGTGCAGCCAGAGCTCCATGTGAACGCTGGGATTGGGGCGGCCCGGGTGCACCACCACCACGGTGTCGCCCCGCCAGAGGGGTGCCGCCTGCC
>CANEWU010000129.1 GCA_947442825.1 Synechococcaceae cyanobacterium
GGATTCTGGCGGTAGCCCGTGTCGTGGTTTTCCACAAAGGTTACGGCGCGTTGCTTCCACGGCAGCCCATCCTGGGTATCGCCGATCAGCCCCGAGCCATACCCATAGCCATAGAGCTCGCCATAACGCCCCTGATTGATCAACTCCTTCATCCGAAAGAAAAGGGGGAAATCAAACACCGAACTGGCGCTGCGCAGGCGCTCCGGCCCCGCCTGATCGGACGTCAGCGACGTAGCCCACACCCAGCCGCGCATCTCCCCCTGCTTATCCCAGTCGTATTCACCCACCGCAAAGGTGGGGCGGCTGACGGCGTTGTAGCAGCCAACCCAGCGCGCCCCATAGCCGTGCACCATGTCATAGCGCCAGCCACGATAGCCAAGGGCCTTGAGCTGCAGCAGATAACGAAGAATATCCCGGTGCACAACGGGATCGGCGTGGTTGAAATCCCGGAAGCTCTCGTAATTGAACGTGCCGCCCGGACGGTAGGGCAGCGACTCTTCGCACTCCGCCCGCTGGGAGGCGGGGGTGCCCGTCAGACCGGAGAGAGGGTTGGTGAACGCTTCATCCGTGCGACAGATCACCGACGGCTTCCAGGCCGGATTCGTGAAATCCGCCCATCCCTTCGTGCCATCGCGGTGGTTGATCACCACATCCGCCACTGGCTCCACACCGGCGGCCCGCAGGCTGCGGAGGAGCAATTGCTGCTGGGCCTGGCTGCCGTAGCTGTTGTTGAGGTTGAAATACTGCTTGGGGCTATAGCCGGCGTTGCCAGATCCCGCATAGGACGGCGGCGGCAACCAAATCAGATTAAAACGCCCAGCCGCGATGGCTGGCACTTTCGCGCGCACAACCTCGTACCACAAGGGCTGATCTTTCTGGGGCGTCCCCGGCGTACCGAAGCGGTGCGATTCCCAAGTGAAGCCCTGCAGCATCACCCGATCGTCATCGAAGTTCGCCTGGGCCCGCACGGGCCGCGTGGCGATGGCCGCCGCCCCCGTCGCGGCGCACAGAAGCACGGCCAGGGAACGGCGCACGGAATGCCGAGGGGACTCCAGATAGGAGGGGGTGACAGAAATGCGAGGGACCAGACCCATGGCTGCGAAACAGAATTAACAGACCGAGATCCTTACCCTATACACCAATCGTAGCAACCCGGAGACGAGTCCCTCCTGGCAAACCGAGTACCTCGGCGAGCTGGCAAATGTGCTCCATGAAGCAGGATCAAAACCTAGAAGCAAGTACCGCACTAGACGCCAGGGAGACAGCCTGTGCAAGCAATCGAAGGAAGCGGCGCTTTGCAGGTCCTAGGCGATGGGGCAGCCTTGCTGAAGTGAAGAAGGCTTATCAGCAAGCGCTACAAGTAAAAAGTGGAGGCTTGAACCATGCGGAAGAGCCCAAGATTCAAGCCAAAGCAGGATAGATGGCACTCTCCTGCATCGGCGCTCGGCTCAGGCTTCCTCTCGAATACTGCGTTCAATACGCCGGTCTGGAACTAGCCAAAGGAGGGCCACAGCAGCATACAAGAGCTGGGCGGAGATAACACTAACCGTGCTTAGGCCGATTGCCAGAGCATAGAGAAAGAGCGATAGCTTGCCTTTCCAGTCTTTACCGACGGCCTGGCGCAGGATAGACTCTGGCCCATCGGCAACGATGATCACCTGCTGGAGGATATAGTAGGCAAAGGCAGTGGCCAGCAGAATAAAGCCGTAAAACACATTCGGGAGCTCATCCTGATGGCTGTTCCCCAGCCAAGCAGTAGCAAACGGTAGTAGCGATAGCCAAAACAAAAGATGCAGGTTTGCCCACAACACGCCACCAGTGACCCGCCGGCTGGCCTGCAGCATGAGGTGGTGATTATTCCAATTGCTGCCGATAAAGAGGAAGCTCAGAATATAGCTCAGTAGCGTGGGGATCAGATCCGCCAGACCCTGCCAGCTCGATGCTTCCGGCGGCCTTAGCTCCAGTACCATGATGGTGATCAGGATCGCGAACACCCCATCGCTGAAGGCTTTAAGTCGTGAGCTGTCCATCATGGTGTGGTGCTCATGCCTCGGAGTAGAACAAACCATAGCCGCCAAGCGCACAAGTGCCTAGGGGCGCTGACAGGAGCCCCAACAGCCAAACCTCCGATGTGAGCTTCAGGGTCGGCAAAACGGAGCCTGGCGGGGGCCGGCGGCGGCGGCAGGGGAGGTCGGCGTTAACAACGACAAACTCAAGCGCTGCCTTTCCAAAACCGGAAGCCAGACTCACATGGAATCCGCAAACAGCCGCGGTTTCAACCACAGCGACACATACACAAGCGCCACCAGCACGGGCACCTCGATCAGGGGGCCGATCACTCCCGCCAAGGCCTGTTGGGAGGTGACACCCCAGATGCTGATGCACACGGCAATCGCCAACTCAAAATTGTTGCCGGCGGCCGTGAAGGCCAGGGCGGAGGTGCGGGGGTAATCGAGGCCGCTCTTGGTACCTACCGCAAAGGCGATGCTCCACATCAGCACGAAGTAGAGCAGCAAGGGAATCGCCACCCGGATCACCTGGGCCGGATCCGAGGTGATCGCCTGCCCCTGCAGGGCGAACATCACCACGATCGTGAACAGCAGGCCGTAGAGGGCCCAAGGACCAATCCGCGGCAGGAACACCTGCTCATACCAGCGGCGCCCCTTGAGACGCACGCCAAACACGCGGGTGAGGAAACCCGCCACCAGCGGAATCCCCAGAAAGATGAGCACCGCCTGGGCGATCTCCCCGAACGAGAAGCGCACAATCTGCGTGTCGAGCCCCAGCCAGGCGGGAAGAATCCGCAGGTAGAAGGTGCCAAGCAACGCATAGACCAACACCTGCAGGATCGAATTGATCGCCACCAGCAGCGCTGCCGCCTCCCGGTTGCCCTGGGCCAGATCGATCCAGATCAGCACCATGGCGATGCAGGGGGCGATGCCGATGAGGATCAAGCCGGTGCGAAAGGCTGGCTGATCGGGAAGGAACAACCAGGCCAGGGTGAACATCAGCAGCGGGCCCAGCCCCCAGGTGAGACCCAGGGTGAGGGTGAGCAGGCGCCGGTCGCGGGCCATGGAGCCGAGTTCGCCATAGCGAACTTTCGCAAGCACCGGATACATCATCAGCAGCAGACCAAAGGCGATTGGCAGGGAGGTGTGGCCCACCTGCACCGACCCCAACAGCGCCTGCAGGCCTGGCACGAGGCGACCCAGCAGCAGGCCGCCCGCCATCGCCAGCAGGATCCACACCGGCAGCAGCCGGTCGAGCCAGGGGAGATGGACGATCACAGCGCTTGGCTGGGCCATTCGAGCGCCACGATCGGAGCCGGGATCAGTCATGGGGGGCCTGGAAAAGGGAGGCGAGAGGGAGGGGACGCAGCCCCATTGGATCATTCCAAACGACTGCGCTCTGTCAATACAGCCATAGAATCGGCTTCGCTCATCACCACAGCCGTGATGCACCTACCCGCACAAAGCCATGCCATTCTCCCCACAGCCAAAACGCTCCATAGAGAACGGGGCTCTCCGTCCAATCCGAGCAGCCAAGATGCAATCAGGACGAATCTAGGCCGTGCTATCATTAACAAGATTTTAGTGGGCTCACCATAAATAATCTCTTATTTTACCACCACAGCCTTTTGCTCCAAACGCAAAAATAATCCCCTAGAATCGCTCAAACACCACCCTCCAGCGGCCACCTCTGTGCTGCTGGCGCTGGGCCTGGTGCTGATTGACTCTTTCCCCCACCGTTTCCGTCCGGAATCGATCAGTTCTGCCGTTTTCGCCCAAAGAACTGCCAAGCGCACTTGTTTATTGTGAGCAAAATTTCGCCGGTCTTGATGGCAAAACGGCCCATGGCCTGATTCGCCATTCCGAAGCCTTTGCCATCAAGGCCGTCATCGACAGCCAATGCGCCGGCCTCGATGCCGGCCTGGTGCTCGATGGCAGCTTCCAAGGCATCCCGATCGTTGCCGACCTCGAGGCCGCCCTCCGCCTACCAGGCAAGAAACCCCACACCCTGATCTATGGCATGGCGCCCGCCAATGGGCTCTACAGCGCCAGCGATCGCCGCGCTCTGCTCGCCGCCCTTTCCCATGGCCTCCACCTGGTGAGTGGCATGCGCGAATACCTCAACGACGAACCAGAATTCGCCCTCGCTGCCCTACAGAACCAGGTGTCGATCCGCGATGTGCGGCGGCCACCCGCCCTCAAGGATCTGCGCCTGTTTGATGGCTCGATCGATAGCGCCGATTGCCTGCGTATCGCCGTGCTCGGCACCGATGGCGCCGTCGGCAAACGCACCACCGCCACCCTGCTCGTGCAGGCGCTCAACGGCGCCGGCATCCACACCGTGCTCGTGAGCACCGGCCAGACCGGCCTGATCCAGGGCGGCCGCTACGGCATCCCCCTCGATGCCATCCCCTCCCAGTACTGCTCCGGCGAGGTGGAGGCCGCGGTTGTGCATGCCTTCCGCAGCGAATCACCGGCGGTGATTGTGATCGAAGGCCAGGGCGCCCTCAGCCATCCCGCCTACCTCTCCTCCGGCTTCATCCTGCGCGGGGCGCGCCCCCAGGCGGTGGTGCTGCAACACGCTCCGGCGCGGCAGACCCTCAGCGATTTCCCCTTCCTGCCGGTGCCCACCCCCGCCAGTGAAATCCGCCTGATCGAAGCCTTCGCCCTCACCCGCGTCATCGGCCTCACCCTCAACCACGAAGGCCTCAACGATGCCCAGCTGGACGCCGCGATCCTTCACCACCAGGCCGAACTCTGCCTGCCCGTCACCGATGCCGTGCGTTGTTCGCCGCAATCGCTGGTGGCGATGGTGCTGCGCGCCTTCCCCCAGCTCCGACCCGAACCGCAACACCAGCCCTCCGAGGCCGCGTGAAGGCGCCGCGGCTGGAGATCCATCTCCAACGCCTGCACCACAACGCCCGCACCCTGGTGGATCGCCTCGGCCGCGTCGGCATCGCCGTGACCGGGGTGAGCAAGGCCACCCTGGGCCTGCGGGAGATCGTGGCCACCTGGATCGCCGCGGGCGTGACCTCCATCGGGGAGTCCCGCATCGACACGATCGAAGCGCTGCACCGCTCCCCCCTGCGGGTACCCCTGCTGATGGTGCGCTCGCCCATGCTCCACGAGGTGGAGAGGGTGGTGGCCCATGCCGCGATCAGCTGCAATAGCGAACCCCTCGTGCTCCAGGCCCTCGCCGCCGCGGCGCAGGCGCAGGGATTGCGCCATGGCGTGCTGTTGATGGTGGAGCTCGGTGATCTACGCGAAGGGATCCTTCCGGCCGATCTCGAGGCGATCGTGCAGCTCACCCTCGCTCACCCCAACCTCCAGCTTCTGGGCCTCGCCACCAATCTGGGCTGCCAGCACGGTGTGGCCCCCGATGACAGCAATATGGCGATGCTTTCGGCCCTCACCCGGGCGCAGGAGGCGCGCTTCGGCATCCAGCTGCCCTGGTGCTCCGGCGGCAACTCCGCCAACCTGCCCTGGCTGGCCGCCGGCGGCGACCCGGGCCGCATCAATCACCTACGACTCGGGGAGGCCCTGCTGCTCGGACGCGAACCGCTGAGCCGCTCCCCAATCCCAGGCCTCCACACCGACGCCATCACGTTGGTGGCGGAGGTGATCGAAAGCAAGCAGAAGCCGATGCAGCCCTGGGGCACGTGCCAGCGCACGAGCTTCGACCACCGGCCCGCTGCCCCAGGCCCGCCACTGGATGGGGAGGTCGCCCTTGCCCCCAAGGAGGCCCAGCGTGCCATCCTCGGCCTCGGCGAACAGGACGCGGACCCCGGCTCCCTCAGCGCCGCCGGCCTCACGATCGAGGGGGCCTCCAGCGATCACCTGATCGTCACCGGGCCCCGGATGAGCCTGGCGGTGGGCGATGAACAACGCTTCCAGATCGGCTACAGCTCCCTGCTGCGGGCGATGACCTCGCCGTTTGTGGAGCGTTGTTTTGTGTGAGATAGAAAGAGTAAGGCCTGGCCGCTGAATCCCTGGGTGCTGGAAACCGTGAGCTGTCAGCACATGGAACCCCATGCCTGCAGCCGACAGAGGTCGTACCGGTTGACCTCTGAAAGCGCTGAGAGCCTTGACGCGCTTATAACGCGAACCACTGAAGCTTCATGGAATCCAGTTAAAAAAGTCTGCGGGTGAACGCCAGAGAGAGCCGTCACACTCGCGACGAGAAGGCCAACTGAGACGAGCTGTGGACTGCAGCTCTTGGAGTAGCTGTCCTGGTTCTGCCTGCTTCAGCTGCGCGCATCCTGCAGTAGGCAGCCATAGGCGGTGAACGCCGCATCGGCACTGAGCAGGGTGAAGGGGCCGTTGATGGCCTGGGCCACCAGCAGACGATCAAACGGATCGCGGTGGTGCAGGGGCAACTGTTCGAGGGCCAGTAGATGGGGAAGCTCGATCGGGAGGAACGCAAAGCCAGATTGCTCCGCCCAGGGGATGGCCTCACGAGCCGACAGGGGCATGTCGGCACGGGCCAGGCCGTGCTTGATGGCGATCTCCCAGAGCGACACATGGCTCAACAACACCTCGCTGGCCTGGTTGGTGATCAGCTCACGGCTGGCGGGCCCCAGCTTCGGGTCATCGGTGATCGCCCAGAGAAAGGTGTGGGTATCGAGCAGCAGGCGCATCAACCCTTCTCGAACAGGTCGGCGATCAGGGGGTTGGCGGCATCGATGGAGTCGGGCGCCACGAACTGCCCACGGGCGATGCCCAGCAGGCGGGGCCGTTCAGGAGCCTGCAGGCTGGTGAGCCGTGCCACCGGCCGGCCGTTGCGGGCGATCACCACTTCGGCCTCGGCGCCGGTTTCGATCGCCTCCACCAGACGCGAGAGGTGGGTCTTGGCCTCGAGCATGTTCACCACTCGACTCGGACC
>CANEWU010000130.1 GCA_947442825.1 Synechococcaceae cyanobacterium
GCGATGGCATCCGCCAGAATCTTTCCAACCAACAGAAGGAGTTTCACCCATGGTTCTTTGCCACCAATCAACTGGTCTTGGCTGGTAACGACTCCGAAGGCCTGCGCTACGGCGCCATCCAGACGCCGGAAAAATACTTCCTCAGCTGGAAGGAAGACGAGGGCGACAACAAAAGCCTCAAGCTGGATAAGCACCTGCAGAAGATCTGCCGCAAAGACAGGCTGATCGAGCTCCTGCGCGACTTCGTGATCTTTGATGGCGGCATCAAAAAACTGCCGCGGGTGCATCAATATTTCGGTATCAAAGCTGCCCAGCACTATGTGAAGCAGCGCCGCAGTGGCATCCTCTGGCACACCCAGGGCAGTGGCAAGAGCATCGTGATGGTACTGCTTGCCCGTTGGATCCTGGCCCACAACAGCAACGCACGCGTGGCGATCATCACCGATCGCGATGAGCTCGACAAGCAGATTCAATCCGTGTTTGGGGCTGCCGGGGAAAACATGCATCGCAGCAGCAGCGGCCGGGATCTGATGCAGGCCCTCAGCCAACCCACCCCCCGTCTGCTCTGCTCCCTCGTGCACAAATTCGGCGTGCGCGGGGTCGATAACTTCGAGGCCTATCTCGAACAGCTCCAAGCCCAGCCGAGCTCAGCGGTGGGGGAGCTGTTCATCTTTGTGGATGAATGCCACCGCAGCCAGAGCGGCAAGCTGCACCGCGTGATGAAGGCGCTCCTGCCCGATGCCGTCTTCATCGGCTTCACCGGCACCCCCCTGCTGAAGAAAGACAAGGCCACCAGCTTGGAGGTGTTTGGTGGCTACATCCACACCTACAAGTTCAAGGAAGGCGTGGAAGATCAGGTGGTGCTGGATCTTGTCTACGAAGCCCGCGATATCGACCAACGCCTCAGCTCGCAGGAGCGGGTGGATCAATGGTTTGAGGCCAAAACCGCCACCCTCAATGCCTGGCAGCAACGCGAACTCAAACGTCAGTGGGGCACCCTGCAAAAGGTGCTCAGTTCCAAGTCACGGATGAATCGCATCGTATTCGACATCATTCATGACTTCGCCGTCAACATCCCACGCCTGGCCAGCGAGCGCGGCAATGCCATCCTGGTGGCCTCCAGCATTTATGAAGCCTGCCGCTATTTCGAGCTCTTCAACCATACCGAGCTCAAGGGCCGCTGCGCCGTGATCACCTCCTACGACCCCAAGGCCGCCGATATCAGCCAGGAAGAGGTGGGGGCCAACACGGAAACCGATAAGCAGGTTATCTACAACACCTACGAATGCCTGCTCGCCGATATCACGCCCCAACCCGGCCAAAGCCGCACCGAAACCTACGAGGAGAACGCCAAGAAGCTGTTCATCCACCAGCCCGCGCAGATGAAGCTGCTGATCGTGGTCGACAAGCTGCTCACCGGTTTCGACGCCCCCAGCTGCAGCGTGCTCTACATCGATAAAGCGATGCAGGATCACGGCCTGTTTCAGGCCATCTGCCGCACCAACCGCCTCGACGGCGACGACAAACCCTATGGCCTGATTGTTGACTACAAGAACCTTTTCAAGAAGGTGGAGAATGTCATCTCGGTCTACGCCAGCGATGCCCTCGATCGCTCCGCCCCCGGTGCCGATCCCGCCGTGCAGCTCCAGGATCGCCTCCGCAAGGCCAGGGAACGGCTCGACCAGGCCCTGGAGCAGGAGGCCCTGCTGGCCGAACCCGTAGCCCCGCCCCAGGATGAGCTGGCCATCCTCCATCACTTCTGCGGCAACATCGAACAGCCGGCCGATCAACAGGAGCGCGAGCCCTTACGCACGGCCTACTACAAAGCCGTGGCCGAGTTGACCCGCGCCAGCGCAGCCCTGGCCCATGAACTGCCGGAGGCCGGATATAGCCCGAGCGACATCCACCGCATCACCGAACAGCGGGACAAAGCCCTCAACTGGCGGCAGGTGATCCGCCTGGCCGCCGGCGAGAACCTCGATCTCAAGGCCTATGAAGCCGATATGCGCTTTCTGATCGACGCCTACATCAGCGCCGATCAACCCCGCAAGATCTCCGCCTTCGACGACATCGGCCTGCTGGAGCTGATCGTCAAGACAGGGGTGGCCGAAGCCATCGGCAAGGCCTTTGGCAAGGCCACCACCAGCAAAAAAGCGATCCAGGAAACGATCGAAAACAACACCCGCCAAACGATCAGCAGCAAACGGGCCAGCGACCCGGCCTTCTATGACCGGATGTCGCAACTGCTGGATGACATCATCCGCTTCCGCAAGCAACAGGCTGAAGACTACGCAGAATACCTGCGCCGGATGGCCGAACTGGCCCGCCAGCTGCTGCAGCAAACCACCGACAGCACCCCGACCAGCCTCGATACCCCCGGCAAACGCGCCCTCTGGAGCAACCTCCACGGCGATCTCGACCTCGCCCTGCGTGTGGATCGCACCATCCGCCAGGTGCGGCCCGACGGCTGGCGTGGGGTGCAGACCAAAGAGCAGCTGATCAGGGCCGCCCTCTTCGGCCTCCTCCAGGACCCGGCCGAAGTGGAGCGCCTGTTCGCTGTGCTCTTTGCCCAACCTGAGTACTGATGGAGCCGGCCTTTGCCCCCCAGCCGCTCTGGATCGGCTCCCTGCCCGTGCAGGTATCCATCAAACCGATCCAAAACCTGCACCTCTCCGTGGTGCCGCCCGATGGGGCCGTGCGCATCTCCGCGCCGCCCGGCATGGGCCTCGAGCAGATCCGCACCTTCGCCATCGGCAAGCTGCCCTGGATTCGCCGCCAGCAGGCCCGCTTCGCCGCCCAGCCGCGCCACAGCCTTCGCCAGGTGGTGGAGCGCGAAAGCCATCACCTCTGGGGCCGCCGCCTGCTGCTGCACATCGAGGAGGTGGAGGCCGCCCCGCGGTTCGAGGTGCATCCCCGCCACCTGGTGCTCTTCCTGCGTCCAGGCACCACGCTCGAGAAGCGCCGCTCCATCCTTGCCGCCTGGTATCGCAACGAGGTGCGCCAGCAGGCGACGCCCCTGATCGCCACGTGGCAGGAGCGCCTCGGCGTGCAAGCCAACCGGTTGTTCGTGCAGGCCATGACCCGCCAGTGGGGCAGCTGCCATCCGGTGCGCGCCAACATCCGCCTCAACACCCAGCTCGCCCAGAAACCCGTGGCCTGTCTCGACTACGTGGTGCTGCACGAGCTCTGCCATCTGCGCGAGCCGCGCCACGGCGAGGCCTTCATCGCCCTTCTCGACGCCTCTATGGCCGACTGGCGGGAGCGCCGCAGCCTGCTCAACCAGCTGCCGTTGGCGGGCTGACAGCTACGGTCGCCTAATGGCCGAATCCATCACCCACGCCGGTGCCAGCTGGACGATCACCCGCCTGCCGTCTGCGCGGGATGGCTCCCGGGCCGCGAATCGCATCCGCCCCTGGCTGAGCCGGGCGGAGGAGGAGGCGCAGCGGCAGGAGCGGGTGGAGCGGGCCCGGCGCGAGAACGGCATCCCCTCGCCGGATGAATGGATGTGGTGAGGGGCCTCCCCCTCAGGCCGCCCCCGCCGCCATCAGCGACGGCAACCAGGTGACCAGCGGTGGGAACAGGATCACCAGCAGCAAAACCAACAACTGCACGGCGATGAAGGGCACGGCGCCGCGGTAGATCGCGCCGGTGCTCAGCTCCGGGGGCGCCACGCCGCGCAGATAAAACAGCGCGAAGCCGAAGGGGGGTGTCAGGAAGGAGGTCTGCAGGTTGGTGCCGATCACCACGCCAAACCAGAGCAACGCCTGGGGGCCGAGCAGTTCGCGGGCGGTGGGCAGCAACAACGGCAAGACGATAAAGGCGATTTCAAAGAAATCGATGAAGAAACCCAGGGCGAAGATCACCGCCATGCTTACCAGCAGGAAGCCCACTTTTCCGCCAGGTAGGTGCAGCAACAGGTCGCTGATCAGGGCATCGCCGCCCAGGCCCCGGAACACCAGGCTGAAGGCGGTGGAGCCGATCAGGATCGCCATCACCATCGCCGTGGTGCGCAGGGTGTCGTCGCACACCTGGACGAGGCTGGAGCGGCTGAAGCCCCCATCGAGGGCGGCCAGCACCATGGCCCCCACCGCCCCGAGGGCACCGGCCTCGGTGGGGGTGGCGACGCCGAAGAAGATGCTGCCGAGCACCAGCAGGATCAACACAAGCGGCGGCACCAGCACGCGCACCAGGCGGGCGGGCCCCATGGTGTCGGCGGCGGCGAGGCGCAGGGGCGGCGCCAGCTCCGGCTTCCAGGTGCTCACCGCCACCACATACACGGCAAAGGCGCCGGCCATCAGCAGGCCGGGGATCAACGCCCCCATGAACAGATCCCCCACCGACACCCCCAGCTGGTCGCCGAGCACCACCAGCACGATCGAGGGGGGGATGATCTGGCCGAGGGTGCCCGAGGCGGCGATCACGCCGCTGGCCAGGGAGCGGTCGTAGCCGGCCCGCAACATCGCCGGCAGGGAGATCAATCCCATGGTGGTAACGGTGGCGGCCACAACACCGGTGGTGGCCGCCAGCAGGGCCCCAACCAGCACAACCGCCAGGGCCAGGCCGCCGCGCACGCGGGCGAGCATCTGGCCCATCGCCTCCAGCAGCCGCTCGGCGATGCCCGATTTCTCGAGCATGGCGCCCATGAACACAAAGGCCGGAATCGCCAGCAACGTGAAGTTGCTCATGATCCCGAAGATGCGCTGCGGCAACGCATTGAGGAACTGGGGTTCGATCAGCCCCAGCGCCATGCCCAGCAGGGCGAACAGCACCGAAACGCCGCCGAGCCCGAAGGCCACCGGGAAACCGCTCAGCAGGGCCGCCACCAGCGCCAGGGCCATCGCCGGCCCCAGCCACTCGCCGGGCAGCACGGTGATCACATAGCCGAAGGCTTCGAACTCCATGGGCTCAGCGCAGCGAGCGCCGCGCCCGGGCGGCATGGGCCAACCCCTGCAGGCTGAGCAGGGCGAAACCCAGGGGGATGAGGGTGCGGGGCCAGGTGCGGGGAAGGCCGCCGGGGTCGGGGGAGGCCTCCTGGATCCGCCAGGCCTGCAGGGCGGGCTCCAACGACAGGCCCAGCACCATCACGGCGAAGGGCAACAGCAGCAGCACGGTGCCCCACCACTCCATCCGGTGCCGGCGCCGCTCGCTCCAGCGGTCGCTGAGCACATCGATGCGCACGTGGCCATTGCGCTGGAGGGTGTAGCCGAGGCCCAGCAGGAACGCCAGCGAAAACAGCAGCCACTGCCCCTCGATCAGGGCGTTGGAGCTGAGATTGAGGCCCAGGGCCAATCCCAGGTAGCGACCCACCACGTTCCACACCCCCAGGGCGAGCATCAGCAGCAACGCCAGGCAGCCGAGGCGACCGGCCAGGCGGTTGAGGGCATCGATCCGCTCCACCCACAGGGGGCTGGCAGCGGCATCAGGGGCGGGACCGGGCCTGCTCATGACGGGGGCTTGGCGTAGGCGAAGTTGGCGTAGGAGAGCTCGTTGATGCGGTTCCACTCCTGCACCTGGTCGCGGAAGCGGCGCCACTGGCCGTGGAGGGCGGCGAAGGAGGCGTCGCCCCGGCCGAGGTCGGCGAAGAGCTGCTCGCTGGCGTCGCGGGCGGCCGCCAGGATCGGATCGCCGTAGTACTCCAGCTGGGTGGTGCCGGCGCGCAGGCGCTGCAGGGCCTCGGCGTTGCGCTGGTCGTAGCGGCTGAGCATCGAGAGGTTGGCCTCCACGCAGACGGTGCGGAACATCGCCTGGTACTCCTTCGGCAGGCGCCGCCAGGCGGTGCGGTTTACCAGGGCCGTGAGGGTGGGGCCCGGCTCCCACCAACCCGGGTAGTAGTAGTAGCGGGCGGCGCGGGCCAGGCCGAGCTTCTCGTCGTCGAAGGGGCCGGTCCATTCGGCAGCGTCGATGGCGCCGCGATCGAGCGCCAGGTAGATCTCGCCGCCGGGCAGCACCTGCACGTTCACCCCCAGCTCGGCCATCACCTTGCCGCCCAGGCCGGGGATGCGCATCTTCAGGCCGCGCAGGGAACTGAGGCCCTCCAGCTTGCGTTTGAACCAACCGCCCATCTGGGCGCCGGTGTTGCCGGCCGGGAAGCTGATCACGCCGAAGTCGGCGTAGAGGCGGTTGATGGCGTCGAGGCCGCCGGCCTCATAGAGCCAGGCGTTCTGCTGCTGGGCGCTGAGGCCGAAGGGCACGGCGGTGCCGAAGCCCAGGGAGGGGTTTTTACCGAGGTAGTAGTAGCTGGCGGTGTGGCCGCACTCCACCGAGCCGTTCTGCACGGCATCGAGCACCTCCAGGCCGGGCACCAACTCACCGGCGGCGTAGGGCTGGATCAGGAAGCGGCCGTCGCTGATCTCCTTGAGGCGGCGGCTGATCGTTTCGGCCCCGCCGAAGATCGTGTCGAGCGAGTGGGGCCAGCTGGTGGCCATGCGCCAGCGCACCGTGGGCAGGGCGGCGGAGGCGACGCCGTCGGCGCGGCGGATGCGGCAGGCCCCGAGCAGGCTGGCGGCGCCGGCGGCGGAGGCGGCCGTGGCCGCGCTGCGGATCAGAGCGCGCCGCTCCATGGCTGGCCGGTCTGGGGGATGGGGGCAGCGTAGGCGCCCGCCCCCGGCAATCCATCAGCGCCACTGATCAGTGACATGGCGAGGGCTGATGGGGCCCAAGCGCCACGCACCCACAGAACCCGCAACATCCCGTTACGTTGGGGTCTGGCGGGATTCCGCCCTTCTCTTCCGCCCCAGCCCCCGGGCTGCGGCACACCCTCTCGAACTCATGACCGCCACAATCCAACAGCGCTCCGGCGCTTCGGCGTGGAACCAGTTCTGCGAGTGGATCACCTCCACCAACAACCGCCTCTA
>CANEWU010000131.1 GCA_947442825.1 Synechococcaceae cyanobacterium
GCCGGGCTGATCCCACCCCAGCCCGACGAATTCGGCGACGGTGAGGGGCAGGCGGCCGCGCAGCGAAAGGCTTTGGGGGAGGTAGGCCACCTGGCTGCGCACCGCAGCGCCCAGCTGGCCCCGCGGACCGAGCCGGTGACCCAGAAGGTGCACCGATCCCCCGTGGTGGGGGAGGATTCCGAGCAGGGCCTGCACCAGGGTGCTTTTGCCGGCGCCATTGGGCCCAACCAGCGCAGTGTCGGATTCGCAGGGCAGCTGGAAGCTGACGTCGTCGACGACCGCCCGGCCCTCGCGCCGCACCGTGAGGTGGCTGACTTCGAGAATCGTTTCCACCATCACGCCAATCTAGCGGAGGTTCGGCGGATCCCCTCCCGCGGATCGCAGGCTCTCCACCACAGAAGCACCGTTGCGGCGCATGGCCTCGAGGTAGTGGGAGGGCCGCCGAGCCTGCACCTCGTCGGCCCGCTCGATCGGATCGAAGGGCAGCAGCACCAGATCGAGGTCGTCCGCCAGGGCCTGGAAGGAGGGCCGCTCGTTCTGGGGGTCCACCAGCAGGCCCCGCAGGCGTTGGCGCCTGAGTTCGCCGACCACCCGCCGCAGATCGGCCACTGAGGGACTTTCCTCGGGGAGGTCGACGACGGACTCGGCGCGCAGGCCGTAGCGCTGGGCGAAATAGGGAGCCAGATCGTGGAACGAGAGGATCGGCCGGCCGGCGTAGGGCGCCAACTGGCGGGCCAGGTCGCGATCCAGGCGCTCCAGCTCGGAGAGGAAGAGGGCGGCGTTGCGGCGGAAGCAGGCGGCCCGGGGGGGATCGGCGGTCGCCAGCCCGTCGCGGATGGCCCTCACCTGGCCGGCGGCGCGGCGCGGGTCGAGCCACACGTGCGGATTCACGGAAGCTCCGGCGGGTCCTGGGGATTGGGGGGTTCCAGCGGATCGGGCAGCGTTGGCGCCCTTCTCCTGGATGTGGGTGGCACCGTGGCCGTGGGTGGCAGCGTGGCCGTGACCCGAGTCGTGGTCGTGGTCGTGGGCCGTGGCGGGGAGGGGATCAAGGCCGGCGGCGGCCACGATCGTCCGTGGCCTGGGGCCATCGGCACCCGCCAGCAGCTGCTCCAGAGGCGCCTCCAAACCGAGGCCGTTGAAGACCAGCACATCGGCCCCCCGCAAGCGTCCCACCAGCTGCGGACTGACCGGCAGATCGTGAAGGTCGGCGCTGGCGGGAAGCAAGGCCTCCACCTGGGCACAGGAACCGGCCACCGCCTGGGTGAACAGGCCCACCGGCAGAACGGTGGTGACAATCCGCAACGGTGCGCCGGTGGGGGCGGAGGGTCGGAACGATTGGCCGCAGCCGGCCAGGAGCACCAGGCCCACCAGGGCCAGGCCGCGGCGGAGCGGCGACGGTGCGGCCATGGTCTCCTCAGGCAGAGGGGTGGGAATGATTCTCAGTCTGCCAGGCGAGGGGTGGGCTCACTCGCTGCTGCTGCGGAAATGGCAGTGGCCGGCCGGCAGAGCCACCCCAATCGGCTGGGCGCAGGCGCCGGGGCCGTGCTCGGCCATGGGCTGGTGGAAGCGCAACAGGGCCACCGTCAGCCGCAGGATCGCCCCCCTGGAATCCGGGGCGTTGCTAGCGACGCGGCATTGGCTCGCTTCCCATGTCGAGCGCGAGCCAGCGGCGGCCATCACGGGCCGCCCGCAGCTGACCCTGGTGATGGCCAAGGGCAAACACCCCCACCCCGGCGACCTGAAGCGCGGGCGGAAAGCCAGCCCCCAGGCTGACCAGCGAAAAGGCGAAGCCCCCGAAGAGGGCCAGTCCAACCAGCGCCGGCAGGGGGCTGCGGCGGCGGATGCCCTGCCAGAGCAGGGCCACCAATCCAGCCACCATCAGCAGCGGCACCCCGCTACACACCAGGGCAGACCCCATCGCCCAGAGCCAACGGAGCCGAGGCCCATCCGCAAGGCGGCGGCGGCAGGCGACGGCGATGGGATCAGCGGCCGACTGCGGGGTGGACACAGGGGACTCCGGGGGGACAGAGAGGTGGGGAAGGCCCGAGGTGGGAAAGGCCTGTCGTTCACGCACGGCGTGGAGCACCGCGGCGGGTGGCGAGCACCTCCTGCACCCGGCGCCAAGGCACCTCGTGGTGCGCAAGCGCCACCTGGAGGTGATACACCAGATCGGCCGCCTCGCCGGCGATCGCAGCCGCGTCGTCGTCCTTGCAGGCCATCACGAATTCCGCCGCCTCCTCGCCGATCTTCTTGAGGATGCGGTTGTCGCCTCCCTCCAGCAGGCGGTTCGTGTAGCTACCCGGCTCCGGCTGATCGCGACGGGCCTCGATCGTGCGAGACAGTTCGCTGCAGACGTCTGCCGGCGGGGGCGCCGCGCTGGCACCGCCGGCCCCCCGGCCTGGCCCCTCCTCGTAGAAGCAGCTGCGCGCCCCGGTGTGACAAGCCCCTTCCCCCACCTGCTCGATGGTGAGCAGCAGCACATCGGCGTCGCAGTCGAAGCGCAAACCCCGCAGACGCTGGTAGTGGCCACTGCTGGCCCCCTTGTGCCAGAGCTCCTGGCGCGAACGGCTCCAGTAATGCACCTCGCCGCTGGCGAGGGTGCGCGCCAGGGATTCGCGGTTCATCCAGGCCACCATCAGCACAGCCCCATCCAGCCAGTCCTGCGCCACGGCCGGGATCAGGCCGGCGGCATCGAAGCGCAGGGAATCAATCAGGGCCGGATCCGCCAGGGCTCCGGCCGGCAGCGGCGGGGTGGCGGGGGACGGTGGGCTGGAAGGGGACGAGCCGGTCATGGCGGGCGGGCGGCGGAACCCGACGGGGCTGGCGTCACCGTACCCAGCAGCGCCGGCGCCCACCCAGCGGCCCCGGCCGGCCCGTCATGATGCGTGCAGACGCCCCGACGCCGTCGTCGCCTCCGCCGTCGCCGAGTTCATGCCCGATCCCGCGGCCCACACCTGCAGCAAGACCTTCAGCGGCTACCCCTGCAGCCACCGCCAATGGCGCCATCCCGGCCACTGCCGCTTCGTGCATGGCTATAGCCGCAGCTTCACGGTCTGGTACCGCGCCGATCGGCTCGATCAGCACGGCTTCGTGGTCGACTTCTCCAGCCTGAAGGAGCTGGAGCGGCGCCTCCGTGACCAGTTCGACCACACCTTCCTGGCCAACGCCGACGACCCACTGCTCGACACCTGGCGATCGCTGCACGACCAGGGGGCCCTCGACCTGCGGGTGATGGAGAACGTGGGCATGGAGGCCAGCGCGGAGCTGGTGTGGGCCTGGGCCAATGAGCTGGTGCGCGAGCGCGAGGGGGGGCGGGCCTGCTGCTGGCGGGTGGAGGCACGCGAGAACGAGCGCAATGCCGCCTGTTTCCAGGCACTGCCCACCTGGTTCCAGGCGGCGGTCCCCCTCGACGAAGAGCCCTGGGAAGCCCCCTGAGCCGCCCCAGCCCCCCACGATGCTTGCGCCCCGCCTGGCCACCGCCTGGGCCCTGTTCCAGGGACTGCTGATCGAGGCGCTGCCCTTTTTGCTGATCGGTGTGCTCATCGCCGGTCTGGCTCGCTGGTTCAGCCCCGGCGGCCGCTGGCTGCGGGGCCTGCCCACCCACCCGCTGCTCGGGCCCCTGGCGGGCGCCGGGCTGGGCTTTGCCCTGCCCGCCTGCGAATGCGGCAATGTGCCGGTGGCGCGGCGGATGCTCGTGGGGGGGGCACCCTTGGGGGCGGCCCTGGGGTTTCTGTTCGCCGCCCCGGTGCTCAACCCAATCGTGCTGGCGAGCACCTGGGCCGCCTTCCCCGACCAGCCCTGGCTGCTGCTGGCCCGTCCGGTGGGCGCGGTGGCGGTGGCCCTGGGCCTGGCCCTGCTGCTGCGGCTGCTGCCGGAACCGGAGCTGCTGCGCGCCGACCTGCTGGAGGAACGGCGGTTGGCCCAGCCCCTGACAACCGTGAGTCTCCTGGAGCGCCGCAGCGGCCTGGTGGGCGGTTCCCCCCTCCCTTTAGCCACCGCCCCAGCCGATCCCCCCCGGCCGCGCCTGGAGGAATTGCTGCGCCATGGGGGCCGCGAGTTTCTTGATCTCGCCCTGCTGCTCGTTCTCGGCTGCGCCCTGGCGGCGGTGGTGCAGACGTTCGTGCCGCGGGGGTGGCTGCTGGCGGTGGGCGGGGCGCCGACCCTTTCGATCCTGGCGCTGATGCTGCTGGCCCTGGTGGTGTCCGTGTGCTCGAGCGTGGACGCATTCCTGGCCCTGAGCTTCGCCGCCCAGGTGACCCCAGGGGCCCTGCTCGCCTTCCTGTTGCTGGGGCCGGTGATCGACCTCAAGCTGGTGGGGCTGCTGGGGCTGTTGTTCCGTCCTAGGGGCCTGTTGCTCACCACCGCCGGCGCCGGCCTGCTGGTGCTGTTGATCGGCCAATGGGTGAACCTTTGGCGGCTGTGACCTCACTGGCGCGGCGCCCCTCTCCGCCTCCGTTGCCGCCCTGGCAGCGGGGAGCCCTCTGGCGCGCTCTGGCGGTGGGGCTGTGGGCGCTGGTGCTGCTGCGCAGCGCCGTCGATGGTCGCCTCGACCTGTTGCTGCGGGCCGCGTTCCACCCGCTGGTGGCTGTGGCCGGCCTGCTGCTGCTGGCCCTGGCGGGCCTGCAACTGTCGGTGGCCCTGGGCGATCCGCAGGGCCGCGCCGAGCCCCTCAGGCGCACCACGCTGGGCGGGCTCCTCGCCACCGCCCTGGTGGCGGCCCTGGTGCTGGCGCTGCCCCCAGCCCCCTCCTTCGCCGACCTGGCCGGCCAACGGCCCCGGGACGAGACCGGAGCCGACACCCTCACCTTCGTGCTGCCTCCCGCCGAGCGCAGCCTCACCGACTGGGTGCGGCTGCTGCGCAGCCAGCCCGATCCGGCCCTGCACGAGAACGATCCGGTGCGAATCAGCGGCTTCGTGTTGCCGATGCCCGACGGTCCCCCCCAGCTGGCGCGGCTGCTGGTGCGCTGCTGCCTGGCCGACGCCACTCCGGTGGGCCTGCCGGTGCGCTGGCCGCCGGGTCCCGTTCCGCGGGCCGACCAGTGGCTGGCGATCGAAGGCCGGATGGAGCGACAGCCCATCCCCGGCGGCGAACGGCTCGTGGTGGTGGCGGAGACGGTGCGGCCCATCCCACGCCCGGCGCGGCCCCTGGAGCCATGAAGGGTGCCAGGAAGCAACGGGCGCACTACCGGCGTTGGCTGCTGGCCCTGGGACTGCCCGCCCTGCTGGCCCTCGGGCAGCAGCAGTGGCTGATGCGGCGCCCTCCCCGGCTCCTGGCCCTGGAACCCGCGGCCGCCAGCGCCGGCCCAGCGGCGCTGGCGGCCCGGTTCAGCCGGCCGGTGGACACCGCCTCCTTGCAAGCCCAGAGCCGGCTGCGGCCAGCCCTGGCCCACCGCTGGCACGGCGAGGGCGATCGGGTGATGTTGAGCCTGGCCCCGGGCCAGCGGCTGATGGCGCCGCTGACGCTGGAGCTGGCCGGGCGGGACCGCCGCGGGCTACCGCTGCCCCCCGGGCGCTGGGGATGGGATCCGCGGCCGCGGCTGCTGGCGGTGATGCCAGCGGCCGGTGGGGGGGAGAGGCTGCGGTTGCGGGACCACGACGGCCGCTGGCGCAGCCTCACCCCACCGGTGGCGCGGATCCTGGCGCTGGAGCCCCTCGGGGACGGCTCCGGTGTCGCCTTCAGCACTGAGGCGGGCGATGGCTGGGTACGGGTGTGGCGGCTGCCGCTGCAGCAGACCCCCTTGGTGAACAGGGGGGACACGGCGCCGCCCCCCGCCCCTCCTCCGGTGCAGGCAGGCCGCGCCCGGGCGCTGGGCCCGGACGACCTCGTCTTTGCCCACCTCAGCACCGATCGCCGCGGCGCCCTGCTGGTGCAGGCGGGCGGTCCCACCCCCGGCGACCCGAAGACCCTCTACTGGCCGGCAGGAGGCGGCGGGCCGCAGACCCTGGCCATCCGCGCCACGGGTCCGATCCGGCTGCTGCCCGAGGGGGGAGCCGCGGTGGTGCCCGAACCGGAGGGGCTGGGGCTCTACACCCTGCCGCCGCGGGCCCCCCGCCGCCAGACCCTGCCGGGCAGCCGCGATCTGAGCAGCTTCTGCCCCCAGGCCGGCCGCGCCCTGCTGGTGCGGCACTGGCCGGATTACCGGCGTTCGCTGGAGCGGGTGGAACCGGGTCGTCCGCCCCGACAGCTCTGGATTGGTGAGGAGGCGCTGGTGGCGAGCGCCTGCGCCGGCGGGGGGGAACGGGTGTGGGCGCTGCTGGTGGCGGGCACCGGCCGGCCCGAACTCACCCTGCTGGCGCTCGACCGGGAGGGTCGGGTGCAGCGGCGCCTGCGCCTGGCGGGCTGGGAGCTGGAGCCGGGCACCGGCCTGAGCTACGACCCCACCGGCGATCAGCTGCTCGCCAGCCTGCGGCCCCTCGGCCCGGCCGGGGCACCACCCCAACCCCCCCAACCCGTGCTGATCGACGCCACCAGCTTCCGGTTGCAGCCGCTACCGGTGACGGCGCGGCTCGCCATCTGGCTGCCGCCGGGCTGAGAATCGGCCGATGAACGTCGATCCCACCGTCGCCCCGCCGCTGCCGCCCCGCCAGGAGACTTTGCTCTCGGCGCTGCGGGCCGCCGACGGTGAGCTCAGCGGCCAGGAACTGCACGCCCACCTGCGGGGCGGAACGGGGGCGATGGGGCTGGCCACCGTGTACCGCCATCTGCGCCAGCTCCAGCAGCGGGGCCTGGTGCGGTGTCGCCACCTGCCCAGCGGCGAGGCGCTCTACGCCCCCACCGAGCGGGACGAACACCACCTCACCTGCGTCGACTGCGGCACCACGGTGACCCTCAGCCACTGTCCGGTGCACGA
>CANEWU010000132.1 GCA_947442825.1 Synechococcaceae cyanobacterium
AGGACGACGCCATCGACTGCATCGCCCGCCTCGCCTACGAGGAGGGGCTGGCCGGGGTGATTGCCGTGAACACCAGCCTCGACCGGCTCGGGCTGCAGGAGCGGCGTCTGGAGGCCACCGGGCGCACATTGGGCGAGGAGGGCGGTGGTCTGAGTGGCCGGCCCCTGCGGGCCCGGGCGGTGGAGGTGCTGCGGCGGCTGCGGGCCACGGCAGGGCCGGCCCTGCCCCTGATCGGGGTGGGCGGCATCGATTCGCCGGAGGCCGCCTGGGAGCGGATCACCGCCGGCGCAGCCCTGATCCAGATCTATACCGGCTGGATTTATGAAGGCCCGCAACTGGTGCCCACGATTCTGGATGGGCTCTCCTGCCAGCTGGATCGTCACGGCCTTGGCACGCTTGCGGAAGCTGTCGGTACGGGGCTGTCCTGGCGCTGAAAGTCCGTTATCTTCTGCGAGACTCTGATTAGATCCTTGGCTGGTACGGGCCTACTAGACACATGGCAGGAAGGACTGCGTCCCCTCAGGGCCCAGATGTTTCCCCGTCAGGTGCTGCTCGAGCTGCAGGACCACTCCTTGCGCGGTCAGGTGGTTCTCGATGGGAAGCCTGAGCCGGTCAGCCTGGAGGCCCCCCTGCCGCCGCTCACGGTGCGCAATGGCATGCCGCTGGAGAGGGAGCCCCTAGGGGATCTGATCGGCGATCTTTTGGTGCGCGACGGCCTGATTGATCATTTTGTGCTGGCGGCCCTGCCTCCGGCGGCCGCCCACTGGCGCGTGGTGGTGTGGCCTTTTGAAGACTGGCCGGAAGATCCTGCCCGCGCCCTGCGCCAGATCGCCCCGCCGCTGAACCTGCCCTTCAGCCTGGAGGAGGCCTACCTCGACCTCCAGCCCCTGCCCGGCCGCCCGCCCCAGATGCTCCTGGCCGCCGCCCCGAAGGTCTTGGTGGATGCCTGGGTCGATGTGTTCGCCATGGCCGGAGTGCAGCTCGAGCGCCTGGCGCCCGCCCAGACCTGCCAGCTGTCGGCCCTCGCCGATCTCCTCGAGGAGACTCCGCCCGATCAGCTGGTGGCGGTGCTGGCTGCCGAAGCCGGCGATGCCCACCGCCTGCTGCTCGTGCGCGCCGGGGTGCCGGTGTTCGAGCGCGCCCTGCTCAGCAGCGGCGACGCCCTGGTGGACGATCTCGTGCGCAGCATCGCCTTCTACCGCCGTCAGGACAGTGCCGTGCACGATGTGCGGCTCCTGCTCACCGACACGGTGCCGATGCGCGCCCAGCTGGAGGCGCGCCTTTCGCTCCTGGCGGAGGATCTCACCCCCGAACCCTTCGGCTCCCTGGTGCTGCAGGGCCTGGCCATGCCGGAGTCCCAGCCATGACCCCTTCCGTTACCCGCCCCCCCGTCCTCGACCTGCTGCGCGAACGCCGGCGCGCCCTGGGCATCGACTCGATGACCTCGGTGCTGGCCGATCGTCGCGATCTGGTGCGTCAGGGCACCCTGATCGGAGCCGCCCTGGTGGGGGGCGTGGCCCTGATCACGGCGGCGGTGACCCTGCGTCACAAGATCATCCAGGCGGAGATCGCCAAGCTGGCCCCGATCGAGGCGGAGGTCCGATCCCTTAGCAAGCAGAGCGACGAGCGCCAGGTCGCCCTGGGCAAGGTCACAACCACCAACCAGGATCTGGCCACGGCACTCACCACCGTGCGCACGAGCTCCGCCCTGCTCACCGATCTGCAGCTGCGCACCCCCCAGGGGGTGCAGCTCACCTCCGCCGTGGTGGAGGGCCGTAACCTCGTGATCAAGGGCAATGCCGACGATCCCACCGCCTTTGCGCGGATCAACGCCTTCCTGCTGGAGCTGAAGCGCTCCGATCTCTTCGAGCCCGCCACGGTCACCCTGGTGCGATCGCAGCGGGCTGCGGCCGCAAGCCAGGGGGCCGGTCTGCTGGCAACGCCCGAGCCGGTGGCCTTTGAAATCAACGCCACCTTCTCCATGTTAGAGCCGAAGCAGCAGCTCTCCACGCTGCAGAAGCTGCGCTCCGAGGGCATGGCGCGTCGTCTGCAGCTGCTTCAGAAGGAGGGATTGCTGCCATGACCAATCTGCAGGCTGGAGCCACCCGTCTGTCCACGCCGCTGCTGCGGCGTCTGTGGTTGTGGGTGCCGATCGGCATCGGGGCGCTTCTGGCCTCAGCCCTGGCGGCCACCGTTCTGGCCCCGGTGACGGCCCTTCTCCAACGCGACAGCGCCCGCCTGCGGGAGGTGCAGGAGCTCAGCGCCCGGCTGGCCTCGGAGCGTGAGCGGGCCGCATCCCTGGCTCAGAAGCAGGAGCAGGCCAATTCCCAGCGGGCCGCCCTGGTGCGGGTGATCAGCGGCAACGGCGATCTCTCCACCTTCCTGGCCACCCTGGATCAGTTGGCCAAGGCCAGCCGCGTGCAGCTCGATCTTTATGAGCCCAAGGCGGATGGCAAGAGTGCGGATCGCAATAAGGATGGCCGCGTGGATGATCAAGAGAAGAAGGCCAAGCCTGCGTCCGATCCCCTGGAGGTGGATGGCATGCAGCGCAATTCCCTCGAACTTGCGGCCCGCGGCAGCTATCCCCAGCTTCTTGAGTTCCTGCGCCAGCTCGAGGCCCTCAATGTGTTGGTGGTGCAGACCGATCTGCAGCTGAATCTGGAGGGGGCTACCGCCAATGCCCCAGCCGGCCCCGCGGCCACGGGGCCAGAGGCGCTGCGCCCCCGGCCGGTGGTGCTGAACATGTTGCTGGGTCTGTACAACAAAAAGCCCGACGCGTCCAAGCCAGGAGGATCCAAGTGAGACCCGCTCTTTTTCCTGTTTCCGGCTGGCCATTTAGCCCCAACACCGATACCATTTCCAAACTCATGACTGAGGAAAGCGTGGGCAGCAAGCTGCGGCAGCGTCAGCGTCGCCATTTCCTTCTGGCGGCTGCGGTGATCGGTGCCAGCCCCGCCTTCGCGATGGCTGCCAGCGCCCAGCAGATGGTGCCTGCGTCAGCGGCCGCCCCCACAGAGGCGATGGTGCGCAGCCGCGGCCTGGAGATGAAGGTGCGGCGCCTGCCCGATGCGGTGGAGGTGGTGCTGGCTGGGGTCGGCCCCGCCCCGCAGCTGTTCCAGACCAGCCGGGGTGCCAGCTGGGAAGGTCGGGTGATGACCCCTGCCCCGGTGCCCCTGCGGATGGGGCCCCAGCGGCTGAGTCTGCCGGAGGCCGGCCTGCAGAGCATCAGCCTCGATGGTTCGGGCAATACGTTTTCTGTGGTGATTACGCCGGTGCCGGGCTATCCGGTGGGGCGGCCGGTGGTGAGTGCTGATGGGCGTGATCTGATCCTCACCTTCGCGGCCTCGGTGCAGCCGACGCTGCAGACCTCCACCCCCAACCTGAGCGCCCCCGGCCGGGTGGCGCAACCCGGCTATGTGCCGCCGCTGCAGCCCCGCGCCGTGGCCCCGCCGGTGGGAGATATGGCGGTGGGCACGATGCTGCTGAGCAACAGCAGCTATGTGAATGTGAGTGGCCCGCCGGTCACGATGACCCTGAAGAATGCGCCGGCCAAGGATGTACTGATGGCCCTGGCGCGGCTGGGCAATTACGGCTTTGTGTTTGTGGATGAGGCGGGTGGCGCTGGCAATGGGGGAGCACCTGCCAACGGCGGTCAGGGAGCTGGCCCAAGCGGTTCTCCGTCCGATCGCCGCATTTCGATCTCTTTCCGTGGCGAGAGCTATGCCCGATCGGTCAATTCGGCTCTGCTCGCCGCTGGTCTGCAGGGCAAGCTCGAAGGTGGTCTGATCCTGGCGGGTCCCAATGTGCTGGGTAAATCCTTCGGCGCCCAGATGTCGAAGGTGTATCGCCTTAACCAGGCCTCCGCTGATTCCGCTGCCGATTATCTGGCGAACCTGGGCGCCAAGGTCAACAAGACCTTCACTACCACCTCCGTCAGCCAGGAAACCCAGTCTTCTGGTACTCCCACCCAGAACACGGGTGCCACGCAGTCGCAGACGGCGACCATCACCCAGATCCAGTCTTACGGAGCCAGCCAGGGCCCGCTTCTGGGCTTGATCGGTACTACCGATTCTCGCTTGAGCACGATCACACTCGTGGGTGAACCGCGCCTGGTGGCGGTGGCCGAAGCCTACCTCAAGCAGCTCGATCTGCGCCAGCGCCAGGTGGCTCTCTCGCTTAAGATCCTTGACGTGGATCTCAATAATGATGCCACTACTGATAACTCCTTCGCCTATCGCTGGGGCAATAGCTTCATTGTTAACGATAATGGTCAGTTGCTTGGGGCCTTTGGCCGCAACCTCCCGCCAACGGAGGGAAGCTTTGACCGCAATGTTCCGCAAGATTCGAAAATTGAGATCGACGAATCCGGTAAGTTGACTGTCACGGCCCGTAATGGAATTCAGGTGTCTGGCAGGTCGCAGGTCTCCCCCTCGGACGTGCGGGCTACCCAAGAGATCCCTTTGTTTGGCACGGCTGTTAACACAGCGAATCCCGTCAGCCCTGGTCTCAATTACCCCAGTAACAACTTTTATGATTTCGTTCGGGCGCAAATTGTTTCCAATACCACCAAAGTCCTAGCCAGTCCCACGCTGATTCTTCAAGAGAATGCTTCCCTCCTCCGCTCCGAAGAAGGTGGAGGTGCTGCTTCAGGAGGTGGTGATGGTCAGCAGGGCATCACCAACATCGGCCTGAACTCGCCGATTGGTCGTCGCCGTGCTAACGAAGGTGTGGTTCGTGTTGGCACCAATGTTGTCACCGGATACGACGTTGAAACCCCATCCCAAGGCGGCAATGTGGTGTGTACGCCAGAGCTCACCACGGCTGGCTTGGTTCTCGGGGCTCGAGTGGAGAAAATTGATGACAACGGCTTTGTTACTTTCACTCTATCCCCAAGTATTTCCGCTGTCACCGATTCGGAGCCTGCTCCGCAAGGGTGCGGATCCAACCTGAAAATTCTCAGTGTGCGCAGCCTAGATACAGGCGCTGTGCGCGTCCGGGATGGTCAGACCCTGATCCTTACGGGTGTGATTTCGGACCTGGATCGTGAAGAGGTCAAGAAGTGGCCGGTGGTCGGTGATCTGCCACTGGTGGGCCAGTTCTTCCGTGCATCCGCCAAGACGCGCCAAAAGCGCGAGCTGGTGATTCTGGTTACCCCCCGCATTGTCAACGACGTGGAAGGGGGCACCTTTGGTTACGGCTGGCAACCCTCCACCCCCCAGTCGCGGGAGTTGATGCGCGGCGGGCGCTGAATCGGCAGAGCCAGCTCCAGCATCAGCTTGGGGAAGAGTTTGTTTTCAGAACCCCCCGAGCGCCGGTATGAGGAACTTCATCGCCATCGGCGCCAGGCCGGAGGCCAGGCTGGCCGCGCCGCTCATCAGCGCGCCGCCGATGCCATTGCCGCCCTTCGGGCGGCCGGCTGGGGTTTGCAGGGCCTGGGCGGCATCCCGCAGTGCCTTCGCCTGCGTGGCATCGCCGCCCTGTTCGTAGAGGTTGGCCGCGTAGCTGAAATCCTGGGCGGCCAGTTGGGTCTGGCCCTGTTCGCTGCGGGTGATGCCACGGGCCACCCAGCTGATCGCCGCCTCAGGCTCCCGCCGGATCGCCTCGCTGAACAATTGCTCCGCCTGCGGTTGGCGGCCCGCCAGCGCTGCCTCCACCCCCGCGTTGTGCAGCTCCGGATAACTCAGCACCTCCGGCGCCAGCCCGCGCGCCTGTTGCCAGTGGCTCGCGCCCAGGGCGCCCGGATCCAGCTGGGCGCCGCTCAGATCGCTCTGGCGCAGGTCGGTGCCCTCCAGGCGGGCGCCGCGCAGATCCGCCCCCCGCAATGACGCCCCCTGCAGGCTCGTGAAGCTCAGATCCGCTCCGGCCAGGCGGGCGCCATCGAGCTGGGCTTGGCCGAGGTTGGCCCGGCGCAGGTTGGCGCCGCTCAGATCCGCATCCCGCAAATTCGCATGCACCAGATCCGCATCCGCCAGCTGGCAGCCCACGCAGCGGCGCTGCTCCAGCAGGCGCATCAGGTCGGCGGTGTTGGCGTTGGCTGGTGCGCCCAGGCCCAGCGCGCCTGTTCCCAGGCCCGCAGCAGCCAGCAGCAGGGGCGCGATCCGTCGGGCGAGGGCGGGGAGGCGGTGGTGGTGCATGGCGCTGTTCTATCGCGTTCGGCGGGGATCTGCCTCACTCAGGTTGCCGCTGCAGATGGCGGCCCAGGCGCCGCCGTTGCTGCCGCAGCTGGCGCCGCAGCTCTCTCTGGCCCCCACTCCGTCCCCTCGGTGCGTCCGGGGCGTCTGGGGCGAAGCGATGGCGCTGGTACAGCTCCACCAGCGCGGCCAGATCGGGCGCCAACGCCGGCCAGCGCTCCTCCACCCGCGCCGCGAAGCGCGGCAGCGTCTCCCCCGGCTGCGGCGCCAGGCCGCGCCGCGCCAGGGCGGCCAGGGTGCGATCCAGCTCCCGGCGCCAGGGGTCCTGCGCCATCGCCCGCCGCTGCAGGGCGGCCAGCACCGCCACCGCCAGGGCGAGGCCTAGGGCCAGCCCCACCAGCACCAGCGCCCCCAACCACTGCCGCCGCTCCCCCAGCAGCCGCTGCAGCAGCGCCTCCTGCCCCTGCGGGTCGTAGCTCAGCCACAGGCGGGTCCAGGCCAGATCCAGGCCCCACCACTGGTGCTGGAACCAGCGCAGCGCCCCGTCGCTCGCCCCGCCCGGCTCCTCCAGCGGCGTAGGCACCCAGCTGGTGGGATCCACCGGCCGCCAGCCCTGCTCGGGTAGCCACACCTCGCTCCAGGCGTGGGCGTTCCCCTGGCGGATGTCGATGTAGCCGCTGCCCCCCAGCGGCACCACCCAGTCGCCG
>CANEWU010000133.1 GCA_947442825.1 Synechococcaceae cyanobacterium
GGCGGAGCGCCCCGCCCCCAGCTGCCGCCGCACACCGCGGGCCACCAGCAGCAGGGCGGCGGCGGTGGCGGCCAGGGCCACCGCCCGCATCGCCAGGGCAAGGGGGCTGAGCGAGCCGCGCACCGCAGCCGCCCCGAGCGAGCCCAGCCACACGATCAGCGCAAAACGGGGAACGAGCGCCAACGAGGCCAGGGCGTAGGGGCGCAGCGGGGTGGGTCCGAGGGCGCAGGCGATATTCACCAGATTCATCGGAATCAGCGTCAGACGCAACAGCACCATCAACCGCAGGCTGGCGGGTTGGTGCAACAGGCGCTCCAGGCTGCGGCCCCGCCGCGTGCGCTCAATCCAGCGGGTCACGCGCGGTCGCAGCACGCCTCGGCAGAGCCACCAGTTGAGCAGGAGGCCAACCCCCTGGCCCGCCACCACCACCAGCAATCCGAGCACCGGCCCGAACAGGGCTCCGGCCGCCATCACCAGGGGCCCGCCGGGCAGGCCGAGGGACACAATCGCAGCCAGCACGAGCCCATAGGGCAGAGGCGGAAGCAGGGGCATGGCCGGCGCAATGGTTCACGGAACCACTTTGCAAAGGTTCCGGCAGAAGTGCCGAAGAACGGCCCCGATCCCGCCGCCTCAGGGGACGGCGAACCCACCCACCTCAGGGGGCCGGGGCCGCGAATCCTCGGGATTGGGCGCCGTCTCCGGTCCGATCACATCCACCGATACGCGCTGCACCACGAGCCGGTAGCGAATCGGCTGGTGTCCGTTGATGAAAGCCTGCACCGCCGCCACCTGCCGTGCCGTGGGCAGCTGCGGATCGCTGACGCGCACGGCGGCGCGGATCAGGGGCGGGTTCTGGGCCCAATCGATCGCCACCTCCACCAGCTCCGAATCCTTGCCGAGGGTGAGGGTGCGGTTGCGCAGCGACGCGGTGATCGCCGACGTGATCTGCTCCTGCGTGGCGGTGCGGCGCGCCTGGGCCACCAGCGTGAGGAAGCTGCCACTGAGGGGAATGAGCAACAGGGCGGTGAGCAGCAGGCTCATCAGGCCCAGGCGGCTGTGCCAAAGGTTGCGGCGCAGATCAGGGCGCACCACCGCCAGGGCAATCAAGGCGCCGCTGAGGATGCCCAGCAGGTTGGCGGCGAACAGCAGGGCGGCCCCCAACGCCGGCGACCACTGGGCCTTGGCACACAACAGTCCGAAGGCACACACCGGCGGCACCAACGCCACGGCGATGGCGGTGCCCGCCAGGGAGGAGAGGGCACGGGAACGCACCGAGGCGTAGGCGGCGGTGGCGCCGGCCACCAGGGCCACCCCCAGATCCAGCAGGTTCGGCTGGGTGCGGGCCATCACCTCCGAGCCCAGCAGGGGCAGCCCCACCAGCAGCCCCAGGCCGAGCGAAAGGCCCACCGTGACCGCCACACCGAGCAGCAGCGAGGCCAGGGCCGTGGCCACCAGCCGCAGGCGCCCCTGCAGGATCGCGAACGCCGCCGCCCGCAGCGGCAGCATCCAGGGGGCCACGAGCATGGCGCCGATCACCACGGCGGCGCTGTTGGCGAGCAGGCCAAGGGTGGCGATCAGGCTGGCGGCCACGGTGAGCACCAGGAATTCCTGGTCGGCGCGGGCGTCGAGCGCGAAGGCGTCGGTCGGCTCGTGGGGCTCAGGCAGGGGGGAGGGAGAGCGGGCCATCTCAGGGGGCGGGTGAGGGATCCCCTAGCCAGGGTTCGAGGAAGAGCAGCGGATCGGCCATGGTTTCCGAAAAGCCGAGGATGCCCGGATCGCGGTGGCAATAAAGAAGGGAGTCGTCGGTGTCGAGCAGGAAGGTGCCGCCCCGCTGGGTGATCCAGCGGGCATCGGGCACGTAGGTGCCCCAGGCGCCGAGCACCTCGCGCATGTTCGCCAGACGCACCGTGGCCAGCTCGAAGGGACGCTGGTAGTCACGCCCCACCAGATCAAAAAGGGGCATGGCGAGGCGCGATGAGGCGGAGCGGTCGCCGAGGTAGCCGCGCAGCACCTCCTGCAGGGTGCCCGGCGAGCCCAGGCCGGCGCACATCAGCAACAGCGAAGGCCAGGCGCCGCCGGGGGCCGCCAGGCCGGCGTACAGGCCGAGGGCGCGGTGGAGGGTTGGCTCGGGGTCGACCTGCAGAGACGAACGGGGAAAGCCGGTGTAGGCGCAGAACCGATCAGCCCCGGCCGCCGCTCCGATCCCGATCGCCAACAGGGCGATGCCGGCCGCCTCCAGACGAGGCAGGGCGGGCACGAGCGCCTGGGCGTACTCGAGGCTGTCGAAATCGCCGATCTGGGGCAGCAGCAACACCAAACGACGCCGACCGGGCCCCAGACCGGGCACGGTGGCGAGCCGTTGGCACAACGGGTCGGGGGCACGCATCTGGGGAGGCTAGGGGCTCGGGCGGTGCCGAATGAGGTGCTCGCGTCCTGCGATTAGGTGCTCGCGTCCTCCGATGAGGTGCTCGCGTCTTGCGATGCGGCCCTGCCTCTCAGCGGGGCCCCGCCTCTCTGCGGGCCCCTGTCTTTCAGGGCAGCCCTCGACACACCAGATGTGGTGTGCCAGAAGCACACCCAAAGGACAGTCGCCCGGGGCAGGCCTCCCAAACCCACCATCCAGAGCCGTCGTTCAGGGCCGTTGCCCTGGCTCGCCGCCCGCGCCGGTTGCCCTGGTTCGGCTTCCCGAAGCCCCCGCACCCCCGACCACCGCGAGGAGTCGTTACATTTCGAAGCAATTACCGAGACTCGATGGGCAACGACCCGCTCACCCGCCAATTTGCCCTGGAGTCCCAGACCCGGGCCATCGACCATTGCAGCGACATTGATGAGCTGCGCAGCCTGGCCAAGCGCCTGCTCTCCGCCTGGTACATGCAGTCCGACATGACGCGCGCCTTCGGCGCCCAGGCCCTGGGGATGGACCGGCTGCCCTGAGCTGGGCCGCAGTCACCAACGAGGCCGGCAGTAGTTCGCCACGCCGAAATAGCGAAATTAGCTGGTCTTGTAGAGAATTCAGCAGGTCTTGGCATTCATCAACCTGCCAAAGCCCCGGGAGCACCGACAGGGCGTCTCCTCACTCTGCGGCTGAACAGGAAAGTGTGGCCCAGGCCGAGCAGACGCATCCGACTCCGCAATCCTCCGGGGATTGCCACCCCCTGCAAGGCCGACCTCCCAGAGACTGTCCTCACCTCTCTGTAAAACAATCTGGTCAACAGCACCGTTGATGGACCCTACTACGACCAACTGGATGGCTATTCAGCAGAGCAGGAGATGATCTACAGGCACTTCCGTAACCATTGCGGTCGTATTGTGTTGCTCAGCTGCGACATCCATGGAAGCATGGCCGCGGGAATCCGCGTGGATCCCTCGAAGTAGCCTCCCCGCGCCCAATCGCTGGCATCTGAAGCGGAGATCAAGCAGCATCTCAACCACGCTAAATTCGTGAACCTTGATGGCCACGGCTACACCATCGTCGAGGCCACTCCTGAGGGGTTACAGGTGGAGTTTGTGGCAAGTCGACACCGTGCTCTCCCCCTGCCACCGGGAATGCTGCGATGCGGCGGCTCCCATGAAACCTGGCAGCGAAGATGAGCAGCCCTGAACCGCTTCCCCCCTGGCGGGCGCTGCTGCGCGGCGCCCGCGAGCGCGAGGGGCGCGCCCCCCAGGCCCGCTGGCTCCAGCTGGCCACCGTGGCGGCCGACGGCAGCCCCCGGGTGCGCACGCTGGTGTTCCGGGGCTGGGTGGGGCCCGCAAGCCTCGATCTGCTCAGCGATGCCCGCAGCGCCAAGGCGGCCGAACTGGCAAGTCAGCCGGCGGTGGAACTCTGCTGGTTGCTGCCGAAGGCCCGTGCCCAGTTCCGCCTGCGGGGAGAGTGGCAACCGCTGCCGGCGGAGCTGGAGGCGCGCGAACGCGAGCGGCACTGGCAGTCGCTCACCCCTGGCGGACGGGCCGTATGGGGCTGGCCCACCCCCGGTGAGCCCCTCGATCGCGAAGCACCCTTCCCAGCCACCCTCGCCGACGACACGCCGCTGCCAGCGCACCTGCTGCTGCTGCGCATCGCCCTCACGCAGGTGGAGTTGCTGGAGCTCAGCGGCCACCCCCACCGCCGTTGCCGTTGGCGGCAGGCCACCGGCTGGGGGGAGGAGCTTCTGAACCCCTGAGAGCATGGGGATCGGCCGCTCAACCAGCGTCGGCATGCAGCAGGGCGATGCCAATCACCACCAGACAAATGGCCCCCATCTTCGCTAACGACAAACTCTCCTTGAACAACAGAAAACCGAACAACACCGCAAACAACGACTCCAGACCCAGCACCAACACATAGGCGACGCCAAGCTCGGCTTCCCGCATGATCACCATCTGGAACGTGGCGCCAACCAGAAAAAGCAGATAGGTGGCCAGGGCGGGCTTGAGATTGGCCGCGCCCTGGAAATAGTTGGCGTACTTCATAAAGATGCCCCCGGTTGCGAAACTCAAGGAGGCCAAGATGGCAAAGAGGAACGTCATGACTCAGGATGGCTGCCGCTACATCCCAGACCCTACCCATTGGCCCTCACGCGCGGCCGCGGGGCACTACTGCCGCGCCAACACCTCACGGATCCGCGCCTCCTGATCCTCAATGGGCGTACCGCTTACGTCTACGAACGCGCGATGGATCAGCCCCGACCAGGGGAAGGGAGGGAGGTAATCGGGCATCGCCGGCGAGCCGGGATCGTGGCCAACCGCCACACCGGCCGCCAGGCCAAGGCTCAGCGGGATCGTCACCGGCAGGTCGCCTTCGCCCACCGCTGCACCATCCACGAACAGGGTGATATGGGCTGGGGTGCCCTTGCCCGCCGCCAGGTCAGCGGGGCCCGTGGGCCGGAATTCCACGCTCAGCAGGTGGTGGCCCGCCGGCAGGGCGCTGCTGGCTCGCACATGGAAATAGCTGTCGGCTACGTAGTTATAGCCGTAGGTGAATATGCCCTCCATCACATAGATAGAGAAGCCACCATCGTTGCCGCCCATGCTGAACAGCACACCATCGGCACCCGCCTCTGGAATATCCACCTCCAAGGAGATGCTATGGGGCCGATTGAGCACCCGCGGCGCCACATTCACCGGAACCACCTGGGTACCAGGATAGTAAATGTACCGCTCACGATCCGGTGCGATCTGGGGGCGCTCGATGGCAAAGCGCAGGGTGGTGCGGCTGTCGATCGGCAGCACGTTGTATCGGCCGGCCTCCACGTACCACATGGCGATCATGGCAATCAGGCGCTCCCGCTCGTTCGCCGCGAGATTCCTGGTTTCAGCGAAATCCTCCTGCAGGTTGTACAGCTCCCAACCATGGGCATCGAGCTGGATCAGTTGCTCATAGGTAATCGGATCACCGAAACGAAATGCGCTTTCCGCATAGGCCGGCCCCGGCCAAGGACACACCGCTCGCCAGCCGTCGTAATAGAGGGAGCGATGGCCCAACATCTCGAAGTACTGGGTGATGTGCTTACTGGGTGCCGCCCCATCGGCAAAACAGGAGAACAGGGACACCCCTTCGATCGGGCTCTGGCTTACCCCCTTGATCGAGGCGGGGGCCTCCAGGCCCAGCGCCTCCAACACCGTCGGGACCATGTCGATCGCGTGGCAATACTGGGAGCGGATCTCACCGCGGGCGGCGATGCCCTTCGGCCAGCTCACCAGGAAGGGATCGCTCGTACCGCCCCGGTAGGTTTCCCGCTTCCAGCGCCGGAACGGCGTGTTGCCGGCGTGGGTCCAGCCCCAGGGGTAGTGGTTGAAAACCTTCGGGCCGCCGATCTCCTCAATGGCGGCCAAGTTTTGCGCCAGGTTTTCCGGCACATTGTTGAAGAACTTGCCCTCATTCACCGACCCCGTCGGTCCACCCTCGGCGCTGGCACCATTATCTGAAATCAGCATGATCAGGGTGTTCTCGTATTCGCCGATCTGCTTGAGAAAGGTGATCAGCTCGCCGATGTAGTGGTCGGTGTGCTCCAGAAAGCCGGCGAACACCTCCATCATGCGGGCGTAAAGGCGCTTTTCCTCCGCCGGCAACCCCTGCCAATCCTGTACATCAGGATCATGGCGGGAGAGCAGCGTGTCCGCGGGGATCACCCCCAGCTCCTTCTGGCGGGCGAACACCTGCTCGCGATAGGCATCCCAACCGTCATCGAACTGGCCTTTGTAGCGGTCGGCCCATTCCTTCGGCACATGGTGCGGCGCATGCATGGCGCCGGTGCAGAAGTAGAGGAAGAAGGGCTTATTCGGCGCCACCTGCTTGGCGTCGGCGATCATCGCCTTCGCCCGGGTCACCAGATCGGGGGTGAGGTGATAACCCTGCTCCGGCGTTGCCGGTGGCTCCACCTGATGGTTATCCGCCACCAGCTCGGGGTAGTACTGGTGCGTGTCTCCCCCCAGGAAGCCGTAGAAGCGCTCAAAGCCCCGGCCCAGGGGCCAGCGGTCATAGGGGCCGGCGGCGGAGGTCTGCTCCACTGGCGTGAGGTGCCACTTACCTACCGCATAGGTGTTGTATCCCTGCTGCTGCAGAATCTCCGAGAGAAAACCGTTGGCAAAGGGGATGGTGGCGTTATACCCCGGGAAGCCGGTGGAGCCCTCGGTGATACAGGCCAGGCCGTTGGAGTGGTGGTTGCGGCCGTTGAGCATGCAGGAGCGCGACGGCGAACACAACGCCGTCGTGTGCATGTTGTTGAACAACAAGCCATCGGCCGCCAGGGCATCGATGTGGGGCGTTCGGATCGGGCTGCCGTAACAACCCAGCTGGCCGAAGCCGGTGTCA
>CANEWU010000134.1 GCA_947442825.1 Synechococcaceae cyanobacterium
CGCTGCCCGCCCCCGCGGCCCCGCTGACGCCCCAGGCGCCGCCCCCGGCTCCACCGCCGTTGCCCGCAGCCGCCGCCCCGGCAGCTCCGCCGATGCAACGGCCTCCGGCCGCCGCCCCCGAAACCGATCCCCTGATCGCCCCCGCCGAGCTCCGCCGGGCCGATGCCCCCCGCCGCTTTGATGCCGACATCGACGCCCTCGTGCGCGATGGGGTGGTCACCCCCCGGGAGCGGGTGCGCGTGCGCGGCACCATCCCGGGCAGTCCCAGCCCCGCCCTGCAGATGGCCTGCCGCAACGGCGCCCTCACGGCGCGCGAATGCGGCGGAGACGTCACCGTGATCGGCCGCGGCCGCCGCGACGGTATGAGTGGCGACCTCGCCGATCCCTCCTTGGGCGCCGGCTCCGCCTTCTTCCCCTCCGCCGGCGGCTTCCGCACCGACGCCGCCCCCCTGCCGCCGATCTCCGTGCCGGTCTCGGCCCTGCTCGCCGGCGCAGGCGGCAGCTTCCGCCTCACCGATGTCTTTGGCCGCACCCCCCGGCCGGCGGCGGTGGCGGGCAACAGCAACCGCAACCTGCTCTACCCGCTGATCGGTTCTTCGGTGCCCACCAGCGGCTTCGGTTGGCGGCTCCATCCGGTGCTCGGCAGCTGGTTGATGCATGCCGGCAAGGATCTGGCCGCGCCGGAGGGCACGCCGGTGGTGGCCTCCCTCTCCGGGCGCGTGGTGAGCAGCGGCCTGGCGGGCGGCTATGGCCTGGCGGTGGAGGTTGAACACGAAGGCCCCCGCCGCCGCACCCTCTATGGCCACCTCTCCGAGCTGTATGTGCGCGAGGGACAGACCGTGCGCCAGGGCGAGGTGATCGGCCGGGTCGGCAGCACCGGCCTGAGCACCGGCCCGCACCTGCACTTTGAGCTGCGCGTTCCCCAGGACGGCGGCTGGGTGGCGGTCGATCCTGGCGATCTCGACCCCGGCATCGGTCTGTCCGCCGACACCGCCATCGCCGGCCTGCCGGGCCTGCGGGCTCCCCTCAACGGTGCGATGCCCGATGCGGTCGCCCTGCTGATGGGTCAGCTGATCCAAACCCTGGAGCGGCCCCGTTCGCCCCTGGCCCCGGCCGGCCAGCCCCTGCCCACCCAGCAGGCGGTGCCCGGCCCGGCTCCCCTGCCCGCCGCGCCCCCGCGGGGCTGACCCCACGCCCTCGCTGAGCTGAAGCCGGCTGCGGTTACCCCACCAGCTGGGGATCAAGCACGCGGCCGTCCTGGAAGTGCAGCACCCGCTGGGCCCGCGCCGCTACATCCGCCTCGTGCGTCACCATCAGGATCGTCATCCCCTGGTGGTGCAGTTCGTCGAACAGATCGAGCACCTCATGGGTGGTGCTGGAGTCGAGGGCGCCGGTGGGTTCATCGGCCAGCAACAGGGCCGGCTGGTTGATAATCGCCCTCGCCAGGGCCACCCGCTGCTGCTGGCCGCCCGAGAGCTGGTTGGGGCGGTTCTCCAGCCGGTGGCCCAACCCCACCCGCCGCAGGGCCGCCATCGCCTGCTCGCGCCGCTGGGCCCGCGGCACCCCGGCGTAGATCATCGGCAGCATCACGTTCTCCAACGCGCTCAGCTGGGGCAGCAGGTGGAACTGCTGGAAGACAAAGCCCAGTTCGCGGTTGCGCAGGTCGGCCAGGTCGTCATCGCTGAGGTCCTGCACCGAGGTGCCGTTGAGCCGGTAGAGGCCGCCGCTGGGCCGATCCAGGCAGCCCAGGATGTTCATCGCCGTGCTTTTGCCTGAGCCGGAGGAGCCCATCATCGCCAGGTATTCGCCCCGCTGCACCGTCATGGTCAGGTCGTCGAGGGCGCGCACGGTGGTGTCGCCGCTTCCGTACACCTTCGATACGTGCAGCATCTCGGCCACCACCTCGACCATTCCGTTGGCCACCCCCTCCATGGCCCCTGAGCCCGCTGATTTCGGCACCCTATCGGCGCCTCAGCCCACGGCGTTGCCGGCCGCGGCGATCGCCTGCTGCAGGATCGGCGTGCCGGCCACCGCACCGCTGGCCCACTCAAACAGCGGACTGGAGAGAATACCGCCCACGGCAGTGACCACCACACAGCCCACCAGGCCCACCCGCAGCGGCTTCATGCCGGCTAACTCCCAGCTGACCTCCGGATAGGCCTTCACCACATCGGAGGCTTCCTGCGGCTCCTTCACCACCATCATCTTGATCACGGAGATGTAGTAGTAGATCGATACCACCGAGGTGATCAGACCCACCACCACCAGCAGATACTGGTGGTCGGCCCAGCCGGCGAAGAAGAGATAGATCTTGCCGAAGAAGCCCAGCATTGGCGGGATTCCCCCTAGGGAGAGCAGGCAGAGACTCAATCCCAGGGTGATCAGCGGATCCTTCTGATACAAGCCGGCGTAATCGGAGATGCGATCGCTGCCGGTGCGCAGTGAGAAGAGGATGATGCAGGCGAAGGCCCCCAGGTTCATGAACAGATAGGCGGCCATGTAGAGCACCATCGCCGCAAAGCCGTCCTCGGTGCCACACACCATGCCGATCATCACGAAGCCCGCCTGGCCGATCGAGCTGTAGGCCAGCATCCGCTTCATGGAGGTCTGGGCCAGCGCCACCACGTTGCCGAGCACCATGCTCAGCACCGCCAACACCGTGAACAGAAACTTCCATTGGGCGTCGAAGCTCTCGAAGCAGCCCACCAGGATGCGCAGGGCCAGGGCGAAGCCGGCCGCCTTCGATCCCACCGACAGGAAAGCCACCACCGGGGTGGGCGATCCCTCATACACATCCGGCGTCCACTGGTGGAAGGGCACCGCAGCGATCTTGAACGCCACGGTGGCCAGCACGAACACCAATGAGAGGGCGGTGATCGGTGAGGCGGCCGTGCGCAGGGCCAGGGCGATCGTGGCCAGGTCGGTGCCGCCACTGAGGCCATAGAGCAGCGAGGCGCCGTAGAGAAACACCGCCGCCGCCGCTGATCCCACCAACAGATATTTCAGGGCCGCCTCGGAGCTGCGCGCGTCGCGCTTCATGTAGCCCGACAGCAGGTAGCTCGCCACCGAGAGGGTTTCCAGCGAGACGAAGATGCTCACCAGGTCGGTGGCGCCGCACAGGAACATCGCCCCGAGCGTGGCCGCCAGCAGAATCGCGGCGTATTCCCCCAGTGGTGTGCCGCTGCGCTCCACGTAGCGCCAGCTCAGCAGCAGCGTCACCAGGGTGGAGGCTGCCACCACCGACCGGAAGGCGATCGCCAGGTTGTCGGCCAGGAAGGCGCCCAGGAAGGAGGGCTCCAGGGGGCCGTTCCACTGCAGCGCCAGCAGTACCAGGGCGCCACCTAGGCCGAGATAGCAGAAGGGGGGCACCCAGCGGCTGGCGGCCCGCTCCCCCGCCAGATCCACCAGCAGGCAGGCCACCAGAGCCCCCAGCACCGCAAGCTCAGGGGCGATCGCGCCGGCGTTGAGCTGCAGATTCAGGCTGCCCGTGCTCTGGCCGGCGGCGATGGCGTCGGTGGCCAGCGACGCAGGACTGGCGACGACACCCAGGAAGGCGCTCAGGGCGGAGCTGGGCACGGTGGACAGGAACGCTTCTCCCACGGCACACGGCCAAACCGGTCGCGTGGACTGTAGCGGCCGTCTCCGGAAGCTGGCCGGTCGCTGCCCACGGCGCCCGCCGGTGCGATAAAGAAGGACACGGAACTGAGCTGCGCGCGTGGCCCACACATTGGTGATCGTCGAGAGCCCCACCAAGGCCCGCACCATCCGCGCCTTCCTGCCGAAGGAGTACCGGGTGGAGGCCTCGATGGGCCACGTGCGTGACCTGCCCAACAACGCCAGCGAGATCCCGGCTGCCCACAAGGGCGAGAAGTGGGCCAACCTCGGCGTGAACACCGCCAACGACTTCGAGCCCCTCTACGTGGTGCCGAAGGACAAGAAGAAGGTGGTCAAGGAGCTCAAGGACGCCCTCAAGGGCGCCGACCGCCTCCTGCTGGCCACGGACGAGGACCGGGAGGGGGAGAGCATCAGCTGGCACCTCCAGGAGCTGCTGGCCCCGAAGGTGCCCGTGCGGCGCATGGTGTTCCACGAGATCACCAAGGAGGCGATCCGCCGCGCCCTCGACGACACCCGCGAGCTCGACATGGAGCTGGTGCACGCCCAGGAGACGCGCCGCATCCTCGATCGCCTCGTGGGCTACACCCTCTCGCCGCTCCTCTGGAAGAAGGTGGCCTGGGGGCTCTCCGCCGGCCGGGTGCAGTCGGTGGCGGTGCGCCTGCTGGTGCAGCGGGAGCGGGCCCGCCGCGCCTTCCGCAGCGGCAGTTACTGGGATCTCAAGGCCAAGCTGGAGCACGGCGGCGCGGCCTTCGAGGCCAAGCTCACCCACGTGCGCGGCGAGCGCATCGCCGGCGGCGCCGATTTCGACGAGAACACCGGCGCCCTCAAGGCCGGCAGCAAGGCCCAGCTGCTGGGCGAGGAGGAGGCCCGCCGCCTCCAGGCCGCCGTGGAGAGCGGCCCGTGGCGGGTGGAGGAGGTGGAGGCCAAGCCCACCGTGCGCAAGCCGGTGCCTCCCTTCACCACCAGCACCCTCCAGCAGGAGTCCAACCGCAAGCTGCGCCTCTCGGCCCGCGAGACGATGCGCACCGCCCAATCCCTCTACGAGCGGGGCTTCATCACCTACATGCGCACCGACTCGGTGCATCTCTCCGACCAGGCGATCCAGGCCGCCCGCCACTGCGTGCAGGAGAAGTACGGCCAGGAGTACCTCAGCCCGTCGCCGCGGCAGTTCAGCACCAAGGCCCGCAACGCCCAGGAGGCCCACGAGGCGATCCGCCCCGCCGGTGAGCGCTTCCGCACCCCCGCCGACACGGGCCTCGATGGCCGCGATCTGTCCCTCTACGAGCTGATCTGGAAGCGCACGGTCGCCAGCCAGATGGCCGAAGCCCGCCTGACGATGTTGGCGGTTGATCTGGAGGCTGCCGCCGGTAGCCCGGTGGGCCCGGCCCGCTTCCGCGCCACCGGCAAGCGCATCGACTTCCCCGGCTTCTTCCGCGCCTACGTGGAGGGCAGCGACGATCCCGATGCCGCCCTGGAGGGCCAGGAGGTGCTGCTGCCCTCCCTGGCGGTGAACGACGCCCCCGCCTGCCGCGGCGTGGAGGCCCTCGGCCATCAAACCCAGCCGCCGGCCCGCTACAGCGAGGCCGCCCTGGTGAAGATGCTGGAGAAGGAGGGGATCGGCCGGCCCTCCACCTACGCCTCGATCATCGGCACGATCGTCGACAGGGGCTACGCCTCCCTGCAGAACAACTCCCTCACTCCCACCTTCACCGCCTTCGCGGTCACCGCCCTGCTGGAGGACCACTTCCCCGACCTGGTCGACACCAGTTTCACGGCGCGGATGGAGAGCAGCCTCGATGAGATCGCCACCGGCCGGGTGCCCTGGCTCCCCTACCTCGAAGGTTTCTACAAGGGCGAGACCGGCCTCGAAACCCAGGTGCAGCAGCGCGAGGGCGACATCGACCCCGGCGTGTCCCGCACCGTGGTGCTCGAGGGCCTGCCCTGTGTGGTGCGCATCGGCCGCTTCGGGGCCTACCTGGAGAAAAAGCGCGTCGCCGACGACGGCAGCGAGGAGCTGATCAAGGCCACCCTGCCCCAGGAGATCACCCCCGCCGATCTCGACGCCGACAAGGCCGAGCTGATCCTGCGACAGAAGTCGGATGGTCCGGAGGCCCTGGGGGTTGACCCGGAGACCGGCGATGCCATCTACCTGCTCTTCGGCCAGTACGGCCCCTACCTGCAGCGCGGCCAGGTGAGTGAGGAGAACCCCAAGCCCAAGCGCGCCTCCCTACCCAAGGGCGTCAAGCCCGAGGATCTGAGCCTGGAGGATGCCCTCGGCCTGCTGCGCCTGCCCCGCCTGCTCGGAGAACACCCCGAGGGGGGCCGCATCCAGGCCGGCCTGGGCCGCTTCGGGCCCTACGTGGTGCACGACAAGGCCAAGGGCGAGAAGGACTACCGCTCCCTCAAGGCCGAGGACGACGTGCTGGGGATCGGTCTGGAGCGAGCCGTGGAGCTGTTGGCCCAGCCCAAGCGCGGCCGCGGCGGCCGCACCGCCCTGCGCGACCTGGGCACCCCCGAGGGAGCCGAGGAGGCGATCCAGCTCTTTGATGGTCCCTACGGGCTCTATGTGAAGCAGGGCAAGGTGAACGCCTCCCTGCCGGAGGGCACCACCGGCGAGACCATCACCCTGGAGCAGGCGGTGGAGCTTCTGGCGGCCAAGGCAGCGAGCGGCGCCAAGGGGCGGGGCGGCCGCACGGCGGCGGCCAAGGGCACCGCCGCCAAGGCCGGGGCCAAAAAGGCCGCCTCCGGCAAGGCCGGCAGCGCCCTGGCCGCTGCCAAGCCCCGCGCCACCACCCCCAAGCCGCCCGCCACCACCAAGACCGGCCGGCTGCGGGCCAGCGCCGTGCGGGTGATTCGACCCGCCGGCGGCTGATGCCCCCCCCCGCCTCCCTCTCCGCTTCCCTGCTGTTCGCCCTCCTGGTGGGCGGCTGCAGCGGTACCCCCTTTGGCGAAACCCTCTCGCGCAGCTTCTCCGGTGGCGCCCCCTCCGCCGTCGGCGCCCCCTCCCCGGGCCC
>CANEWU010000135.1 GCA_947442825.1 Synechococcaceae cyanobacterium
ATCGCCGTTGCCGCCCCGGAGCCGGCCCCAGCGGCCGGGCTTTCGCTCCTGGAGCAGGCGGCAGCCGAGCGCCGCGCCCGGCTGGAGCAGATCACCGCCGCCCCACCGCCGGCCGCCGCCCCCTTGGCGGCACCCCCTGCTTCCGCATCCCCCGCGCCGGCCACCGCCGCTGCTCAGGAAGCGGACCCCCAACTCGGCGCCTTCGACGCCGACTTCACCTGGTCTGCTGAGGTGCTCGCCGCCCAGGGGCGCAGCGTTGAGCAGATGTCGGTGGAGGAGATCGATTGGCTCGGCCGCCTGCGCCGCGGCCTGGAGAAGACCCGCCGCGGTTTCGTCACCCAGCTGCTGGCCAACCTCGGCGACGACCCCCTCACCCCCGAGGTGCTCGACGACCTCGAGACCACCCTGCTGCAGGCCGATGTGGGCGTGCAGGCCACCGACCGGGTGCTCGAAGCCCTGCGCGGCCGCCTGAACGAGGAGGTGGTCGACCCCGCTGAGGGCATCCGCTTCCTCAAGGAGCAGCTGCGCGGCCTGCTCGACGCCCCGATCCAGCAGAGCGGGGAGCCCCTGCTCGCCCCCCGCCGCGATCGCCTCAACGTCTGGCTGCTGGTCGGTGTCAACGGGGTCGGCAAGACCACCACCCTCGGCAAGCTCGCCAACCTCGCCGTGCGCAGCGGCTACAGCTGCCTGATCGCCGCCGCCGACACCTTCCGCGCCGCCGCCGTGCAGCAGGTGAGCGTCTGGGGGGAGCGCAGCGGTGTGCCCGTGGTCGCCAACCCCAGCGCCAACGCCGATCCCGCCGCCGTTGTCTACGACGCGATCGGTGCCGCCCGCTCCCGCGGCACCGAGCTGGTGCTTGTCGACACCGCTGGCCGGCTCCAGACCAAGCACAACCTGATGGAGGAGCTCAGCAAGGTGAGGCGCATCGTCGACAAGCTGGCGCCGGAGGCTGCCGTGGAATCCCTGCTGGTGCTCGACGCCAGCCAGGGTCAGAACGGCCTGCGCCAGGCCATGGCCTTCGCCAGTGCCGCCGGCCTCACCGGCGTGGTGCTCACCAAGCTCGACGGCAGCGCCCGCGGCGGCGTGGCCCTGGCGGTGGCCTCCGAGGCCGGCTTGCCGATCCGGTTCGTCGGTGCCGGCGAGGGCATCCGCGACCTGCGGCCGTTCAACAGCTTCGAGTTCGTGGAGGCCCTGCTCTCCGGCTGAGCGCCGCTGCTACCTTGCGGGTCCTCTGCGGCCGCTCCTTGAGCAGCAAGCCGCCCCCTAAACCTTCCCCCGCCCTGTCGGCCGCTCCCCGCTCCCCCCAGGCGCTGACGGCCGCTGCCTCCCTGCGCCAACTGCTCGACAGCCTCAGCCGCGAGCAGCGCCGCACCCAGGAGATCCTGGCTTCCCTGGCCTTTGCCCTGCGCAGCTTCACCCACCTGGGGCGGTTCCTTGAGCTCGTGCCCCTGGTGGCCTGCCGGTTGGTAGAGGCGGAGGGCTGCCTGCTGGTGGTGTTCCATCCCGATGGCCGCCTCTGGCGCGAACAGTTGCAGGCCACACCGGGCGAACGCTGCGCCGAGGTGCTGCGCCAGATCGCCTCGCTCGCCGACCCCCAACTCCAGGCCCTCTCCAGCGATGAAGCGGTCGCCGGGTTGCTCGATCCCCTGATCCGACGGCTGCTGGGTGGCGCCCAGGTGTTCGCCACCTCGGTGGTGGCCCGCAGCCGCCAACGCGGTCGTTTGTACGTGTTCGGCGGCCGGCGGGGGACCAGCTGGAGCGAGGTGCACCGCCGCCATCTGCAGCTCGTGGCCGATCTCACCGGTGTGGCCCTGGAAAACGAGCTGCTGCAGGAGGACATGCGCCGCCACGAGCGGCTCGACCGACAATTGAGCATCGGTGCCGAGATCCAGGCCCAGCTGCTGCCCGATCGCTGCCCGCTGATCGCGGGGGTCGATCTGGCGGCCCGCTGTCGCCCTGCCTTTCAGGTGGGGGGCGACTACTACGACTTCATTCCCGTCTTTCCCCAGCTCAGCGGTCGCCGCCGCGAACAGGGGCCCTGGGCGCTGGTGGTGGGGGACGTGATGGGCAAGGGGGTGCCCGCCGGCCTGCTGATGACCCTGCTGCGGGGCATGTTGCGGGCCGAGGTGCTCAGCGGCCTGCCCCCCGATCGCATCCTCCATGACCTCAACCAGCTGGCCCAGGAGGACCTGGCCCAGTCGCACCGCTTCGTGAGCCTTTTTTATTCCGACTACGACCCCCGCAGCCGCCGCCTGCGCTTCGCCAACGCCGCCCACAACCCACCGCTGCACTGGCGCCGCCGCTCCGCTGCCGTTGACCGCCTCGACGCCCCAGGCCTGCTGATCGGGCTGCAGAGCGAGGCCCACTACGGCTGCGCCCAGGTGGTGCTGGAGCCCGGGGACGTGCTGCTGTACTACACCGATGGCGTCACTGAGGCCAGTGGTTTCAGTGGCGAGCGCTTCGATGAGGAACGGCTGGTGCGGGCCTTCCACAGCGCCTGCCGGGATGGCCTCGGCGCCCAGGCCCTGCTCGATCAGCTGTTCGCGCGTCTCGATCGCTTTGTTGGTCCCGACCACCACCTGGAGGACGACGCCTCGATGGTGGTGCTGAAGGTGCGCGAGGGGGTGATGCTGCCACCCCTGCCCGGCGGCCCTGCCAAGCTGGACGGCTGAGCGGTTGCGGTGGCCGCCGCTCGCTGCCGCCTTCCGTCCCCGTCCGATGAGCGATCCCTCCGCCCCCTCCCCCCCCAGTGGCGTCACCGGCGGTGCCGCCGGGGGGTGGAGCGATCGCTTCGAGCAGGGGTTGCATCCGGCGATTGAGCGTTTCAACGCCTCCATCGGCTTCGACATCACCCTGCTGCAGGAGGATCTCGATGGCTCGATCGCCCACGCCCGCATGCTCGGGGGTTGCGGGGTGATTACGCCGGAGGAGGCCCAGCGGTTGATTGAGGGGCTGGAGGCGATCCGCACCGAGGCCGCCGAGGGGCGTTTCACCCCCGGCATCGAGGCCGAAGACGTGCATTTCGCCGTCGAGCGTCGCCTGATCGAGCGGCTCGGCCCGCTGGGCAAGAAGCTCCATACCGGCCGCAGCCGCAACGACCAGGTGGGCACCGACCTGCGCCTGTGGCTGCGCCGTCGCATCGATGAGATCGACGCCGCGCTGGTGCGGTTCGAGCGGGCCCTGCTGGCCCAGGCGGAGCGCCATGCCGAGGTGCTCATCCCCGGCTACACCCACCTGCAGCGGGCCCAGCCGATCTGCCTGGCCCACCACCTGCTGGCCTACATCGAGATGGCCGAGCGCGACCGCCAACGCCTGACGGATGTGCGACGGCGTGTGAATCTCTGCCCCCTCGGCGCTGCCGCCCTGGCGGGCACGCCGGTGCCGATCGACCGCCGGGTCACCGCCGCCGAACTGGGCTTCGACGTTCCCTACGCCAACAGCCTCGATGCCGTGAGCGACCGGGACTTTGCGGTGGAATTCATGGCCGCCGCCAGCCTGGTGATGGTGCACCTCAGCCGCCTCAGTGAGGAGGTGATCCTCTGGGCCAGTGAGGAGTTCGGCTTCGTTTCCCTCACCGATCGCTGCGCCACGGGCAGCAGCCTGATGCCCCAGAAAAAAAACCCCGACGTGCCCGAGCTGGTGCGCGGCAAGAGCGGCCGGGTGTTCGGCCATCTGATGGGGCTGCTCACCATGATCAAGGGCCTGCCGCTTGCCTACAACAAGGATTTCCAGGAAGACAAGGAGGCCCTCTTCGACGGGGTGCGCACCTGCCTCGACTGCCTGGAGGCGATGGCAATCCTGTTTGAGGAGGGTTTGGCGTTTCGCCCCGCCCGACTCGAGCAGGCCGTGGCTGCCGACTTTTCCAACGCCACCGATGTGGCCGATTACCTGGTGGCGCGAGGGGTGCCATTCCGCGAGGCCTACCAGCTGGTGGGTTCTTTGGTGAAGAAGTGTTTGGCCGAGGGGATCCTGCTGCGGCAGCTACCGCTGGAGCGCTGGCAGGCCTTGCACCCGTCCTTCGAGGCCGACATCTACGCCGCGATCGAACCGCGGCAGGTGGTGGCTGCCCGCCGCAGCGAGGGCGGCACCGGCTTCGAGGGGGTGCGCGAGAGGCTCGCCGCGAGTCGCTCGCGCCTGGGGCAAGCCTAATCGGCCTGGCGGGTTTAATCTTGGCGAGTCCCTGACGCCATGGCGTTCGTTCGATTTCGGGTCGGTCCGTGAGTATTTTTGTTGGCAATCTGCCCTTCCGTGCCGAGAAGGAAGATGTGATGGAGCTCTTCGCCGCCTTCGGCGAGGTCATGAACTGTTCCCTCCCCCTGGAGCGGGACACCGGTCGCAAGCGGGGGTTCGCCTTCGTGGAGATGGCGGATGGGGACAGCGAGGAGCGGGCCATCGAGGCTCTGCAGGGCGCTGATCTGATGGGCCGTCCGCTGCGCATCAACAAAGCCGAACCGCGCAGTGGTGGTGGCGGCGGCGGTGGTGGCCCCCGTGGCGGCGGCGGTGGCTACGGCGGTGGCGGTGGCGGTGGCTACCGAGGCGGCGGTGGCGGCGGCTACGGCGGCGGCGGTGGCGGCGGTGGCGGCTACCGAGGAGGCGGCGGCGGCGGCGGCTACGGCGGTGGCGGTGGCGGCGGCGAGGGTGGCGGTTCCGGCGCCCGTGGCTGGGAAGACCGCAGCTACGGCGGCGGTGGTGGTGGGGACAGCTTCGAAGCTGGCCGCGCCCGCCGTCGTCGCAGCGGCAGTGGCGGCGACGGCGATTATCCGGGCGCCGAGGGCTGAGCCTTTCGGGCGCTCGAGCTGCAGGGGTTGCCGCAGGGGCTGCCCCTCAGAGCCCCCGCTCCTCCAGCTGGGCAGCGGCCTCCGCCAGCACCTCCGGCCCCGCGCCGGCCGCCCCGGCGGCCTCCGTGAGGGCAGCTCGCCAGTGCCGTGCTCCCGACACCCCTTCCACCAGGTGCACCAGGTGGCGGGCGATCGCCCACAGGCGCCCGCCGGAGGCGCACCATTGGCTCGCGTGCGGGATCAGCCCCCGCACCACGGCGGAGGCATGGGCCGGGGGGTGGGGGTCGCCGAAGATCACTTGATCCACCACGGCCCAGCGCAGCGGATGGCCATAGGCCGCGCGGCCCACCATCACCCCGTCCGCCCAGTTCAGTTGCTCCAGGCAGTCGGCCACGCTCTCCAGGCCCCCGTTGAGCTCCAGGCAGAGCTGGGGCCTCTCCCGCTTGAGGCGCTGCACCACATCCCAGCGCAGGGGCGGCACCGTGCGGTTCTGCTTCGGATCCAGTCCCTCCAGCCACGCTTTGCGGGCATGCACGGCGAAGCGGCGTGCCCCCGCTGCCGCCACCGTGTCCACAAAGGCCAGCAGCTCCTCGAAACTGTCCTGCTCGTCGATGCCGATGCGGTGTTTCACCGTCACCGGTAGCGGGCTGGCGGCCGCCATCGCGGCTACACAGCGCGCCACCCGTGGTGGATCGGCCATCAGGCAGGCCCCGAAGCGACCCTGCTGCACCTTCTCACTTGGGCAGCCCACGTTGAGGTTCACCTCGTCGTAGCCCCAGTCCGCTGCCATCCGCACCGCCTCCGCCAGCAGCTCCGGCTCCTCCCCCCCCAGTTGCAGCGCCAGCGGCCGCTCCGCTGGATCAAAGCCCAACAGCCGCCCCAGCCGGCGCTCCGCCTCCGCCCGCCTCGGCCCGCGATGCTCCTGCTGGATGTGGTGCAGGGCGCGGGCCACCACCATTTCGCTGGTCAGCAGCCCATGGCGGGTGATCTGCCGCATCTGCAGGCGGAAGTGGCGGTCGGTGCAATCGAGCATCGGCGCCACACTGAAGCGGTAGTGATCGCGAAGGTCTGCCTGCATGGGTCCCATGCTGCCCAGTCGCGCCGCCGTGGTGGTGGCAGGGGGTGGTCCCGCCGGTTTCCTCACGGCGATTCGCGCCGCCGAGGCCGGCCTGCGCAACGTGCTTGTGCTCGAGGCCACCGCCGAGCCGTTGCACAAGGTGCTCATCAGTGGCGGTGGCCGCTGCAATGTCACCCATGCCTGCTGGGATCCGCGCGCCCTGGTGGGCCACTACCCGCGGGGCGGCCCGGCCCTGCGGGGCCTGTTCGCCCGCTTCGCCACGGTCGATACGGTCGCCTGGTTCGCTGCCCATGGCCTGGAGCTGGTGGAGGAGCCCGACGGACGTCTCTTCCCCCGCTCCAACCGCTCCAGCTCCGTGGTGGCCTGTCTGCGGGATGCCGCCCTGGCTGCGGGGGTGGTGCTGGTCACCGGCCAGGCCCTGCAGGCGGCGGAGCGGGATCCAGCCGGAGGCTTCCGCCTGCGCCTGCGCCACGGTGCGGCCCTGATGGCTGATCGGCTGGTGTTGGCCACCGGCAGCCATCCCAGCGGCCACCGGGTGGCGGTTTCCCTGGGGCACACCCTGGTGCCGCCCCTGCCCTCCCTGTTCACCCTGGCCCTGGCCGATCCCACCCTGACGCCCCTGGCCGGGGTAGCCATGGATCCGGTGACCCTCGAACTCCTGCCCCCGGAGGGCGCTCCTGGGCCTGTGGCCCGCGGCTCGAGCCGCTCCCGTGCCTCCTGGCGTCAGCGCGGCCCGGTGCTGATCACC
>CANEWU010000136.1 GCA_947442825.1 Synechococcaceae cyanobacterium
CAACCTTCGGAAGCCAAGCTACAGGAGGGCTTCTAAGGCTTTGGACAGCGTTGGCCATTTCTGTTTCGGCCGATAGCGAGGATGGACCAGGAGGATCGCGGGGTGCATAACGCTTCATCCATTCCATGGGGCTGAAACGATCAAGCGCCCATACCGTTCCGCTGAAATCGACAGTTTTTCAAGGTCTCAGCGATCGCGCCTAGGTCCACTACCGGGTCTATTCGCGGGTCTCGAAGGAGACCCGTGGTACGTTCGGCACGATGCTCTGGCAGTTGTCGGATCAGCGCCTCGGCCACCAGCTCCGCCTGCCGCTTGACTGCTGGCCATCCGCTTTGGGCTTCGGGGATTTGCTGCGGCCAAGAGGGCGAACGGGGGCGGTCGCATTAATCTCGGGCAAAGCGGTTGAGATACGTTCTGCGCCCTACGTCGAGACACAGGCAAGAAGCCTTGGACAATGGCTGGGGGTGACGGGATGGCCCGCCTGATCGATCGACGCAGTGGCAGCAGGGTGAACCTCCGGGGCCACGACCTACTCCCTTGGGCCGGCCGCCAAGGGAATCAGCCAGAGGCTTATCAGCCACGCAAGGCAGCTACGCAAGGCAGCCACGCGGAGAAGCCACACGCGGCGCACCCGACAGGAACAATCGTCAGCGTTTCTTGCTAAAGTCGCAAGCTTGGACCATTAGCGGGTCTCATCCGAGAGGATAGGGACTCTATGGGTCCCGTTGTCGGTAGAGCTCCTTCAGCAGCTGGTACGCCTCGTTGAGGCGCCGCATTGCCTCCACCGAGCCGCCGGCGTCAGGATGGTGGCTCAGGGCCCGCTCCCGGTAAGCCTCCCGGATCTCCGCCAGAGAGAAGGCATGGCCGGCATCCGTTGGCAGCTGCAACACCTTCAGGGCCCCCTGCACGGTCATCGTGTGCTCCAGAGTTTGGAATGAGGTGCCCTGCGGCCGCTTACGGAAGCGATGCATAAAGCGGTGAATCAACGTCGGGATCCGCACGGTCAAGGTGGCCGCACTGAAGGGATCCTCGAGAACACCGGCTGTCACGATCACCCGCTCCAGGCTGGGGGGGGCATCACTCCATGCCGGCACCACCTCGCGCATCGCCCGGCACGCCTCACTCCAGCTGAAGCGCCGCCCGTCGCTCTGGTCACTCTGGGGCCAGATGTCGCGCCCCAGCCAGACCATCGCCGCCTCCACCACCGCCGCATTGGCCTCACTGCCATACAGGCTGAGCCAGTGGTCGCGCACCTCCTGCAGGGCCTGTTGGGCCACCGTGGCCGAGAGTTGGGGCAGGGGCGCCACAGGCGGGCTGCTCGGGCCAGGCTCGGCCCGCAGGCTGCGGCGGATTTCGCCGGAGCGCCGCCGGACGAAGCCGGGCAGCTCGATGCCCCCCCCCCGCGGACTGGCCCCATTCGACTCGGCACTCTCCTGCTCCGCAGCCGCAGCGGCCGGACGCGCCTCCAGGGATCCCCGGCCCACGAGCACCAGGGCGGCCGCGCTTCCCTCCTCGAGAAAGGGCGTCGTCTCGTCGCTCTCTTCACCCTCCGGCTCCACACTCAGCAACTCCTCGAGGAGCTGCTCCAGCACCCGCCCACGGCTGCGCAGACCCAACTGCTCCTTGAGACGGTCGATCTGCTCCACCAGGTCGGTGGACAGGGTCACGGCGATGCGCTGGCTTGTGTCGCCTCCCTTCTCCGCCATCTTCCCTCGCCCTCAGCGCTCGCTCATGGTGCTTGCCAGCCCTGCATCATGCGTCGCTGCTCTTCGATCGCCTGACGGTAGCGATCCACGTAGTCGCCGCCCGAAGCCGGCGGAATGGCGGGAACGCTGGCGCGGGGCCGGGCAGGGGGTGGGGGCGGTGGCAAGAGCCAGCCGGGGCGGGGCGGGGCCGGGGTTGGGTTGCCCAAGAACTCCGGTGGCGGGCGCAGCGGGCCTGTGTCAGAGGGAGCGGATCGGGAGGGTGGGGGTGCCGCAGGGCTGGCGGTGGCTCCCAGCGGCGGTGGGGCGGCGGGAGCCGCAACGGGACGGTTCATCCGGGCCAGCTCCAACTGGCGCTCCCGCTCCTGCAGCATCGCCAGCTGGCTGGAGGGCACCACACTGAGGAGGTGTCCGGGGGTGGCATCCGCCGGGTAGACCATGCTCACCCGCACGGGCATCACCACCGACGGATCGAGCTGCAGGCTGGCCAGCGAGAGGCTCTGGCCCGAACGCAGGCCCACGTGCACATCCTGGCGGCCGGAGGGGGTGTCGATCTCCAGGGAGCCGCGGAAGGCCGTGAAGTTGCGGCCGCCGGAGGGGGAAGGGTGGCTCATCACCAGCTCGTAGGGACCGCTGCCGCGGAGCTGCAGGTCGATGTCGAAGCGCACGCCGTAGGTGCCGACATTGTCGAGGGAGGAGTCGATCATGCGGCTCGCCAACGGATTCACCTGCACCTCGCGGGTGCCGAAATTGTGGCGGTTGGTGCTGGTGAAGGGAACATGCAAAGGGCCCTGCTGGTTCAGGTTGTGCCGCACTGTGGCCCGGTAACGATCGCCAAGAGCCACCCCACCGACCCTTGAAAAGACCATGCGGTTGTTGATCTCGCTCACCCGATCCAAATAGATGCGGCCCGGTGCCAGCTGGCCGGCATCGAGCACCATGAGCACGTCTTGTTCGGTGCCGGCACGCTTGGCGGCCACCACCGCCATCTGGAAGGGCCCATCGCTGTGGCCCCGCAGCAGGGCATTGGCGATTCCCAGAGCGGGCAGGCGGGTGGTAAAGAGCACCAGCCGACTGCGGGGAGGGATCGTGATCTCCTCGCTCAACCGGGGATCGAGGCGGCCTCTCAGCATCTGAACGGCGGTGGCATCACCGGGACCGGTGTTCCATGGCCGGGGCCCGAGCGGCTTGACCCCCATCAAGTTATTGGCCAGGTACGGAGCCTCGAAGCTATTGCGCACAGCGCCGGTTTCGAAGCGGATATGCACGGGCCGCACGCCCGGATTGATGAGCACCGTGGCGATGGTCAGCTCGGGGCGGCGACCATCCGGACCGGTGGCGCCCCGGCTGGGGGGAAAGTACTTGTGATGCAGGTGCAGACCAAACTCACCATCAAAGGTGAACTCGGCATTGCGCAGCCACTGGCCGGTTTCCACCGCCATCGCCTGGCCCGGCGCGGTGTTGATCAGGATGCCCGGGCCCGTCACCTCCTCGGGTTGGTTGGAGTGCAGCACCGGCACGTTATTGAAAGAGCCCCTCAGCGGCTGGGCACTCTGGCCGGCCATCAGACCCACATAGGCGCGGGCGGCGGGGGCCTCTAGGGCCGAGAGAACCACCACCGCGAGGGCGACGATGCCAAGGGGACCTGGGGAACGCACCACGCTCAAACCGGGATCAGGGCAGGGGGAGAAGGGACCGGTGCCCTGCGTGGGAGGACACAGGGGGGGCAGGGAGAGTCTCGAAGGACCCGGGGATGATGCCGCGAACCGAGGGAAGTTGGGGAAAAGGGGCGTGACGGGCGAACGGGTCCCGGCGGTGGAGCTCCACTCGCTAGAACCTTGGAAATCACCCACGCATCCTCCCATGTTCCCCCCCTTCGCTTGTTGCTCCGGCCTCGAAGAAAATGGCTCAGCGCGGCGCCGCTACCAGGAGCGCAAGCTGCGCATGCTCACCGCCTGGCGCGATGGGCTGGAGCGCCAGATGGCCGCCGTGAGCGCAGCCATCAGCACGATGGAACGGCAGATGGAACGGGATGCGGCCACTCCGGGCGGCTGATCCCTGCCTCCTCCAGCTGGCGCCGCAGGCTCTCGAGTCCCTCGTGGAGCATTCGCTTCACCGTCATCGGACTCACCCCCAGTTCCTGGGCAAGGCCTCTGTAGCTGCATCCCGCCAGCACCACCTGGGCCACCACCCGGCGCTGGCGCGGCTCCAGGCGTTCCAGTAGGGCCTTGAGGGCAGCCGGGGAGTCGCGATCCTCCAGCTTCTGGGGCTCGATCTCGTCGCTGCTGAGGGTGTCCAGCAACGCCCCATCCAGGGGTAAAGGACGGCAGAGATGGCGCTGTCGCATCAGCACCTCACGCTCCGGGGCCGGCAGGGCGAGGGCTCGCTTCTCTTGGCGCCTCAGCTGGTCGAGTCGCTCCGCCTGGCGGCGCGGCAACCGCACGGCCGGGGCCACATCGCGCAGGTGATGGAGAATCGCGCCGCGGATGTGGGGCCGGGCGAAGGCCGCGAAGGGGGTGCCCTGATCCGGGCGATACAACTCGGCGGCGCGGATCAGGCCGAGGAGGCCCACCTGTTTGAGATCCTCTACCGGCTCGGGGCAGCGGCGGGCGTAGTGCTGGGCCACAGGCGGCACCAGGTGACGGTGCTCCTCCACCAAGCGATTGCGCTGACGCAGGGCGCGGGCTTTGGGCAGGGAGCGGGCTTTGGGCAGGGGGCGGGCCGAGGGCACAGGGAGGGAGGAAGGGGTAGCAGGAGTGGTGGGAAGGGAAGAACGGGCCATGGCCGGCAAGGCGATCGAGAAGGAAATCGAGAGTTGGACCTAGGCGCTCAGCCGACATCGGCCGGCGCTCTTTTCACAGAGCCCCACCTCCACCCCGATGCGCAACCGTGGAACTACGGAATTTGGTCGGAGCCAACGGTTGCCGGTGCCGCCACCTCCGCCAGCAACCGCCAGGGACCATGGCGCTGAAGCCAGTCGCGATCGGCCTTCTCGGTGCAAAGCAGGTAGCCGGCGAACCCCAGGCCGTTGATGCTGAAGCCCGCGCAGTGCTCCCGCAGCCGTCGCACCGTCAAAAACCATTGGTCATCAAAGAGAAGGTTGTAGGCGTGGCGCGGGGCGGGGTCCTCCACCGGGTTGCCCAGGTCCAAGGCGCGGCTGTGTCGGGCGTACAGCTCCGGGAGGTCGCTGCCGCCGCTGGCGTCGAAGCGGCGGCTCAAGCGGTAGGCCCAGGGCCAGGGCGCCGCTCCCTCCAGTTGGGCCTCCAGCGCGGAAGCCAGCGGGCAGCTGGCCTCCTGGGGCCGTCTCGGCAGCAGTTGCAGGTGGCGGTGGGGCTGGCTGGCGCCGGCGGTGGCACTGCTGTTGAAAAACCACAAGCCGCCCGTGTCGGCGGCCACGGTGGCCACCGCTTGCCAGTCGGCCGCCTGGATCCAGCCGCTCTGGGGCTGCCACTGCTGGCTGATCACCAACAGATGGGCAGGTTGAACGGGATATTTGTTGAGCAGGAGTACATGGCCGCTCGCCAGCAGCTCCACCTCCAGCGGAGGATCCCAAGGCAGGAACGGGTTGGGTTTCGGTCCCTCCGGGCGCAGGTGGCGCGGGGCACGGCTGGTGAGGCGGCGCACCACGAAGGGATCCAGGTCGTCCATGACCTCGATCTCCGTGCCGAGCGGCACCAGGGCGCCGCTGGCGCGCGCCCGTTCGGACACCGCCAGGGCCTGCTGCCAATAGCGCTCAGCCCGCACCGGCCTGCAGCCGGGCGAGGGAGGCGCCGCGGTAGTAGCGGCCGAGGATCTCGTTGAAGCGAAGGCCGCGCTCCGCCAGGTCCTGGGCGCCCGTCTGACTCATGCTGGCGCCGAGATGGCCGTGGGCCTCATCCACAATCTGTTGGGTGGCGGCGTAGAGACTCTCGACGATGCCCCCGCGATAGCTGAGGATCACCCCGGCGGTGCTGGTGGTGGCCTCGCGGGTGCGGGCGGTAACGCCGGCCAGGCCGGTGTAGTTCTGCCAGCGGGTGGTGTCTCCCAGATGCCAGTGGTCGTCGGCGGGTCGGGCCATATGGGCCATGGCGTAGGAGCGAGCCGCCACCGCCTGGGCCCGCAGCGCCTCCATATTCCAGTGGGACGGCATCTCACCACCCACCACCGAGCTGATGTAGCTCTCCAGGGGCAGATGGTTCACCACCCGCAGGCCACCATCGCCGCGCAGCAACCGGAAGCGCCCCTCAAAGGAACGTCCATCGGCCGTGAGGTTTTGGCCAGCCCCGGTCTCCAGCCAGAGCTCCGCAGTGCGGGCCAGGGAGTCTCCGACCTCCACCGCCTGGCCGGCGCTGCCCTGCTGGAGTACCCGGCCGTCGCGGTCACGCAGACGCCAGGGGCCATTGGCGCCCAGGCGGGGCCAAGGGGAAAGCTTGAGGAGGGCTACCCGGATCTCCAGGGGCAGCTCCTGGCCAGCAGCGGGCACCGCCAGGGCGCTGGTGGTGCCGGCGGGGGTGGGGGCCGGGGAGGAAGGGGTTGCTGCCCCGGCTCTGGCGCCAACGCCCCCAGGGGGCTGGCCGGCGGCGGCCGGAGCCGAGGTGCCGGATCGTGGGCCCTCGGCCCCGGTGCTCGAGGCGCTGGGTGCCGCAATCAGGGTCTCCAGCAACTGTCGATCTCCGAGCTGGGGTGTCGGACTGAACAGGGCCTGGGCGGCGAAGCCCACCCCCACCGCCAGGGCGCCCATCAGCGCCACCGGCGCCGTGAGCACCACTGAATGATGGCGGCCCGTACGGATCAGGCGCCGCAGCCCAGGCTGCGCCACAGCGCCGATGCGGGCGAGTCGGCGGCGCAGGCGGGAGGCCTGGCCAGCAAGGTTCCGTGCCACAGCAAATGCCCCGAACCG
>CANEWU010000137.1 GCA_947442825.1 Synechococcaceae cyanobacterium
TCACCCCGGTGTTGCGCTCCTCGTTGCGGCAGATGTCGCACAGCGGCTCGGCGGAGAGGTGGAAGCAGCGGCGGCATTGGCCCACCTGGCTGCGGGCCGCCAGCAGGGCGTCGGCAAAGGCGCGGATCTGCTCCTCCGGCTGGCGGAGCAGATGCAACGCCAGCCGCTGGGCTGTGCGCGGCCCGATGCCGGGCAGCCGCTCGAACTGGTCGATCAGCCGGGCCAGGGGTCGGGTGAAGCCGCTCAGCGATCCGGAGCAAGTGAGAGGGATCCTGGCAGGGGCGGGGGGCCGGCGGTGTGCCGCCGGGCTGCAGGACAGGGGGCCGACAGGCCGCGGGACGGACGCAGGGCGAGAATGGCACCAGCTCCGCCGCCGCCATGCCCGCTCCGCTCCGGTCCCCCCTGCCCGTCAGCGACCGTCCCGGCGCTGCCTCTGCCTGTCCCAGGCCCGCTTCGGGGCTGCGGCGCTGGTCGCTGGCCCTCTGCAGCCTGGTGCTCGCGGTGGTGATGGTGGGCTGCAGCGCCACCGCGGCGGGCCTGCAGTCGTTCCAGAGTCCGGATGGCCGCTACGCCTTTCTTTATCCCACCGGCTGGACCCGCGTGCAGGTGCCCGATGGGCCCCAGCTGGTGTTCCACGACTTGATCAACAGCGATGAAACCCTCAGCCTGGTGATCTCCGAGGTGGATGCGGGCAACAATCTCGAGGATCTCGGCAGTGCTGTGGCGGTGGGTGAGCGGCTGCGGCGTGGGGTGATTGCTCCCGAGGGCAGTGGCCGGGAGGCGGAGCTGGTGGAGGCGCGCGAGCGGGATCAGAACGGCCGCACCTATTACGACCTGGAGTACGCGGTTCACCTGGCTGATCGCGATCGCCACGAGCTGGCAACGGTGGTGGTGGACCGGGGGCGGCTTTATACCTTTGCGGCCAGCACCAACGAGGTGCGCTGGCCGCGGGTGCGGGAATTGTTTGACCGGGTGATCGGCTCTTTCACCCTGTTGATCTGAATGACCGTCGCCGGCGAGGGGGTCGGCATCGTCGGTGGCGGCCTGGCCGGGGCCCTGCTTTCCCTGGCCCTGGCTGAGCGCGGGGTGGCGGTTCAGCTGCTCGATGCCGGGGGGCCGTCGGCTACCGCCTTCAGCTATGGGGTCATTCCCGGTTTTCCCCTCGATCCCTCGCCCCTGGCTCGCCTGGCTGCCGGTGCCGGCTCCCGTTGGCGGGAGCTCCAGCGTCGCCATGGCGATCTGGGTTGGCGGCCGCGCCGCCGCTGGCCCCTACCCCTCTCCCAGGTGGACACGGCGCGGCTGTCCGAGCGCCTGCAGGTCGTGCTGGCGGCGGCCGGAGTGCGGCAGCGGCGGGCCCGGGTGGAGGCCGTGGCGCCGCTTGCCGAGGGCTGGCGTCTGACGCTGGGGGACGGTGAGATTCTCGAGCTGGGTCAGCTGGTGCTGGCCGCCGGGGCCGGCTCTCTGGCGCTATGCCCAGAGCTGGCACCGGATCTGGGGACCAGCTGGGCCGGTGTCCTGGCGCTGCCATCCCCGGTCGAAGGCGGTAGCTACGCGCTGCGGTTGCCCAGCCGCTTTCAGCGTCTCGCCGTGGAGGCCCGCGCGCCGTCCCTGCGCCAGCCTGAGTGGGTGGTGGATGCGGGCTTGGTGCCCTGGGGGGCGGGGGGGCTGTTGGGCCAGCTCAGCTGGTTTGCCCCCGGGGGGGCGGCGGCGATCGGCCCTGCGCCGGAGCAGGCGGAAGCCTGGTTGCGCGGGTCCCTGGAGGGGGGCGGGCCACCGCTGGCGGCCTTGGCCGGTGGGCCCGGGCGCTACCAGCAGCTGCCGGTGGCCTTCGCGCCGGACGGGCTGCCCCGGGTGGGCAGGCTGGCGCGGGGACTTTGGGTGTTCAGCGGCTTCCGCGGCGCCTTCGCCCAGGTGCCGGTGCTGGCCCCCTTGCTGGCAGCCGCTATGGGGGAAGGGCAATCGGAAGTACAGGCCGCCGAGTCGGCGCTGGCGCGCCTGGGGCTCGTGCCCTCCCTCAGGGCGCAGAGCTGAGCACGGAAGCGCCGCTGGCCACCAGCCCCTCGATGCCCTAAAGCGGGGGGGCGCGTTGCCGGCCCGTGATGGTGTCTCCCCCCAGTCTCTGGAGCCAGAAGCCCTGGTGGTGTCAGCCCTGGTCGATCGTGCTCAGCGGGGTGGTGCTCGTGGGAGGAAGCCTGGTGTGGCCAGGGCGCTGGTGGGTGAGTGTGCCCCTGGCGCTGGGGGTGCTGCTGTGGTGGGGGGTGTTTCTGGTGCTGGCGCCGGCGGCCTATCGCGCGGCCGCCACGGATCAGGACGCCGGGGCGACACCGTGATCCTTTTCCTCGGGCTCGCCGTGCCGGTCGCAGAGGTATCTGCGTAATCAAGTGGTTTTTTATTGTATTTGCCATTTTCACTGTTTGCTTTTGTCACGACCAGAATCAATCACAATGGTCTAGATCAGCAGGTTTGATCCCATGCGCTTTCATCTCAGGCGGCCGGGCTATCCACAAGATCCGTGAGAATTTAGGGCGTCGAAGCCATTCCTCTCTCGACGGACGATGCGCCCAGGTCCCTGACGTAGCCATCATCCTGTGTGCCGCAGACCCGGTCCCAGAAAGTGAAGTAAAGACCGAAGTGCAGAGATGGCCGGCGGTGGTGCAGAGAGTGGTGAGCAGGCCCGATGACCCAGCGGCCCAGCAGATGATGGGGGAAGCGACGGGGCAGGCAAGCGAGATCAAGATGATTCACGATCGCCCAAACGGTCATGGTGCTGAGAACGGCCAACAGGGTGATCAGGTGCAGGGGGATCAGCATCACAATCGCCACCAGAAACACCGCCTGCACCAAGGCTTCGAGCGGGTCAAACGCGAAGGAAGTCCAGGGGGTGGGTCGGCGCGAGCGATGGTGGCCATGGTGGAACGCGGTGTACAGCGCCGAATGGTGGAATAGGCGGTGCGTGCCGTAAAACAGTGCATCCTGCAGAATCAGCACCATGAGATAACTGATGCCCAGATACCACCAGGGCGTGGGATCCCCTCCTGCGTACAACTTGGTGAAGCCGTGAGCATGGAGCCAGAGCACCGCCGCAGCAGCGACAGCGAAGATGGCCGACGAAAGCACCGACAGGCGGATGTCATGACGGATTCCATCACGGATCCGCTGCCCTTCCTGGGCCTCTCCTGCTGTGGAGGTAGCGGGACGACAAGCACGCACCAGCCACCAGCATCCTCCAGCGGCGAGGAAATAGCGTGCCAGGATAATCAGAAACAATGCCAGGCTGTCGCCCCCGAAGGAATGCCCTGTCCACGTCCAGCTAAGTCTCTCCATGAAAAGGGGTGGTGGTGGGTAGGAGCATGAATTTCATACCGATATCGCGGAGTGCTGTGCTGCATGATTGATGCTAATGGCATCCAGCACTTTTGAGGGGCTGCAGCGAGGCAGCGTTACCGGATCCTTCACCAGACCCCCTACAGCTAGGACACCGAGGTATGGTTCTATGAACATTAGTCACCGGAAACCGGCTGTTCCACCCATGCCTTGGCGGAGGTATATCTGCCAGGAGCGTGCTGGACGGGGTTCGATCCCACCATCGGCCGGCTGTCCGCTCCCGATCACATCGCCGTGGCCATCTCACACCGGTGCGTTGCGGTTCCGCTCGTCGCGGACCCGGTAGAAGTAGTTGTGATGCCACTCGATGGCGCCACCGACCAGCGGTATCTTGTCGTACTTCTCGAAGGTACAGTGCGCGTCGGTAGCGCTCGCGGTTAGCAGACCCCATGTCCCGAAAGCGAGCAATGAAGGCGGCCGGCCTCCCTATCCGCTGGCCACCATGCTGCTCATCCATTTCTTGCCGTAGTGGTCTTTGCTTAGCGACCGGGTGACGATAGAGGCCCTAATCGAGGTACTTACCATGCACAATGTCGGCATCATGCGTCGCTTAGCCGGCATCGATCCAGTGACCGACCGGATCCCGGGTGAGACCACGATCCTGATCTTCCGGCACCTTCTTGAGAGGCACGGCCTGGGGGAGCAGATCTACTGATTCGCAGAAGACTGCGTCTATGAAACCGTCAAGAACCACGGGTATCACCGCTTCGCGGAAGGCTGGAAATGAGCTCATAAAGCCAACATCAGGCAGTATCGGAGGCAAATCATGGACGAAACATCTTTGCTACGCTCTGCTGCCGTTCAGCCCCCGATTGCCCAGAGCTTCTTTAGTTATCTTTTGTCTTTACGAGCGCCAGGAGACATCTTCCGCAGGTTGCCAAAAGCGTTAAGACAGTACGGCGTGGCTCTTTAAAAAATATGCGCCAATCGGAAGCGATCGCTCGATGCATAAAGTCGAAGCCAACCTTGGGCGGCAAATCTAAACGAAAAGCTCTCCGCGCTAAATAACGCAAATGCACTGCCCTCGCTAACCCATAATGTTGTTGGACCAGATCGGGAGCATATTTGCTTGCGCGATCGATCAATTCATCCCAGCCTGACTCCATCTGATAGAGAGAAGCCGATAGTCCCGCGGGACTAGCTCGGTAATACACCAGAATGCGATCAATTCCTTCTATTTGCCAAGGCGTTAAACCTTGGCGCTGATGACAGATCACCCGAAATAGCCATTCTAAGTCCTCGCAATAGCTCATATCCTCGGCAAAACCACCTACTTGAGCAAATACCTCGGCACGCGCAACGGGATTAGACATTGTTGAAGTGGGATTTTCGTAGAGAAAATCTTCGGGCTTGAGATGGAACAGGCGTGACGTGGAGACTTGTCCTGTGGGTTCACCATTCAAAGTCATAAACTCCACTCGACTGAAGCTGACGGCTAAATTGGGGTTTGCCTGAAAATGCTCGACATGGGCGGCTAATTTATCGGGAAACCAGATGTCGTCGGCATCAAGAAAAGCGATCAAATTTCCCCTGGCTAGTTTAATGCCACGATTGCGGGTAGCCGATACGCCTTGGTTGGGATGCGAAAAAACTTGGATACGGCGATCGCCCAACGCATATTCACGGGCAATTGCCAAAGAGCGATCGCTAGAGCCATCGTCAAGAATCAGGTACTCGAAGTCCGACAATGATTGATTGAGAACCGACTGGATAGTTTGATGAATAAATTTTGCTGCGTTGTAGGTGGGCATGACTATGGATATGATGGAATCACTCATCTATCTGCCTACGGTTTGGGGATCACATTTTGCGATCATTTATTTTGCCTTATTGCGAGGCTTGATAAGCGACGCTCGTAAATACCCCACCATGCATGCCATTCCGATCTAACTTTGCGACTTAGTTCGGCTAGAGATCTTGCCTTCCGCTTGAGAGGATCGCTTTTGCGAAACTGATACCAAGATTTAGGGGTCCATAGCGACGCTGCGATCGCTTGAAAAGGAATACTCAAAAGAATGGCGACTGTGCTTCTAAAAAAAACGATCTCGTTTCAGTATTGTATTGGGATCGAGTATGACTGCTTTCAGAATGTAGGCCAATGCTCGCCACTGTTCGCCACCCTGTCTAGCTCCTTGGGCTAAGTAGTAAAAAAATTCAGCCTTTGACCATTTGTATACAACTCTAGGTATTTCGGGATGGTTCTGTTTGATGTAAGCCGCTGTCAGGTTGTAAGAATGTTCCATGGCGATGCCGAGACTGGACATACTGCCAAAAGCGTGGCGATAGCCAACGAGAAACTCGGGAACGACGAGAAACTTATAGCGTTCGGCAACTCGCAAAGCAATATCCCAATCTTCGCAGCCTTGAGCGCCCCGATCGCGTAAAGACTTGTTGTAGCTACCAACGGCATCTAAGCATGTGCGACGAATTAGCGGAACGCTGCCATTGCCAATAAAATCTCGATAGACTAAATCAACGAGAACGCTACCTTCTCGATCGCCTGCATTGTAGCCACCGGTCAAGCTACCTTCTTCGTCTATATGAGCCGACCATGTATACACTAAGCCTGTATCCGCACTGGCATGCAGGATGCGTTCCACTTGCTTCTCAATTTTGTGAGGATACCATAGATCATCACTATCAATGGGAGCCACAAACTCGCCGCGCGAATGTTTAATCGCACAGTTGCGTGCAGCCGCAACTCCAGCATTCGCTTGTTGAATGAGCATGATGCGCGGATCTCGCTCTGCAAATTGTCCGACTATGGTGGCTGTGTCGTCCTTGGACCCATCATCAACCACAATAATCTCTATATTCGGGTAGGTCTGCAATAGGACTGACCTTATTGTTTCCCCGATAAATCTTTCGGCATTATAGGCTGGAATAATTGCAGATACTAATGGCAGCGATGGCTCCTTCTTTGGTTCAGCCATGCTGCCCCACTGCTTTCAATTGCATGGATTTAGAGCTATATTCTATTGCCCATGGAGCATGGATCGGTGGGGTCGCCAAATGCGATCTACATAAAGCCAGGGCTGCGCCAGTGAAATTCCAGCTACCTCTTGTGGGGATAGCGATTACAATGTATGTGGGGAACAAAAAATTCCATCGTACCCAATTGTGTTTGTTTAAAGCCCGCAAAGTCCTGGAGCTGGCATTGACAAATGGGCGCGGTATTGCGGAAAGATATGCCA
>CANEWU010000138.1 GCA_947442825.1 Synechococcaceae cyanobacterium
ATTCCCGCGGGCTGCCACCCCTCAGGAATCTGCCTGCTCCTCGCCCCCCTCCGCCGCCGCGTCCCCCTCCTCCAGCGCGCGCCCTGCCGTTGTGGCCACGGTTTCTGAGCCGTCTCCAGAGTCCTGGTCCTGGCCGTCCTGTGGGGCGGGAATGACGGCGGCCGTTTCTCCATCGGCAGGAGCGGCGTCTGCGGACCCTTGCTCCGGAGGGCTGTTTCCCTCGCTCCGTGTCCCCCCATCGGGGCGGGGAAGGGGCACCGGCCGGGCCCGGCGGATCGGCAGATTGGCCAGAAGGGCGGTCACCCGGTCCTCGGTCTCCAGACTCACGTCGCAAGACTCGATGTCGATCTCCACGTAGCGCTGCACCACCTCGAGAATCTCGCGGCGCATCTGCTCAAGCAGTTCGGGATTGAGGTCGCTGCGGTCGTGGGCCAGCACGAGCTGGAGCCGCTCCCGGGCCATGGTGCCGCTGGGTTTCTCGCGACCCAGAAGGCGATTGAGAAAGTCGATCAGGGTCATCGCCTCAGAACAGTCCGGTGGTCTGGCGCAGCTTGTTCAGCAACCGAGCCCGCAGGCCGCGGCGCTCCTTGGTGGGATCGATCAAGGGCACGCTTTCGCCGGCGAGCCGGCGGGCGATGTTGCGATAGCCCCGGGCCGCCGGCGTGGAACTATCCCCCAGCGTGAGGGGTTCCCCCCGGTTGGTGGACACGATGACTTTCTGGTCCTCCAGCACAAGCCCCAGGAGCGGCAGGGCGAGCATGTCGCTGATCTCATCCACCGAGAGCATCTCCTGGTCGGCCATCATTTGGGGCCGCACCCGGTTGAGGATGAGCTGCACCGGAGCAATGTCCATGCTGTGCAGCAGGCCGATCACCCGGTCGGCGTCCCGCACCGCGGACACCTCCGGATTGGTCACCACGATGGCTTCGCGGGCGGCGGCGGCGGCGTTGCGAAACCCCTGCTCCACCCCAGCCGGCGCATCGATGAGCACGTAGTCGAAGCGTTCGGCCAGCTGGCCGACGATCTTCTGCATGTCCTCCGGCGTCAGCCACTCGAGCATGCGCGGATTGCCCGCGGGCAGCAGCGACAGGTTGGGCTCCTGCTTGTGGCGCACCAGTGCCTGCTCCAGGCGGCAGCTCTCGGCCAGAACCTCCTGGGCCGTGTAGACGATCCGGTTCTCCAGGCCCAGGAGCAGGTCGAGGTTGCGCAGGCCAAAGTCGGCATCGAGCACGGCCACCGTATGGCCCAGGCGTGCCAGGGCGATGCCGAGATTGGCCGTGAGAGTGGTCTTGCCGACCCCCCCCTTTCCGGAGCAGATCAAGATGGTGCGGGCAGAGGTGGACGTCACAGATCCCCAGGGCGTCGGGGCAGATTAAGGCCGGGCGGGGGGTCTGCCTCCCCCCTGTTGCCCCAAGGCCGGCCAGAACGGTTCGGCAGGTTCGATGCGGATCTCGCCGCCCACCAGACGCGCCTGCTCGGCTAGCCCCGGTGCCGGGTCTTCTTCCGGGCCGCGGGCCACGGCATCCGCGATGCGCAACTGGAGGGGCCGCAGTTGGAGGGCCACGATGCGGGCCTGCCGGTCGCCGTGGCAGCCGGCGTGGGCCACCCCCCGCAGCCGCCCCCACACCAGGATGTCGCCGGCGGCGCTGAGGCGGGCTCCGGCGTTGAGATCCCCCACCAGCAGCACCGAGCCCTCCTCCTGGCGATGGTCACCCGCCCGGAGCGTGCCGCGATGGAGTCGAAGCTCCCCCGCCCCGGCTCCTCGGGAATCCCCCACCGCCTCGTCCGGGGGGGGCGTAAGTACGGGAGCCTCAGCCGAGAAGCCCAGGGCCGCCGCCGCCACGAGCGTTTCCGGCCGCTCACTGCGCACTGCCGTCAGCCGAAGCCCGCGGCCCTTCAGGAGATCGTGCAGGGCCCGAAGCTCCGGCAGCGGCAATGGCCAGTCGGCGGCCAGCAGGGTCAGCTCCCCGCGAAGATTGCTGGAGTCGAGCGCCTGGCGCACCTCCTCTGACGCACTGGCCGCTCCCGCCATGGGCGGCAGGCGAAGCACATGCGGCAGGCGGGAATCCGAGGCCGGCAGCAGATCGGCGACCATCGCGGAAGAAGGGATGCTTGATGAAATTAGGGCTCGTTGCCTGTTGTGCCTGCCCCCGGCCACCAGTCGGCCAGGAGGGCGCGCAGGGCGACGCTGGCCTCGGGTGGATGGATGAGCCAGGCGATCTCCTGGCGGCGGCTGAGGCTGCGCACGAGGGAGGAGCGCTGCTCCAGCGCTTGCAGCCGCTGCCCATCCCAGAGCCGCAGACCACCGCGGTAGGGGTCATAGCCGAGATTCTGGCGTTGTTGGAGCCCGCAGCAGCTCTCGGGGTCTAGCCCGGCCATCCGGCTAAGGCGCTGCGCTTCGGCCAGCAGCTCCAGCCGGCGGGCGGAATCGAGTTCGCTCACGTCGGTGGCGCGCAGCAGGCGGCGATCCAGGAGCCTGCGGCAGGGATCCGCCAGTTCCTCCGGTCCTTCCTCCCGCCAGCGAAGCAGGTGGTAGCCGCTGCGCAGATCGTCGTTGGCCAGGAAGGTGGCGATGTCGAGGTGGTCCGGCTGCCAGAGCCAGCGGGCCATGGTGGCGTCGGCCCACACCGTTCCCGCCCCCAGCTGGCGGGCCACACTCACCGCCCGGCGCAACAGCCAGGTGCTGACCACGTTGAGTCGGTGGTTGTAGACGGTCCGATACATCAGTTGGCGCACCACGAGATAGTGCTCCACCGCCATCAGGCCTTTGGGGTGTAGGGCCAGCGAGCCATCCGGCCCCAGGGTGAGGGCGGCCAGGATCCTCTCCAGGTCGAGCTGGCCGTAGCTGGTGCCTGTGCTGTGGCTGTCCCGCACCAGGTAGTCGAGCCGGTCGCAGTCCAGCTGGCTGCTCACCAGGGCCCTGACCGCCTCCACCGGATACCGGCCCAGCGCCAGCAGGTCCGCCACCTCGTCTGCCAGACCGGTCCGGCGGGCTTCCAGGGCGCCGCGCAGGTCGGGATGCTCCCGGATCAGTCGACCGGACCAGGCCTCATGGCGAAGGCCATACATTTCTTCGCCGGAATGGCTGAAGGGGGCATGCCCCACGTCGTGGAGCAGGGCGGCGGCATAGAGCGCCGGCCGCTGGCTGGCCAGGTTGGGGTCGAGCCGTTCGAGATGCCCCAGGGCCAGTCGGGCCAGGTGCAGCACCCCCAGCGAGTGGGTAAAGCGGCTGGATTCGGCCCCCTGGAATGTCAGGAAGGCGGTGCCCAACTGGCGGATCCGCCGCAGCCTCTGGAACGGGGCGGTGTCGATTAGGTCGATGGCCATCGCCTCGGCGGGATCGTCCCGATCGAGGCGGATCGCTCCGTGCAACGGGTCGTGGTAGGTGCGGTGGCTCATCGGGAGACACCGCCTTCGATCTGTGCCACCAGCTCCCGTTCCGCCTCCTGGAGCCAGGCGTCGTCACCGCCTCCGGGGTTGAGGGGTTCCTCCCCGGCAAAAGCGAGATCGGGCTCGATGCCCACCGCCTGGATGTCGCGGCCGCTGGGGGTGAGGTAGCGGGCCACGGTCACCGCCAGGCCGCTGCCATCCCCCAGGGGGATGAGGGTCTGGATGAGTCCCTTGCCGAAGGTGCGACCGCCCACCAGGCGTGATCGGCCGGCGTCCTGGAGCGCTCCAGCGAGGATCTCACTGGCGCTGGCGGTGCCGCTGTTCACCAGGGTGAGGAGCGGACCGTCCCAGAGGGTGTCGGGTCCGGCCTGCTGGCTGGCGGCGAGGCCCCCGCGGTCGCGGGTCTCCACGATCGGCTCGCCGTCCAGAAGCCCGTTGGCCACTGCCAGTCCGGCGCTCACCAGGCCGCCGGAGTTGTTGCGCAGGTCGAGGAGAACCCCTTCCACCCCTTCCCGGCTGAAGTCCTCGAGGGCCTCGCGCACCTGCCCTGGCACGGGTTCGCTGAATTGCGTGATGCGTAGTACCCCGATCCGGTGGCCTTCGATGCGGAGGCTGCTGGCCCGCACGGGCCGCAGGTCCACGTCCTTGCGCTCGAGTAGCAAGTCCTGCTCCCGGCCGCTGGGGGGCTTCAGGCGCACCAGCACGTCGCTGCCCGCGGGTCCTCGTAGCCCTGCGGCGGTTCCCTCGAGGCCCAGTGAGGCCACGGGGTTGCCGTCCACCGCCAGCAGTTCGCTGCCGGAGACGATGCCAGCGGCGGCGGCAGGGGAGCCGTCCAGCGGGGCGATCACCACGATGCGCTGGCCCCCTCCGCGTGCCCCTTCCCGCAGGGCGAGCTGCAGGCCCACGCCGCTGACCCTGCCGCGGGTGTTGGACTGCAGCCCCGCGAAGTCGGCCGGACGCAGCATGCGGGTGTAGGGATCACCGATCGGTGCGAGCAGGGCTTCGATCGCATCCCAGGCCTGCACGGAGGTGGTGATCGGCTGCTCCAGGGTCCTCTGGCGCCGTTGCCGCCAGCCGATGGCTTCCAGCCGCTCTGGGTCCACGTAGCTCTGATTCACCAGCCGCCAGGCCTCCACCACCAGTTGCTGGGCATCGCTGAGGGCCAGGGCTGGAGCCACCATCCGCGCCGCGCCGGGCAGGGGTGGCAGCGGCAGGGGAAGCAGCAGGCTCACCAGCAGCGCGGTGACCAGAAGGCGACGCCCCAGCAGGGCAAGCCCGGAGCGGGAAGTGGCTGTTTCAAAGGCTTGAGGGCCCTTGGCGCTGGTGGGCAGAACGCTCACAGGGGGGTCAGGACGGTCGGTAGACTCTCGCAACCAAAGCCGCCCGCTGCATGGCGAACTCCTCCCCGGCCGCTCCCGACGCCAAAGCGAACCCCGTTTACGACTGGTTTAACGAGCGTCTCGAGATCCAGGCGATCGCCGACGACATCTCGGCCAAGTACGTGCCGCCCCACGTAAACATTTTTTACTGCCTCGGCGGCATCACCCTGGTGTGCTTCCTGATCCAGTTCGCCACTGGGTTCGCGATGACCTTTTACTACAAGCCCACTGTGGTTGAGGCCTATGCCTCCGTCCAGTACCTCATGACCGATGTCAGCTTCGGCTGGCTGATTCGTTCTGTGCATCGTTGGAGCGCAAGCATGATGGTGCTGATGCTCATTCTCCACGTCTTCCGCGTGTATCTCACAGGGGGCTTCAAGCGCCCTCGCGAGCTCACCTGGGTGGTGGGTGTGGTGATGGCTGTGATCACGGTCTCCTTCGGAGTTACGGGCTACTCCCTCCCCTGGGATCAGGTTGGCTACTGGGCTGTCAAAATCGTTAGCGGAGTCCCCGCTGCGGTTCCTGTAGTTGGCAGTTTCATGGTAGAGCTCCTGCGCGGCGGTGAAAGTGTCGGCCAAGCCACCCTCACGCGCTTCTACAGCCTCCACACTTTCGTTCTTCCTTGGTTGCTTGCGGTTTTCATGCTCATGCATTTCCTGATGATCCGGAAGCAGGGCATCTCCGGTCCCCTCTGACATCCGATCCATCCTTTCCTAGTCTTCCTCTCACAGGGTCCTTCCCTCCGTTTCCACTGCCATGCACATCCTCAAGAAGCCAGACCTCTCAGATCCCAAGCTACGGGCCAAGCTTGCCAAGGGCATGGGGCACAACTACTACGGAGAGCCCGCCTGGCCCAACGATCTCCTCTACATCTTCCCGGTCGTCATCCTCGGCACCATTGCCTGCATAGTCGGGCTGGCTGTGATGGATCCGGCCATGTTGGCGGATAAGGCCGATCCATTCGCCACACCTCTGGAGATCCTGCCCGAGTGGTATCTCTACCCCGTATTCCAGATTCTGCGTGTGGTGCCCAACAAACTTCTGGGCATCGCCTTACAGACGATGATCCCCTTGGGCCTGATGCTGGTTCCTTTCATCGAGAGCTTCAATAAGTTTCAGAACCCCTTCCGGCGTCCAGTGGCTATGGCCGCGTTCCTCTTCGGCACCGTCTTCACCATCTACCTCGGTATTGGCGCCGCTCTTCCGATCGATAAGTCCCTCACCCTGGGACTGTTCTGATCTGGCTGTCCCAGCTTGCCTAAGGCCTCTGGCTTCACCCAGGTCCCACCCCGATTGAGCCGCAGCGGAAGCTGCGGCTTTTTTGTTGCAGAGGCCTGATCCACTCCACATCCGGCTTCGATCCCTGGATTCGCCCTCCTTCCACTGAGCCAGTGGCGCTCCGGAGCGGGGATCACCACCGCCAGGCTGTAGGCACGAGCACAGCCCCGAGGAGCCACAGCAGGGACATGGCACTGATGCGCCGCCCCATGCCCCCATCGCCCTGGGCCAGAGAGCGGATGGGAGATCTCGCCAAGGTCAGTGCTCTGTACCCCGGAAGGTTGACATGCCCAGGCGGCAAGGTGCTACGATCTTGGACTGCGCCACCGAGAGTGAGCGCGGGCCCTGTCGAAGGATGGGGTGAACCGGTCAGCCTGCTAGGTTGATTGGGCCTGCGAGAAAAGCCGAGAAGGCTTTTGGAGCAGGTGCCTACTAGCCGAAGCGACCTAGGGGTCCGACGGTGATGTAGGTTTCAGAGGTCGC
>CANEWU010000139.1 GCA_947442825.1 Synechococcaceae cyanobacterium
AGGCGGCCTGATCGCTGGCCAGGGGGGTGCCTTCGGCGCCCGCGGCGGCCGGCGCCAGGGGGGCATCGAGATAGGAGAGGGGGGTGCCGCCGGAGAAGATCCGGTTGGCCGCCCGGGCCACGATCGCTTCGGCGTTGGCACTGAGCCGGCGGGCGGCCTCTAGCCGCGCCTGGCCGCTCTGGAAGAAGGTGATGAGGCTGTTGAGCTCCCCACCATCGGGGAACCTATCTTGCTGCTCCGCCTGACGGACGCTGGAGAGCGGCAGGGTGTCATACAGCTGCGGACTGACCCTGGTGCTGCCGCTGCTGGCGGTCACGGTCATGGATCGGGAGCGAGCCGGGCTTCGGCACGTTACGGCTGTCCCCACGGCCCCCCGAGCCGCCATGAACAAATGTTTGCAGCCCCGGGGGCCCCGTGCCCTGGCGCTCCGGCGGGGCGTGGGATGCTCCCCCGGATCCCCCACCCCGGGTCCGATGTCCCCCCCATCCCCCGATCCCGTCGCCGCCCTCCCCGCGGAGCCCCCCACCGACGCGGCCACCCCTGTGGTGAGCGCGTTTTATGACCGCTTCCCCTACCCCGGCGATCCGCTGCAGGACGGTCCGCCCCCGGGATACAACTGGCGCTGGTGCGTCGACAGCGTGATGGCCGCGGTGCAGGGCGCCCTGCCCCCCCGGCCGGCCGACGGGGGCCAGCGCTCCTGGCGCATCCTCGACGCCGGCTGCGGTACCGGGGTGAGCACCGACTACCTCTGCCACCTCAACCCCGGCGCCGAGGTACTCGCGGTGGACATCAGCGCCGGAGCCCTGGAGGTGGCGCGCGAGCGGACGCGGCGCTCCGGGGCCGCCGCCCGGGTGCGGGACCTGCGGCTGGAGCAGCGCAGCCTGCTGGATCTGGTGGGGGAGGGGCCCTTCGATGCGATCAACTCGGTGGGGGTGCTGCACCACCTCGACCAGCCGCTCGAAGGGCTGCGGTCGCTGGCGGCGCTGTTGCGGCCCGGGGGGGTGCTGCACCTGTTCCTTTACGCCGATGGCGGGCGTTGGGAGATCCACCGCAGCCAGCGGGCGCTGGGGCTGATGGGGGGCGGCACCGGCGCGGAGGGATTGCGGCTCGGGCGGGAGCTGTTCCGGGTGCTGCCTGAGGCCAACCGCCTGCGCCGCCACCACGAAAGCCGCTGGGCCCTCGATACGGCCGCCGATGCCAACTTCGCCGACATGTACCTGCACCCCCAGGAGACGAGCTACGACCTGGTGCGGTTGCTGGCGCTGGTGGAGGCGAGCGGCCTCGCATTCGCGGGGTTTTCCAATCCGGAGGTGTGGGACCCGGCCCGGTTGCTGGAGGGCGAGCTACTGGAGCGGGCCCGGGCGTTGCCCCCTCGCCAGCAGTGGGAGCTGGTGGAAGCCCTCGATCCCGACATCAGCCATTTCGAGTTCTTCCTCACCCGTGGGGCCGTCGCGCCGACAGGCGAGATGGAGGCGGCGCTGCTGCTGGCCAGCGGCGGCGAGCGCAACCGCTGCCTCTGGGGCTGGCCCTCGGCCTCGCTGCTCGGGCCCGATCTGCTGCCCCTGAGCCTGGATGAGGGGGATCTGGCGTTGATGCGGGCCTTCGAGGAGGCGCCGCCGGGCTCGTCTCTTGCGGCCTTGCCCCTGCCGCTCTCTCCGCAGGAGCGGGTGGAGCGGGCGCGACGGCTGATCGCCGCCCGCGTACTCCTGCCTGTCAGTCCCGCGTGATAATCTCCACGCGCCCAGACAAAATGTCGTCGCTTGCCGGCAGCCCCGATCACCGCCCCGGACGACGCAGTCCCTGCGCCGCCCACGGACGGACCGGAAGCCGATCCGGCGCCCTCCTCCTCTGCTGAAGGCCCTGCTGCCGACAACGGAATGGAGGACTACCGACGCTTGCAGCGCAGGCTGCTCCTTGCCACGGGTTGGGCTTCCGCGGTTGCGGTGCCCGTAACGGCCTTGGTGTGGGATCCAGCTACCGCAGTCAGCGTTCTTGTGGGTTCGCTGGCTGGTCTGCTCTATCTGCGTCTTCTCGCCCGCAGTGTGTCCCGTCTCGGCGCGGACAGCAAGTCGGTTGGAAAGGTTCAGTTACTTGTGCCCATCACCCTGGTGCTCGCGGCCGCCAGGATTCCACAGCTGCAGATTCTCCCCGCCCTGCTGGGGTTTCTGCTCTACAAGCCCGCCCTGATCCTCCAAGCCGTCCTCGACGGCTGACCCCGATCCCCCGAGGACCGTCCCCCGATGCTCCCGATGCCCTTCGCCCTGCCACTCGCTGAATTGGAGGTTGGCCAACACCTCTACTGGCAGCTCGGCAACCTGCGCATCCACGGCCAGGTGTTCCTGAGCTCGTGGGTGGTGATCGCCGCTCTGCTGGCCGTGGTGGTGATCGGCACCCGTCGCATGCAACGCGACCCCAGTGGCGTGCAGAACCTGCTGGAGTTCCTGTGGGATTACCTCCGTGATCTGGCCCGCGAACAGATCGGTGAGAAGGCCTACCGCGACTGGCTGCCCTTCATCGGCACTCTGTTTCTCTTCATCTTTGTCAGCAACTGGGGCGGTGCCCTGATCCCCTGGAAGCTGATCCATCTCCCCAGTGGTGAGCTCGGCGCCCCCACGGCCGACATCAACACCACGATCGCCCTGGCGCTGCTGGTTTCTTTGGCGTATTTCTACGCCGGTCTGAGCCGCAAGGGGTTCCGCTACTTCGAGTATTACGTGGAACCCACGCCGATCATGCTGCCGTTCAAGATCGTCGAGGATTTCACCAAGCCTCTCTCCCTTTCTTTCCGTCTCTTCGGCAACATCCTGGCCGATGAACTGGTGGTGGCGGTGCTCGCCTTCCTTGTGCCCCTGATCGTGCCTCTGCCGGCGATGTTCCTGGGCCTTTTCACCAGTGCCATTCAGGCGCTCATCTTTGCCACCCTCGCTGCTTATTACATCGGCGAGGCGGTGCACGAAGAGCACCACTGACCCCTGCCGCCGGGCCCGGTACCACGGTCTGGCAAACTCTCCTCGCGTAGGTCCGGCTCGATCCGGGCCCACCTCTTCTGAGGTGTCCCAGGCGCAGGCATCACCTCCCGGTTCGTTCAGCGCTTCAACGGCGCATCACTCCCCTTCCCCCCATGGATTCGATCACTTCCGCCGCGTCCGTCGTCGCCGCTGGCCTCGCTGTCGGCCTCGGCGCCATCGGTCCTGGCATCGGCCAGGGCACCGCTGCCGGCGGCGCTGTCGAGGGCATCGCCCGTCAGCCCGAAGCCGAAGGCAAAATCCGCGGCACCCTGCTGCTCTCCCTGGCCTTCATGGAGGCTCTCACCATCTACGGCCTGGTGGTCGCTCTGGTGCTCCTGTTCGCCAACCCCTTCGCCGGCTGAGTTCCCCACGGTTGAGGAGAGTTTCGGATCCGTCCGCTAAGCAGGCGGATCCGAAACCCTTCCCCCGCAGCACTCCTCCCCGCGCGTCGCGCACCCCCCTTCTGCCCACCGCCCCGCCTCCAGCCCCATGACCAGCTGGCTACTGCTCGCCGAAGCAGGCGCGCCCGAGGGAGGTCTCTTCGACCTCGACGCCACCCTGCCGCTGATGGCGCTGCAGGTGGTGATCCTCACCTTCATCCTCAACGCCCTGTTCTTCCGCCCTGTCGGTAAGGCAGTGGAGGAACGGGAGGGTTACATCAATACCAGCCGTGCCGAGGCCAAGCAGAAGCTGGCCCAGGCCGAGCGCCTCGAGGCCGACCTGCGTGAGCAGCTCAAGGAGGCCCGTCAGCAGGCCCAGAAGGTGGTGACGGAGGCGGAGCAGGAATCCGATCGTCTCTATCGCGAGGCGATGTCCCTGGCTCAGGCCGAATCCATCGCCAGCCGCGAGCAGGCCCGCCGGGAAATCGACGGGCAGCGCATCGCCGCGATGGATCAGCTCAAGGGCGATGCCGCCAGGCTCGCCGATCAGATCGTCGAACGCCTGCTGGCTGCTCAATGACCTTTCCTCTTCCCCCCCTGCTGGCCTCGCACGGGTCTGGCTTCGGTCTGAACACCAACGTGTTCGACACCAACATCATCAACCTGGCGATCGTGATCGCCGGTTTGGTGTATTTCTTGCGCGGCTTCCTCGGCGGCATCCTGGAGCGCCGCCGCGCCGCGATCCTTGCCGAGCTCACGGATGCGGAAGAGCGCCTCGCCACGGCCACCTCCGCCGTGGCCGCTGCTCAGAAGGAACTCACCGAGGCCCAGGCCAAGGCGGAGCGCATCAGCGCCGATGGCCAGAGCCGGGCCCAAGCCATCCGCCTGGAGAGCGAGCGCCGCACCGTGGAGGAGATGGCACGGATCAAGCAGGATTCCGCGTCCGATCTGGAGTCGGAAGCTGCTCGGGTTAGTGACCAACTGCGCCGGGAAGCTGCCCGCCTCGCCATCGAGCAGGCGATGGCTACGCTGCCCGGCCGTCTCGATGCCAGCGCCCAAGCTCGGCTGATCGACCAGTCCATCCAATCGCTGGGGAACGCCTGATGCCGCTGCTTAACTCCATCACCACCCCCTACGCCGAAGCGTTCCTGCAGGTCAGCGACACCAAGGGGGAAACCACCCAGGTGGTCGAGCAGGCCCGCGAAGTGTTGTCCCTATGGAGGCAATCTCCTGAGCTGCGGACAGCCATGGGTTCGCCGGTGCTCGAAACCGACGGCAAGAAGGCGGCTTTGGTGGCACTGTTCGGCGAGCAGCTGTCTCCGAGCTTCCTCAACCTGCTGAAGTTGCTAGCTGACCGCGGCCGGATCGGTTATCTCGACGCCGTTCTGGAGCGCTTACTTGAGATCTATCGCGAGCAGAACAGCATCGCCCTGGCCACCCTCACCTCGGCGGAGCCCCTCACAGAGGAGCAGCAGGCCAGCCTCACCGAGAAGGTGAAGCAGGTGTCCGGCACGGAACATGTGGAGATCGATCTCCAGGTGGATCCCGCCCTGATCGGCGGTTTCGTGCTGCGCGTTGGCTCGAAGGTGATTGATGCCAGCCTGGCCGGCCAGGTGCGACGCCTGGGGCTGGCCCTGGCCCGGGCCTCCTGAGCGCCAGAGCCGCAGTCGCTCCGGTGATCGCGGCCCCCCCTCCCCGTTCCCTTCCCCTCCGTATTCCCCTCCTCTCCCCTCCGGGGACTTTCCGCCATGGTTTCCATCCGCCCCGACGAGATCAGCGCCATCCTCAAGCAGCAGATCGCTGACTACGACAAGTCGGTTTCGGTCAGCAACGTGGGCACCGTGCTGCAGATCGGCGACGGTATTGCCCGTGTGTATGGCCTTGAGCAGGCGATGGCCGGTGAGCTGTTGCAGTTCGAGGACGGCACCGAAGGCATCGCCCTCAACCTCGAGGACGACAATGTGGGCGCGGTGCTGATGGGCGAGGGCCGCGGCATCCAAGAGGGCAGCACCGTTAAGGCCACGGGGCGCATCGCGGCGGTTCCGGTGGGCGACTCCATGCTGGGCCGGGTGGTGAATGCCCTAGGCCAGCCGATCGACGGCAAGGGGGAGATCCCCACCACCGAATCGCGCCTGATCGAATCGATGGCGCCGGGCATCATCCAGCGCAAGTCGGTGCATGAGCCGATGCAGACGGGCATCACGGCGATTGACGCCATGATCCCCATTGGTCGTGGCCAGCGGGAACTGATCATCGGCGACCGCCAGACCGGCAAAACCGCAATTTGCATCGACACCATCCTCAACCAGAAGGGCGAGGACGTGGTGTGCGTCTATGTGGCGGTAGGCCAGAAGGCCGCTTCGGTGGCCAACGTGGTTGAGGTGCTGCGCGAGCGCGGGGCCCTCGACTACACCGTGGTGGTGGCCGCCAGCGCCTCCGAGCCCGCCGCCCTGCAGTATCTGGCCCCGTACACCGGCGCCACGATCGCGGAATCGTTCATGTACAAGGGCAAAGCCACCCTGGTGGTGTACGACGACCTCACCAAGCAGGCGCAGGCGTACCGCCAGATGTCGCTGCTGCTCCGCCGTCCCCCCGGTCGTGAGGCCTACCCCGGCGATGTGTTCTATCTCCACAGCCGTCTGCTGGAGCGGGCCGCGAAGCTTTCCGACGCCATGGGCAAGGGCAGCATGACCGCCCTGCCGATCATCGAAACCCAGGCGGGTGACGTGTCGGCCTACATCCCCACCAACGTGATTTCGATCACGGATGGCCAGGTGTTCCTGAGCTCCGACCTGTTTAACTCCGGCCTCCGCCCGGCCATCAACGTAGGCATCTCGGTGAGCCGCGTGGGCGGTGCTGCTCAAACGAAGGCGATCAAGAAGATTGCCGGCACCCTGAAGCTGGAGTTGGCCCAGTTCGACGAACTGGCCGCCTTCTCCCAGTTCGCCTCCGACCTGGATGCGGCCACCCAGGCCCAGCTGGCCAGGGGCAAGCGGTTGCGCGAGCTTCTCAAGCAGCCGCAGTTCAGCCCGCTGAATCTGGCGGAGCAGGTGGCGGTGGTGTATGCGGGCGTCAAGGGTCTGATCGATGACGTGCCGGTGGACAAGGTCGTTGATTTTGCGCGTGAACTGCGTGAG
>CANEWU010000140.1 GCA_947442825.1 Synechococcaceae cyanobacterium
CCCCGTTCATGGGCGAGGCCGCCGAGGCCTTCGCCGCCGAGCTGGAGGCGGTGCCCTTCGCCGACGCGACGATTCCGGTGCTCAGCAACACCGACCCCACACCGGAGACGGCCGGGGCCGCCCTCAAGCAGCGGCTGCGCAGCCAGATGGTGCAGGGGGTGCGCTGGCGGGAGGCCATGGCCTGCCTGGCCCCCGAGGGCATCGACACGGCGGTGGAGATCGGTCCGGGCACGGTGCTCAGCGGCCTGATCAAGCGCGGCTGCCCCGGCGTCAGCAGCGCCCAGATTGCCGGCGCCGCCGACCTGGGACTGTGACATCCCCAGCGCCGGTGCTGCTGGATTCCCCCCGGGCCAATCTCTCCTACCAGCTGATCAGTTGGCTGGTGGTGTGGCCCCTGTACCGCCTGCTCTTCCGGGGCCGCACCGCCGGGGGGGCAAACGTGCCGATGGAGGGCGCCCTGGTGGTGGTGGCCAACCACGGCTCCCACCTCGACCCCCCCCTTCTGGGTCACGCCCTGGGCCGGCCGGTGGCCTTCATGGCCAAGGCCGAACTGTTCCGCGTGCCGCTGCTCGGGCGGCTGATCCGCTCCTGCGGGGCCTATCCCGTGAGCCGTGGGGCCGGAGACCGGCAGGCGATCCGCACCGCCAGCGAGCGGCTGGCGGAGGGATGGGCCACCGGTGTGTTCCTCGATGGCACCCGCCAGGCCGACGGCCGCGTCAACACTCCCCTGGCCGGCGCCGCCCTGCTGGCCGCCCGGGCCGGTGTGCCCCTGCTGCCGGTGGCCATCGTCAACAGCCATCGCGCCCTCGGGCCCAATGGCGCTCCGCTGCGGCTGGTGCCCGTGCACTTGCGCATCGGCACCCCGATCCCTCCCCCTGCCTCCCGCCGCCGCGAAGATCTCGAGGCGGTGACCCGCGCCGCCCAGGAGCAGATCAACGCCCTGCTCGACCAGGGCCTGATCCGGCCCAGCCGGCTGAGGGGAGCCAGCGCTCGAGCTGCGCTTCCGCCCAGGTCCTGAGGTCGCGGCCGCTCAGCACCCACAGGGCGGCCCGCACCCCATCGCCCCATACCAGCCTCCGCCCCTCGGGCACGCACAGGCTGCCGCAGGGCACCGGCACGGGGGTGAGGTGGATGCCCCGGCTACCGGCCACGATGCGCCCCACCAACAGGGCGCGCGGCATGTGATCGCTGCTGGTGACGAGCAGGGCGTGGCGGATGCGGGCGCGGCGCAGATCATCCGCCAGGGAGGTGAAATTGGAGAGGGTGTCGCGGGCGCGGTAGTCGAGGTGCACCTGCCCCTGGGGCAGGCCCGCCCGCTGCTCGAACAGCCAGTGGGCGTACTCCGGATTGGTGCCGCCGCTGACCACCACCGGCAGCCCCCGCAGACGGGCGAGCTCGGCAGCGGTGATCTCGCGGTCCTTGTCGCCCCCGAGCACCAGGATCATCTGGGGCGGCGGCGGAGCCGGCCACCAGCGCCCCCGCGAGAGCCAGAGCAGGGCGCCGGTGGCGGCGGCGAGAACCAACAATCGCGGCAGGCGCCAGGGGCGGCGGGCACGGCGCCGGCCGCGGGGCAGGGGCGGCGGCGGCGCGGCCGGACCACGCCCGCGGCCGGGACGACGGGCACGGCGCGGCGATGCCCCCATCAGGCCTCCCCCACCGGACTGGTGGGATAGAGGGGCAGCACCGGCGCCCAGGGGGCCGGCAGGCCGGCGGCGGCCCGGGCCCCGGCCACCGCCAGCAGCTCCGCCACGTCGTCGGGCTGAAGGGCGGCGGCGCAGAAGCGCGGCCAGGGCTCCAGTGGCTCGCTCCCCGCATAAAGTCTCGGCGCGCATTGCTCGGCCATGCCGCCGGGCACGGCCGGATCCGGTTCGTAGAGACCTGCCACCAGGCCGCGGCGAGGCAGCTCCTGCACCAGCCAACGGGGGCCGGTGGCCGGCGTCTCATGCCGGCGCCAGAGACGCCGCGCCGCCAACTGGAAGCTGCTCACCCCATCAAGGGGGAGGGCAAGCTGCTGGGCCAGGGTGCGGGCCATCCCCACGGTCAGGCGGGTACCGGTGAACCCGCCGGGACCGGTGGCCACCGCCAGGCGCGCCAGGCTGGGCCAGACGGCGGCGGGCAGCACCGCCTCCACGCAGGCAAAGAGCTGCTGAGAGAGGGCCCGCCCCAGCGGAAACGCCTCCAGCCGTTGCGGCTGAGACTCCCCGAGCCGCTGCAGGCCCACACCGAGAACCTCACTGGAGCTGTGCAGCGCCAGCAGCCAGCCCCCATCGGAGCCCCCAGCGGCGACAGCGCCGCTCATGTCGGCAGGGGCGCATCCGGCCGCAGGCGCTGCCAGCGGCCGGGATCGGCGCGGAAATCGCTGCAGCCGCGCACATCCCACTCGGTGCCCACCTGGCCCCCCGGCAGCGGCCGCACCTGCACGTGGATCACCGGCTGACGGGGGCGAACATCGGGGGAGGGGCTGAGGTGGGCAACGCCATGCTGCCGCTCGACCGTGTGATAGGCCTGGCAGCGGTCGACCCAGTGGCAGTCCACGCAGATGCACATGCCGCAGCCGAGCAGACCGGCGCCCATTCTGTCGGGTCCGCCCGAGCGGGCCGCCGCCGCCCTGTGGCAGTCCCTGCAACCGGAGCACTGGCCCCTCCCCCTTGCCGAGCTGCCGGCGGGCACGGCGTTGGTGGGGGGCGCGGTGCGCGATGGCCTGCTCGGCAGGCTGGCGGAGCGGCCCGATCTGGATCTGGTGGTGGTGCCGGAGGCGCTGGCCCTGGCGCGCTCCCTGGCCCGGCGGCTCGGGGGCAGCTTCGTGGCGCTGGATGCGGAGCGCTCGATCGCCCGCCTGGTGCTCCAGGGCTGGACGATCGATCTGGCCCGCCGGGTCGGCGACGACCTGGCGGCCGACCTGGACCGGCGCGACTTCACCATCAACGCCATGGCCCTGCCCCTGCCGGCCGCCGCCGGGGAGCCGCCGCCCGTATTGGTGGATCCCCATGGGGGGTGGGCCGATCTGGCGGCACGGCGGCTGGTGGCGATCCGCGAGGCCAACCTGCTGGAGGATCCGCTGCGGCTGCTGCGGGGAGTGCGGCTGGCCGCCGAGCTCGACTTCGTGATCGAACCCACCACCTGGGGCTGGATGGAGAAGCACCACGGGCGGCTTGGGGTGGTGGCGGGGGAGCGGGTGTTGGCGGAGCTGGAGCGGCTGGTGGCAGCGCCGGCTGGCTCACCCCGGCTGGCCGCGGCCCTGGCGGCGGGCCTGCTGCAACCGTGGGGAGGGGCCGGCCCGGAAGCGGCGACCGTGCGACTGGCGGGCCTAACCCCGGAGCGGGCGCGGGAGCGGGGGCTCACGGCTGAGGAGGTAGCGACGGCGCTGCCGCTGGCGCGTCTGGCGACAGCGCTGGGGGGGGAGGGGCTGACGCGACTGCACGCAAGCCGGAGGCTGCAAATGCGCTGCCGGCGGCTGCGGCGTTGGCGGCGGGAGCTGGCGGAGCACGAGGCGGCGGATCTCGAGGGGCTGGGGGAGGCGGAGCGCCTGGAGCTTCAGCGCGATCTGGAGGAGGATCTGCCGGCCCTGCTGCTGGATCTGCCCCCCGCCACGGCGCAGGCGGCCCTGGCGCGCTGGCGCGACCCCGCAGATCCCCTCTTCCACCCACGTCCCCCGCTCGACGGCCGCCAGCTGCAGCGGGAGCTGGGGATGGCGGCTGGTCCGGAGCTGGGCCAGCTGCTGGAGGCACTGAGCCGGGAGCGGGCCTTCGGACGGCTGAGCGCCGCGGCTCCTGAAAATCTGACGGAGGAGCAGCGGCAGGAAGTGCTGATCGCGGCCCAGCGCTTGCGGAGCGCCAGCGGGACGCCGGCGTGATTAACTTTTACTGCACGGGCGCAATGCACCGCCAGTCAAAGCTTTCCTTCCTCCTTTCTCTCCCATGAGTGTTCGCCTCTACGTCGGCAACCTGCCGAGGTCTTTTGATGCCCAAGAGCTCGAGGGCCTGTTTACTTCCGTGGGGGAGGGTGTGCGCTTCAAGGCCGTGAACGACCGGGAAACCGGTACCTGCCGTGGCTTCGGCTTCGCCAACGTCGATGACCACAAAACCGCTGAGGCGGTGATTGAGCAGCTCAACGGCCGCGATTTCGGCGGCAACAGCCTGCGCATCGAGATCTCCGAGCGTCGCGAAGGCCGCGAAGGCCGCCCCGGCGCTCCGGCCGAGCGACGGGGTCCCGGTGCCCCAGCACCGGCCCGCCGGGCTGTGGACAAAGTGGTTCATGCCGACAGCGTCGACAGCGAAGCCCCCGATCCCCGCTGGGCTGGCGAACTGTCCAAGCTCAAGGGACTGCTCGCCAACCAGAAGGTCGGCGTCTGATCCGCCGAGGAGCCCCCGCCGCCGTGGACCTGCCAGAGCCAGATTTCTGGATGTGGCGGGGCCATCGCATCGCCTTCACGCACCGGGGCTCCCCGGACGCTCCACAGGCCATCGTTCTGATCCACGGCTTCGGGGCGAGCCTGGGTCACTGGCGCCACACCCTGCCGGCCCTGGCCGGCGGAGCCTCGGTCTACGCCATTGATCTGCTTGGCTTCGGCGCCAGCGACAAACCACGTTCCCGCTTAGACGGTGAGCCGATGAACCGCGGCGAGGTGCGCTACTGCTTCGACCTCTGGGCCGAGCAAGTGGCTGACTTCGTGGCGGACCAGGTACGCACCGATGCCCCGGGACGCCCCCTGCATCTGGTGGGCAATTCGATCGGCGGCATCGTGGCCCTGAACACCGCGCGCATTCTTCAGGAGCGCGGCACGCAGGCCAGCCAGGTGGTGCTGATCGACTGCGCCCAGCGCACCCTCGACGAGAAGCGGATCGCTGAGCTGCCGATCTGGGAGCAGGCGGGGCGGCCGCTGGTCAAAGCGTTGGTGCGCCAGCGCTGGCTCCTTGCCCCCCTGTTCGCCACCCTGGCCCGGCCATCCTTCATCCGCCGGGTGCTGCGCGTGGCCTACCCCAGCGGAGCCAACGTCGACGATGAGCTGGTGGCCCTGCTGCATCGCCCCGCCACCGATCCAGGCGCCGTGGAGAGCTTCCGCGGCTTCGTCAATCTCTTCCGCGACCATCTAGCCCCCGACCTGCTGGCCGAGCTGACCCTGCCGGTGCGCATGATCTGGGGGGAACGGGATCCTTGGGAAGCACCGGCCGAGGCGCGCCGCTGGGCCGCCGAACGGGCCTGCGTGCGCGAGCTGCGGGTGCTTGAGGGCGTGGGCCACTGCCCCCATGACGAGGCACCGGAGCGGGTGAATCCAATCCTGCTGGAGTGGCTCACGGCCGATGCCGCCAGCCCGTCAACACCCTCACCGAGATTGGGCGATAACGAAAGAGCGGGGTAGGTCGAGAAACTTACCGGCGGTGGGCACAAAGGCCCGATGGTTGAAGACGTCGTAGTCGAGTTGCTCGATCACATCGAGAATGCCGCGATAGAGGCGCAGGGAGGCCCACACCGGCCAGCGAGCGTCGGGGGCAAGCCAGCGGACGCCAGCCTCGGACCGGGCGAACCAGGCGCGGGCACGCTGCACTTGAAAACGCATCAAGGCCCGCCAATTATCATTAACAACCCCAGCAAGGAGCTCGGCCTCGGAATAGCCAAATCGCACAATCTCATCTTGAGGCAAATAGATGCGACCCCGCTCCCGATCCTCACCCACATCACGCAGAATGTTGGTGAGCTGATTGGCAATGCCCAGGGCAACTGCCGCCTCTGATGTGTCGGGCCGGGCGCTCCACGGGGCGGAGGTATAGGCAGGATCAACCCCCATCACCTCCTGGGTCATCAAGCCCACGGTGCCCGCCACGCGATAGCAATAGAGCTCCAGCTCCCGGAAACTCGGATAACGATGGGTGTGCAGGTCCATGCGCATGCCCTCAATCATGTCCAGATAGGGCTGGATCGGCTGGGGATAGCGCTCGATCGTGTCCCACATGGCCAGGTCGAGCCCATCCCGCACGGTGCCGGAGAACAGCTCACGGGTGCGGACCTCCCAGGCATCGAGCCGGACCGCCAGCTCGGCAGTGGGTCGAGCCTGGGCCTCCGGACTATCCATCAACTCATCGGTGCGGCGGCACCACACGTAGATGGCCCAGATGGCGCTGCGCTTGGCCGGCGGCATCAACAGGGTGCCGAGGTAAAAGGTTTTGGCCCACGCAGCGGTCTCCTGTCGACAGGCCTCGTAGGCCTGCGCCAGGCCCGGCAGGGCAGTGGTGGCAGGGGCCGCGGTGCGCACAGCCGTCAGACGGTCACCGGCGCCGGAGCGGCACCGCTGCGGGGGCCGGAAGTGGCAGCCAGAGGGGAGTGGTCGATGGCCTGGGCGCAGAGCTTGCCACTGAGCACCGCCCCCTCCATCGAGGCCAGGTAGCGCTGCATGGTGTAGTCGCCGGCAAGGAAGAAGTTGGCGATCGGGGTGGCCTGATCGGGGCGGAGCTGCTGGCAGCCTGGCACGGTCTTGTAGACCGACAGGGGGGTCTTCACC
>CANEWU010000141.1 GCA_947442825.1 Synechococcaceae cyanobacterium
GCCACCGAGATCGTGCGTGATGCCCTGGAGCAGGAACTGCGGCGGCAGCGGCAGCTGCGGCGCGTCGCGCGGCTGGGCCGGGAGCTTGAAGGCCTGCAGGAGGAGGCCGCCTCCCGCGCCAGGCCCTTCGCTGATGCCGATCTCTACAACGCCGACGGCCTGCCGGCATGATCCTCGACACCTCCGTGCTGGTTGCCATCCTGCAGCGGGAGCCCGGTTGGCAGCACCACCAGCGGCAGCTGGAGGATGCACCGCGACTGCTCCTCTCCGCAGGCACCATGCAGGAGCTGCTGATTGTTGCCCAGTATCGAGGCGTGCTCGACGCCATGGAAGCCCTGCTGCAGCTGCTGGATCCCGACGTGGTGCCAGTGGATGAAGCCCTCGCCCGACGGGCGTTGCAGATGTTTCAGAGGATGGGCAAGGGGCAGGGCCATGCTGCCCAGCTCAATTTCGGCGACTGTTTCGCGGCAGCCCTTGCCGACCAGGAACAGCTGCCACTGGCCTTCGCCGGGGAGGATTTCAAGGCTGCCGGCTTCTGAGCCGCACGGGTGTTGCAGCCCCGGCCTGACGATCAGGGGTTTGAGGCAGCAACCGGGCGCTGGGCGCCTGCCAGCGCCGCCAGCAGCGCAGGCAAGGGCCCCGGCTCCTCCAGATCCCCCAGGGCCGAGCCCAGGGCCACCGCATCCACGCCGGCCTCCAGCCAGGACAGCACATCGGCGGGAGTGAGGCCGCCGGCGGCGATGCAGAAGGGCAGGGGCGGCCCCAGGGGTTCGCGCAGGCGGCGCCAGTGGTGCCTGCCCACGCTCACCGCCGGGAACAGTTTCACGATGGCGCAGCCGAGCCGGCGGGCGCTGTGCACCTCGCTGGGGGTCATCACCCCCGGCACCAGCACCAGATCCAGGGCAGCGGCACGGCCCTGCAGCTCCGCATCCAGCACCGGCGACACGGCATAGCGGCAGCCGGCGGCGGCGGCCTCCTCCACCCCGCGCACCTCGCACACGGAAGCGGCGCCGAGCTCCAGGGCGGGGAAGCGGCGCACGAGCGCGGCCATCTGCTCGGCCCAGCCGCCGCCGGGCTGCCAGGCGATCTCGATGTGGCGCAGCCCAAGGGCCTGAAGCCGCTCCAGCTGCGGCGAAGCCGCCAGGGGCTCGGCGGGGCGCAGCACGATCAGCAGCGGCTGAGCCCGCAACGATTGGATAAGGAACTGAATCGGGCGCTCGGCGGCAGGCATCCCTTCATCCTGAACCGCGGCGGGGCCAGCACCGGCAGAAGCCGCAGGGGAGAGCACCGCCACAAAAAACCCTCCCGGCATGAACCGGGAGGGCAAGGGGAAGGGCTTTGACAGCCGAGCGGGAAGGGCCCCCGCTCAGACGTATTCGGCCACCTGCACATCCCGCTGGATCAGCAGCTCCTGGAGCTCCTCGGCGTCGACGGTTTCCTTTTCCACCAGCAGCTCGGCCAGCTCATCGAGCACCGGACGGTTGGCGGTGAGCACCGAGGTGGCTCGGCGGTAGGCCTCCGCCACCAGGTCGCTCACCTCCTCATCGATGGCGGCGGCGGTTTCCTCGGAGAAATCGCGCTCGGCGGCGATGTCGCGGCCGAGGAACATGCCGCCCTGGGAGCGGCCAAGGGCCACCGGGCCCAGCTTGTCGCTCATGCCGAAGCGGGTGACCATCTGGCGGGCGACGCGGGCAACCTGCTGCAGGTCGTTGGAGGCGCCGGTGGTCACCTCGTCTTCTCCGTAGACGATCTCCTCAGCCACGCGGCCACCCAGGGCGACCGCCATCTGGTTCTGGAGATAGGCCCGCGAATACAGGCCCGATTCCATCCGCTCCTCACTGGGGGTGAAGAAGGTGAGACCGCCGGCGTTGCCGCGGGGAATGATGCTGATCTTCTGCACCGGGTCGTAATCGGGCATCAGGGCACCCACCAGGGCGTGGCCGGCCTCGTGGTACGCCACCAATCGCTTGCGCTTCTCGCTCATCACCCGGTCCTTCTTCTCCGGGCCGGCCATCACCCGCTCGATCGCGTCATTCACCTCATCCATCGAGATCTCGGTGAGCTGATGGCGGGCGGCCAGGATCGCGGCCTCATTGAGCAGGTTGGCCAGGTCGGCGCCGGTGTAGCCGGGGGTGCGGCGGGCCACCTTGTCGAGGTCCACGTCCTTGGCGAGGGTCTTGCCGCGGGCGTGCACATTCAGGATCTGCAGGCGACCGGCGTAATCGGGGCGATCCACCACCACCTGGCGGTCGAAGCGGCCGGGACGCATCAGGGCCGAATCGAGCACATCGGGACGGTTGGTGGCCGCCACGATGATGATGCCGGTGTTGCCCTCGAAGCCATCCATCTCGGTGAGCAGCTGGTTGAGGGTCTGCTCGCGCTCGTCGTTACCGCCGCCGAGGCCGGCGCCGCGCTGGCGGCCCACCGCATCGATCTCGTCGATGAAGACGATGCAGGGGGCATTTTTCTTGGCCTGCTCGAACAGGTCGCGCACGCGGCTGGCGCCCACGCCCACGAACATCTCCACGAACTCCGAACCGGAGATCGAGAAGAAGGGAACGCCGGCCTCACCGGCCACGGCCTTGGCCAGGAGCGTTTTGCCGGTGCCCGGAGGGCCCACCAGCAGCACGCCCTTGGGGATCTTGGCGCCGACGGCGGTGAAGCGATCGGGGTTCTTGAGGAAATCCACCACCTCGGTGAGCTCGAGCTTGGCCCCCTCGATGCCGGCCACATCGCCGAAGGTCACCTGGGTCTGGGGCTCCATCTGCACCCGCGCCTTGCTCTTGCCGAAGTTCATCGCCGGGTTGCCGCCGCCGCCCTGGGCGCGGCGCAGCAGGAAGAAGAGGCCGCCGAGCAGCAAGAGCGGGAAGAGCAGGCTGCCGATCGCCTGTTGCCACGGCGCCGCCTCGCGGGTGGGCTGCACGGCGATGTCAACGTTGTGGTCGTTGAGCAGCTTGAGCAGGTCTTTGTCGGGGGCGAGGTTCACCGTGGCTCGGGTGCCATCGTTTTCCACCACCTGGGCGGTGCCGCTCTCCGGGGAGATGAGCACGCGGGAGACCTCATTGGCCTGGACGGCCTCCACGAAGTCGCTGTAGCGCAGGGTGCGGGCCGGGACGGCGTTGCGGCCGGAGCCATCGAACAGGGCCGCGCCCACGGCCAGGAATGCCACCACCAGCAGCACGTAGAGGATGGCGTTGCGCCAACGCTTCTTCACCAGGGGTCTCCGCTGAGAATCGGGTAACAAATGGTAACCCCGCCAAGCTCTGGCGGGGGTCCGCCGAGCTCATGCGGCGGAGCGCAGCACCTCCACCACGCTGCGGAAGGCGAACCACTCGGGGATCTCCTCGCCGCCGCGCAGCATCTTGCGGAACTGGGTGCCGCTGAGCTTGCGCACGTGCAAACCACGGGCCTCGGCGTGCTCGGCGGTGACGTAGCCCTCCTCCTCCGTGTACACGAGGTTCAGGGAGGGCACGGTCTCCATCCCCAGCTCGGGGGCGTGCTCACGGGCGAAATCCTGGGCCTGGTAGGGGCCGTAGAAGTCGTCGCCGGTGCGCGACGACTTGCAGCCGGCCATGTCGCGGCCGATGATGAAATGGCTGCAGCCGTAGTTCTTGCGGATCAGCATGTGCTGCAGCGCCTCGCGCGGGCCGGCCATGTGCATCGAGTAGGGCAGGTAGGCCCAGCGGATGCGCGGGTTGTCCACCTCCTCCGCCAGGCGCTCATAGGTCTGGAAGCGCACCGCACCGGCGATGTCGTCGTCTTGCGTGGGGCCGCAGGTGGGGTGCACCAGCACCACGCCGCCTTCGCTCACGTTGGTGGCGTGCAGGGCGCGGGTAAACAGCTCATAGTGGGCCCGGTGGATGGGGTTGCGGCACTGGAAGGCCACCACGTCTTGATGGGGAGGCAGGGTGGCGCGCACCTCGGCCGGCGTGCGGCAGGGAAACACCCGCTGGGGTAGCGCCAGCCCCTGCACCCGCCCGCCGAAGTAGAAGCGACCGCGCTCGGTGGCGATCATCCGCACCGCCGGGTGCTCCAGCGAGGTGGTGCCGTAGCAACCCCAGGCCTCCTTCACCTTGTCGGGCTCCCAGCGGCTCTCCACCGTGAACACCGCCAGCTCCTGGCCGCCGTAGGTGAGCAACAGCCGCTCGCCCACGGCGATCGAGGCGTCGTTGCTGTCGAAGACGATCGGCAGGCCGAACAGCAGGCCGCTGCTGGTGCGGTGGTGCTCCACCACCGCCTCGTAGTCCTCCTGGTGCATGAAGCCCCGCAGGGGCGAGAAGCCGCCCACCACCAGCAGCTCCACATCGCAGGCGTTGCGGTCGCTGCACTCCACCGTGCGGTCCACGCCGGCGCGCACCGCCTCGCGCTCCTGGGCAGGCACCATCAGGTCGACCAGGGTGCCGCCGTGGGGGGCGATCAGGGCGGAGGTGCGGGAACCGGCGGGGTGGGCGATCGACATGGCGACGGGTCACGCGGCGCAGGGGAGGGGGTGATTCTCCCAGACCGGCCGCTCACCAACCCCATAAAAAAGGGCCCTGATGGGCCCTGGGGAGAGGTCGAGAGGACTGGGGCGCCAGCGGAGGGCGATCAGAGCTTCTCGAGGCGGCCATAGAGATCGCCGGTGATCTTCACATCGAGGGGATCCTTCGAGCCCATGTCGGTGTCGGAGGGTTGCAGGGCGGTGAACACGCCAGCGAACTCGCCGGATTCGGCGTCGACCTTGGTGATCGAGAAGTTCATCGTGCCCTGGCCATCCACGTAGCGCTTGATGTTCTCGCGCAGGATCTCCTGGTTGCCGGAACCGAGGGCCACCAGACCCTGGGCGTATTCCACACCGGTGGTGAGGCCGCGGCCCTTGGGATCCAGGAAGTTGGAGGTGCGGTAGCTGGGCACGCGGTAGCTGCCGCTCAGATCGGTGCTGGTGGTGAGCGCCGTGCCGCTGCCTTCGGCCACGAGCTCCTTGCTGGAGAAGGTGAAGGGAACTTCCTCGCCACCGGGCAGGAGCACGGTGATGATCTGGAAATCGAGGCCGCCCAGCTCCTGGAAGGACAGCGAATCGCCCTGGAGGGTGAGATCGCCGTAGACCTGATCCAGGCTGGAGGTGGCGCGGGTGAGGATCTTGCCGGCCACGAACTGGGCCTCCTGGCGCTTGTTGGCCGGCTCGCCCTTCACGAACACTTCGGCGGGATGGAGGCAGATCTCACGCAACTGGTAGCGGCTGCCGGACTCCAGGGGGATCGAACCGCGGGCGCTATCGGGGAGGGTGGGGCATTCGTTGGCCAGGCCGGTGTTGTGGATGTCCTCGTAGGTGAGGTTGGCCCGGTCGACAGCCTTGGCCCCGCCGCTGCATGCGGTCACCAGGGTGAGGCACAGCGCCAGCATCAGGGCCAGCAAGGGACGAAAACGCATGGGGAGACGCCGCAGAGACAGGGGAGGAACTGGGCTGTGGCCGATCCTACCGGTGTTGATCGCCGGCCCCTGATAGGTTGCGGGGGCTCTCAACAACCTGTATGAGAGAGCGATGAACCATTCCGGCATCCCATCCCCCGAGCCCTCCCAGGCTTCGAGCGGCGATCCGCGGGCCGAGGCCTCCCTGGCCCAACTCGAAGCGCTGGCCCGGGAGCTGGAAGGTCAGCCCGAGGGTCTGCTGGCGCTGCTGCGGCGCCTGGAGCAGCTCCATCGCACCATCCAGGACGGCCCCTTCCGGGCCAGCCTGCCGGAGGATCGCAACCATCTGTTCGATCTGCTGGCTGAGATGGAGCGCAGCGGCGGCTGGCCCTACATCCCGCGCCTGCAGCTGCGCACCTTCCTCGATCTGCTCCAACGGGAGGAGGGCACTCCGGCACCGGCCGCTGGGGGGGCGGAGGATTCCCAGGCCGCCTGATCAGTCTTCGTCGAAGGGTTCCTGGTCGACCAGATGCACATAGGGCCTGGCCAGATCAGGGCGGTGGATGGCCAGGGCGCGCAGCAGGTGCCAATCCTGCAGGCCGGCAAAGGGGCTGGGGTAGTCGTCGTCGTCGAGGCGGCGGGCCAGCTCGGCGACGGCCGCTTCATCGAAGCCGGCAAGCCGTTCGGGCGTGATCGCTGCCGGGGATTCGGCCGGAGAATCGGACACGGAGGGGGCGGGGTGAAGGGGGTCGTCAGCGATAATGGCGGGCGACGGGGAATTAGCTCAGCTGGTAGAGCGCTGCGATCGCACCGCAGAGGTCAGGGGTTCGAGTCCCCTATTCTCCACTGCCTTATTTTCCACCACCTTTCCCTGGGCGGCTGCTCGGCCGAAGCGTTTGTCATGGCGATGCTCTGGACCCCCGCCGCCGAAGCCCGCCTCAAGGAGGTGCCCTTCTTCGTGAGGCCGGCGGTGCGGCGCCGCATCGAGAAGCTGGCCGCGGAAGCCGGCCTGGCCGAGGTGGCTGAGGTGATGTACGACAAGGCGC
>CANEWU010000142.1 GCA_947442825.1 Synechococcaceae cyanobacterium
GCTCGCCCTGGAGGCTCCACCGGTGTGCGGCCTGGGCGGCGCCCTCACCCACCTGGCAACGCTGCAGCAGGGTTTCCGGGAATCCCTGGCCCGCCGCTGCCCCGGTGCGCGGCTGGTGGCGCCGGCGGGCGACGCCTGCGACGGCGCCCTGGCCCTGGCCCTCGACCTCAGACCGGGGCGTTAAGGCGCCGCTCGGCCTCCGCCGCCAGCTCGGCGCACCAGTGATCCACCTGCTCCTGCTCGGCGGCCTCCACCATCACCCGCAGCAGCGGCTCGGTGCCACTGGCCCGCACCAAAACCCGCCCGCGCCCCTCCATCGCCCGCTCGGCCCGCTCCACCGCCTGCCGCAGCGGTTCGCAGCGCTCCCAGCCGGTGCGCCGCTCCCGATCCGGCACGGTCACGTTCACGAGCTTCTGGGGGTAGGGGGTGAAGCTGCCCTCCATCCAATCCGCCAGCGACTGGCCGCGGCCGTGCACCAACGTGGCCACCTGCAGGGCGGTGAGCAGCCCATCGCCGGCCATGCCATGGCGGGCCGAGAGGATGTGACCCGACTGCTCGCCGCCGAGCCCCGCCCCCAGCTCCTCCATGGCGGCGTGCACGTACTGATCGCCGACGGCGGTGCGCTCCAGCACGCCACCGTCGGCCTGCCAGGCCCGCTCAAAGCCCAGGTTCGACATCACGGTGGCCACGAGGCGATCCTCCGGCAGTTCGCCCGCCGCCCGCAGGGAGGAGCCCCAGAGGTAGAGGATCTGGTCGCCATCCACCACCCGGCCGCGGCCATCCACCGCCAGCATCCGGTCGGCGTCGCCATCGAAGGCGAAGCCCATCGCGGCCCCCCGCTCGAGCACGGCGCGGCGCAGGGGTTCCAGGTGGGTGCTGCCGCACTGTTGGTTGATGCGGTCGCCATCGGGCTGGCCATGGAGCACCGTGAGATCGGCGCCGAGGGCGCGAAACACCGCCTCGCCGCAGGCGGTGGCCGACCCCCAGCAGAGGTCGAGCACGATCGGCACCCCATCGAGACGGCGCCCGTCCACGCTCTCCAGCAGGGAGGCCACGTAAGCCTCCAGCAGATCGGCGCGCGGGGCGCTGGTCCCCTGGCCGGTGAGGGTGGTGGCGTCGAGTGGATCGGCGCCCCGCAGGCCCGCCTCGATCGCATCCTGCTCAGAGCGGCCCAGCTTGGCGGCCGACGGACCAAAGATCTTGATGCCGTTGTCGTGGGGCGGGTTGTGGCTGGCGGAGACCATCAGGCCGCCGGCGGCCCCGAGGCGCCGGATCGTGCCGGGCACCGCCGGGGTGGGGCACAGCCCCAGCTGCCACACCTCCCGGCCGGCGGCGGTGAGGCCGGCGGTGAGGGCGGCCACAAGCATCGGGCCGCTGCTGCGCGAATCGGTGCCGATCACCACCGGGGCGTCGGGGGGCAACACCCGGCCGGTCCAGTAACCCACCTGCAGCGCCAGCAGGGGGGTGACCACCGTGCCCACCCGGCCGCGAATGCCATCGGTACCGAAGCCGATCCCCCCATCCAGCGGGGCGCCGATCGGGGAGGTAGGCGTGGAGACCATGGCGCCAGGGGAACAGGCGCGTCAGGTTAGGAGGCGCCTGCCTCAGCTCCAGCGCCGCGGCCACCACAGCCAGCGCAGCAGCTCCGCCACCGCCACCAGCAACAGCAGGCCCACCACCCAGCCCGGCAGCCACTGGAAGGGGGGCCAGGGGCGCAACAGGAACACCAGAGCAGCCACCGCACTCAGGGAGAGGGCCCGGCGCCGCTGGGCTGCGCCGGGCAGGTGGGCAAGCAGGGGCGGCAGGGGCGGAAGGGGAAGACGCAGCGGCAGGCGGGGGCGCAACGGGTGGGGGGCAGCCGGCTGTCCAGAATGCTGCCACCGCCGCCGGAGCGCGCTTGACCCGCCTGTCCCTGCTGCTCGCCGTCTCCTGCCTGGGCACCGGGGCAGCCCTGCTGGGGGGCCGCGCCCTGCTGGAGCGGCGGCCGACCCTCACCCCGCTCACCGCCACCCCCACCCTGGAGCAGGTGCGGCGCTGGTCGCCAGATCCGGAGCGGCGGCGCGAGGCGAGCCTGCTGCTCGCCAGCCGGCTGCCGGGCGACGGAAACGGTGACGGAGACGCCCAACAGGAACAGCGGCTGCTGCGGGGCCACGGCTGGGGACGCGACGACCTGGCCGCCCTGGTGCTCAAACGCCAGGCCCTGGCGCGCCAGAAGATCTCCGGCCCGGAGGCGGCCGAACCGCTGTGGACCCGCCTGCACCGTCGCTTCCCCGGCCAGCCCGCCGCCGCCGATTCCCTCTACGCCCTGGGCCGGGAGCAACCCGCCCTGCGCCGGCAGCTGCTGCAGCAGTTCCCCGCCCATCCGGCGGCCCTGGCGGCGGCCCTGGAGGCCGGCCCCGCCCCCGCGGATCGTCTGCGGGGCGCCCTGCACCTGGCCCGCTGGGGCCCCCGCTGGCCCGGCGCCGAAGAACGGCTGCGGCAGACGTGCGGAGCGGGCGCCACCGGCCTGAGCCCCGCCCAGCGGGCCCAGGTGGCCACCGGCCTGGCGGAGCTGGGGGATGGGGAGGCGGCGGTCACCTGCCTCTCAGGCGGCGGCAGCCAGGTGAATGGGGCCCTCTCCGCCGATGCCCGGCTGACCCTGGGGCGCACCTTGCTCAAGGGCACGCCGGAGCGCCGCTCCCAGGGCCTGGCCCTGCTCGCCGGCATCCCCAACCGCTGGCCGAAGAGCCCGGCGGCGGCGGAGGCGGTGCGGCTGCTGAGCCGCCAGGACGGCCCGGAGGCGGCGGCAACGCTGCAGAAGCTGGCCCCGCCCTGGCGCGACAGTCCGCCGGTGCTCGCCCACCGGGCCCTGGCGGCGGCAACGCCGGCGGGGGCCGGGGCGGACAGCGGCGAACCCGCCCCCGCCGGCGACCCGGATCCCCTGGCCCTGCTGCGCCGCTGGCCGGATGATCCCGCCAGCTGGGAGCTGCAGTGGGAGCTGGCGCGGCTGCGGCTGCTGGCCGACGACTGGCGGGGCGCCGAAACCCTGCTCACCGCCATCCCGGCGGAGCGCCTGCCGCCGCCGCTGGCGGCCCGCCAACGCTTCTGGCTCGGGGCCGTGCAACGCCAGCTGGGTCGTGAGGAGGCCGCCACCACCACCTGGCGGGAACTGCGCCTGCACCACCCCGGCGGCTACTACGGCTGGCGGGCGGCGGTTCAGCTGGGCGAGGGCGACCTGGCCCTGCGGCTCCCGTCCCGCCGCGCCGCGGATGCCGCCAGCCTGCGCCCCTATGGCTGGGAGCCGCTGGCCAGCGGCGATGGCCGCCTCGATCGCCTCTGGCGACTCGGCCAGAGCACCGAGGCCTGGGAGGTGTGGCGCTACCGACGCGGCAGCCGCACGCCGGAGGACAGCCGCGACCTGCTGCTCGAAGGGCGCCTGCGCCAGGGGGTGGGGGACGACTGGACGGGCCTGGGCCAGCTGGAGCAGGCCAGCCTGCGGTTGCCGCCCGAACGCTGCGACCTGATGCCCCAGCTGGAGCGCAGCCTCCATCCGTTGCGCTTTGAGAACGCCTTCCGCCGGGCGGCGACGCAGGAAAACCTGTCGATGGCGTTGCTGCTGGGTCTGGCGAAGCAGGAGTCGCGGTTCACCCCCGCCGTGCGCTCCGGCGTGGGCGCGGTGGGCCTGATGCAGCTGATGCCCGACACCGCCGCAGAGGTGGCCGGCGCCCCGGTGAGCGATGCCGACCTGGAGGATCCGCAGCGCAACGCCGAACTCGGCGCCCGTTACCTGCGGGGCCTGCTCGATCAATGGCAGGACAATCCCCTGCTGAGTGTGGCGAGCTACAACGCGGGCCCCGGGGCGGTGCAGAGCTGGAGCAACGATCCCCGCCTGCGCTCAGCCCCGGAGCTCTGGGTGGAGGCCATCCCGTACCCCGAAACCCGCCTGTACGTGAAGAAGGTGCTGGGCAACGCCTGGAGCTACGCGGGAGAGCGGCGCCCCTCCTGCTGAGGCAGGCCGCTGGAAACGGGGGCCGATCCAGCGACCCACCCACAGCCCGGCGACCACCAGAAGACAGAGAGACACCGTGAGCAGAACGGGGGGTGGCACCACGCGGATACGCACCAGATCCAGCCGCGCCAGCAACACCGCCGAGCCCAGGATCAGCACCACCGAGAGCACCTCCAGATGGAGCAGAGACAGCCCCAGCATGGTGACCAACAGCAGCGAAATCACCAGGCTGATCACCCGGCTGCTCGCCATCAGCGACGACACCTGACGAAGAAGCAAATCGGGGATGGTGCAGACCACCACCACCAGGATGGCCTGCAGGCATTCGGCCCCCCAGGCCAGGGTGGTGAAGCGGACCATCTCGCCGGTGAAGGAGGCCTCCACGAGCGTGGTGTTGATGCCCAGGTAGACGCTGATCAGCAGGAGAACGAGCAGCATCGGCGCCCGCAGCGGCAACAGCACCATCCCCAGGGGGCCGTTCATCGCGCCCCCAGGCCCAGGTGGATCGCCTCGAGCGGGCAGCTGGGGATGCACTGCTCGCAGACCAGGCAGCGGCTGGTCTCGAAGTGCAACCGCTGGGCCGCTGGATCGAAGGACAGGGCACCGCTGGGGCAGACGCTGGCGCAGAGGCCGCAGTCCACACAGCGCTCCGGATCGACGTGGATCTCACCGGGGGCGGGGTTGAGGCGCAGCCCGAGCCGCAGCAGCCAGGCCTGGGCGGCCTCCAGCTCGTCGATGTCGCCGGAGAGCTCCACCACCATGGTGCCGCTTTGGTTGGGGGCGATCTGGGCCCGCAGGATTTTGGCGGCGATATCGAAATCGACGGCAAGCCGGTAGGTGATCGGCTGGTGGACCGCCTCCCGGGGGAAGTGCAGGGTGAGGCGTCGCTTCACGCATCCAGGCCCGTCGACTTGACGCTAGCAAGCACCGCCCGCGACGGAACTGCCAGAGTGCAGGCCATTCGCTGGCCCCGCCGGCCGCGCCGCCACCGAGCTCCGCCATGTCCGCCCCCCCGGCCAGCCCCACCCCGCCCGCGAGCTCCGGCCTGGGGCGGCGCGAGCGGATGCTGCTGGCCGCCGTGGCCGCGGCCCTGGCCCTGCTGCTGGTGTGGCTGCGGGGCGGCTTGCATCCGGAGGCGTCGCTGGAGAGCCTGGCCCGGCGATCACCGGAGCTGGGCACCGCCCTGGCCGATGGCAAGCCGACGATCGTGGAGTTCTACGCCGACTGGTGCGAGGCCTGCCGGGCGATGGCGCCGGCGATGGAGAGCCTGGAGCGCCAGCACCGGGGCGAGATGGATGTGGTGCTGCTGAATGTGGACAACCCCCGCTGGCAGGCGGAGGTGGAGCGCTACGAGGTGAATGGCATCCCCCAGCTGGAGCTGTTTGATGGCCAGGGCCAGCCGGTGGGCCGCTCCCTGGGGGCGCGCCGCCCCCAGGAGCTGGCCGCCCTCACCGACGCGCTGCTCTCCGGCGATCCGCTGCCGGCTCTGGCGGGGGTAGGGGCGATCAGCACCCTGCCCGAGGCCGCCAACACCACCACAACCACCGCCACCCCGGCCGGCGCGCCCGTCGGCCCCCGCAGCCACGGCTGACTCCCCCCGCATCCCCACCGCCCACTCCGGCCATGTCCGCCGCCGCCCCTGCCTCCGAGCCGAACTCCGCGCCGAACTCCGCGCCGAACCCGGAGCCGATGGATCCCCGCTTCCGGGTGGAGCTCCTCGCCGCCACCCCCAACCCGCAGCAGTGCATCTACGCGGGCATGCATCAGGACTACAGCGAGGGATTCGTGGCCGACGACCGGGGCGACTGGCCCGACGAGGAACAGGCCGGCAAGATCTGCATCAAGCGCCTGCTGGCGGGCGAGCGGGGCCACTACGGCCCGCTGGAGCACGCCCAGATTGTGCTGAATGTGGGCTGGTTTCCCCATTCGGTGATGCAGCAGGCCCGCACCCATCGCGTGGGCGTGAGCTTCGATGTGCAGTCGATGCGCTATACGGGCGAGCGCATCTGCCGCGCCGCCAATGGCGATCTAGATCTGGAGGAAGTGTTCTACCTGCGCCCGGTGGGCGACTACAGCGACCGCCAGGGCAAAAAGTATCACTATTCCGCCGAGCAACGCGCCATCGACCTCAACCTCTGCCGCGCCGCCGCCGACCGCTACCGCGATCTTCTCGCCGCCGGCTATGCGGAGGAACATGCCCGCGGCATCCTGCCCTTCGATTACCGCCAACATTTCGTGGTGAGTTTCACCCTGCGCGCCCTGCTGCACTTCCTCGATCTGCGCGCCAAGCTCGACGCCCAACAGGAGATCCGCATCCTCTGCGACCTGATGTGGCCCCACCTGCAGGAGTGGGCCCCGCAGATCGCCGAGTGGTACGAGAAGAGCCGCCTGCACCGGGCGCGGCTGGCGCC